>CAZCBJ010000115.1:0-11743 GCA_964496705.1 uncultured Anaerolineaceae bacterium | reverse complement strand
TGCACCGCCAGCACCTCGCGCTTGAAACGCCGCCCGCGGCACACCGGGCAGCGCACCTGCACATCCGGCATAAAGTGCATCTCCACCGCCAGCACCCCCGCCCCCTCGCAGCGCTCACAGCGCCCGCCGGGAATGTTGAAGGAAAAATGCTGCGCGCCCAGCCCGCGCCGCCGGGCCTCGGGTTGGGCGGCGAAAGCCTCGCGGATGGCGGTGAAGGCGTCGGTGTAGGTCGCCGCATTGGAGCGGGTCGAGCGCCCGATGGGCGTTTGGTCAATGCTGATGATGCGGTCGAAGCATTCCCACCCCTGGATGGACTCATATGCGCCGGGTTGCGCGGCTGCGCCGTAATAGCGCTGTCGGGCGGCCCGGTCGAGGATATCCAACATCAGAGAGGATTTTCCCGACCCAGAGACCCCGCTGACCGCGATCAGCGCGCGCTGAGGGAAAAAGGCGGTGACATTCTTGAGGTTATGCTCGCGCGCCCCGCGGATGGTCAGCCCCAACTCGCCGATTGGACGGCGGGAGGCAGGGAGCGGGATGCGCGCGGCGCCGGAAAGGTACTGCCCGGTGATTGAGGCAGGGTTGGCAGCCACCGCCTCCGGCGGCCCCTCGGCCACGATCTGCCCGCCCAGCCGCCCGCCGCCGGGACCAAAATCAACCATCCAGTCGGCAGCCGCGATCATTTCCAGATCGTGCTCGATGAGCAGGACGGTGTTGTCCAGGTCGCGCAGCGCGCGCAGCATGCGGATCAGGCGCGGATTGTCGCGCGCGTGCAGCCCGATGGTCGGCTCATCCAGCACATAGAGCACGCCGGTCAGCCCGGAGCTGAGCAGCGCCGCCAGGCGCAGGCGCTGGGCCTCGCCCGCCGAGAGCGACGGCGTGGCGCGCTCCAGGGTCAGATAGCCCAAACCGATGTCCACCAACCGCCGCACGCGCCCCTGCAAATCCACCACCACCGGCTCGGCAACCTGCCACTCTTCCGGCGGCAGGTCAGCCTGCAGCCCCGCGATCCACCCGGCCAGCTTTTCCAGCGGCAGGCGTGAGATGTCCACAACGCCGCGCCCCGCCACCCGCACCGCGCGCGCCGCGGAACACAGGCGCGTCCCGGCGCAGTCCGGGCAATCTTGCTGCACCAGCAGGCGCTCCAGCTTTTCGAGGTAATCGCTGTCCTCATCGGTGGTATGCTCGGCATGGCGGCGCAACAGATTAGTGACCAGCCCCTCGAAATAACCTTTCGCCACCGTGGGGGGCAGCTCGCGGTCAGGAAAATGGCGGACGAACTGCGCGCTGCGCACACCGTGGAGCAGCAGGTCGCGCTGTACCAGCCCCAGGTCGCGGACGGGGATGGTCAGGTCAAACGTAAGGTCGTAATAACGCGCGGCAGCGCGCAGCGTGTCCAGGTAGCGGGGCAAAACAACCGGCTCCCAGATCAACACCGCCCCCTCCGTCAGGCTTTTCTCCTCGTCGAGGATGCGCGCCAGGTTGGCGGTGTAGATGGTGCCCAGGCCGGTGCAGGTGGGGCAGGCGCCGGCGGGCTTGTTGAACGAAAAGGAAGCCATGTCCATCCCGGGCAGCAGCGCACCGCAGGCTGGGCAGGGGATTTTAATTTCCGGCTCGCCGTTCTCGTCCTCGCCCTCCCAGGCGGCGCCCTCCTCGCCGGTCTCGTGCTCCGGCGGCACGTCAGTGCCGCAGGCTGGACAGGGGCGGTGACCGGCGCGGGCGAACAGCACCCGCAGGTAGGTGTACACCTCGCTGGCGGTGCCAACCGTTGAGCGCGGCGAGCGGTTGCGGTTGCGCTGGTCCACGCTGATCGCCGGCGACAGCCCGCGGATCTCGTCCACCATCGGGCGGCTTTCGTAGGTGACCATGCCCAGCGATTCCATATACTGGCGCTGGCCCTCTTTATTCAGGGTGTCAATAGCCAACGTGGATTTCCCCGATCCCGACAGCCCGGTGAAAACCACCAGCCGGCTCTTGGGGATGGACAGGGTGATATTTTTCAAGTTGTGGAGCCGCGCTCCGCGGATCAGTATCTCTGCCATGTGCAACGGATGAATTTCCTCATTTTTGAATAACACAGAACAGGTTACCGTCAGGGTCTTCCAGGACGACATAATCCGCATCCGGCTCATACCGCCAGGGATACCGCACCGCGCCGATTTTCACCAAACGATCCACTTCTTCTATCTGGTTGTCAGCATACAGATCCAAATGCAGCCAGCCTCTTTTGCCAGATCGTTTTTGCGGCATCCGATCGAGAGAGATGTTGGGACCTTCGCCATTTGGATCGCCCAGGATCACAAATCCGCCGCTTTCAGGCCTGACTGGTTCATAGCCAAGCGCTTCCTGCCAGAACTTCATCATTTGCTCAAATGCATAGCAGCGGATGACGATGGAACCAATTTTTATGCCCATCTTTGAACTCCTCTGGTTAAATTTTTCGTTTGGGATGATTCCTTCAGGAGAGAACAGAAGGCCATACGACAACCACCCTCTCGCATTGCTCCGGTTAACAGCCCAGCTCATTTCAGGTTCATTGCAGGATGACCACCAACTGCGAAGACCAATGACCAGCAACCATGCGCTGAAGCGCACAAAAACTGCAACAATTCTAGCACGATCCTTAAGGTCGTCAACAAGTCAGGGATAATGGATAAAATTAAGGAAGTCTTCTGCTATCACTCTCTCTATCCGACACTATAATTACCCCATGAAGAACAAACCCCTCCACCTCGCCGGCGCCTGGCCGGTGCTGCCCACACCTTACGCGCCTGAGATGAAGATCGATCTGCCCGCCTACCACGCCATGTTGGAATGGTACCTGGCGCACGGCGTGGGTGGATTGTACGCCAACTGCCTGTCGTCCGAGATGCACCTGCTCAGCCCATCCGAGCGCCTGCTGCTGATCAGCGAGGCAGCCCGCGCCGCCGCCGGGCGCGTGCCGGTGGCTGCAACCGGCAACCTGGGCGAAACGCTGGAGGAGGATATCGCGCTGTGCAACCAGGCCGCCAAAGCCGGGGCCGATGTGGTCATGCTGGTGGCGCCGCCCTGGCTGGACGAGGAAGCCGACCTGGAATGGTATTACCTGACGCTGGCCTGCCGGGTGGAGGCGCCGCTGGGGCTGTACGAGTGCCCCCATCCGCGCGCTTATCACCTCAGCCCGGCGCTGGTCGGGAGGCTGGCGCACAGCGGGCGTTTCCATGCCTACAAAGAGACCAGCGGCGAGCTGGCGCGCATCCAGGCTCACCTGGAAGCCACGGACGGCACCCCGCTGGCTCTGTTGCACGCCAACACGCCCCTGCTGCTGGAATCGGTGCGGCTGGGCGCATCAGGAGCGATGAGCATCGCCGCCAACTGGCTGCCCGACCTGGTGGGTGAAGTGATCGCCGCCGGGCGCAGCGGCGACCCGCAGGCTGACCGCCTGCAGGCGCGCCTGTGCATGCTGGAGATGGTCGAGCGCGCCGCCCACCCGCTGGCGGTCAAGTTCTTCCTCGCCCGCCGCGGCCTGCCGGTGAAAATGCGCACGCGCAGCGACGCCCCGCCGCTGGACGGGGAGGTGCTGCGCGCGCTGGAAATCTGCGCGCAGGCCTGGTTCCACCCGGACGGCAGCCTGCGCGAAAGCCCGGTTGTGTGATATTTTGTTCTGTTGACCTTGAAATCATCCGTGTAATTTGCTACAAATACATCATCGATTCAATTCATGGATTCACGGGAAGGCAAACATCTGTGAAAGATCATCCCCGCTGGCTGCCCATCCTGGCAGTGCTGCTGGCGCTGCAACTGGCCTGCGGTCTGCCGACCGCCCCCGCCGAACCCATCCCGACCGCTGCGCTCAGCCAGCCCACACAGCCCTCGCTGCCCGCCCAGCCCACCCTCACCCGCGCACCGCTGCCGCAAGGCGCTGCCGAACTGCTGCAGCCCGAAGACCTGGAATACCAGGGCGCCTTCCGCCTGCCGCAGGGCGAGATGCGCCCGCGCACCTTTGAGTACGGCGGCGGCGCGATGACCTTCCGCATGGACGGCGACCCGGACGGCGCAGATGACGGCTTCCCTGGCTCGCTGTTCGTCAGCGCCCACGACCGCCTGCCCTACGGCGAGCTGCCCGACGGCAGCCAGATTGCCGAGATCAGCATCCCCGCCCCAGTCATCTCCAAGCATCTGAACGCGCTCAACCGCGCCGAGTTCCTGCAGGATTATCACAACGTGGCCGACCGTTTCTTCAGGGAGTTCGATGAATTGCCGCGCCTGGGCTTGCTCTATCTCAACGATTCAGCCACCGGTCCGAAAATTCATTTGACGTGGGGACAGCACATGGAACCCGAGAAGGTCAACGGCACCCACGCCTGGCTCAATCCCGATTTGAGCGCGCCGGATGTGCAAGGCCCCTGGTACCTGGATGACTTGAGCAGTTACAACACCACCGGATACCTGCTTGAGATCCCCCATGACTTCGCCGTCACTTATGCGGACGGTCGCCTGGTGGGCAGCGGGCGCTTCCGCGACGGCGGCTGGTCGGGCATGGGGCCAACCCTGTATGCCTACCGACCGTGGCTGGATGACAGCGGAACACCCGCCAAATCCGGCACGCGCCTGGAAACACTCACCCTGCTGCAATATCAGAATTCAAACGAAGCCGAAGGCATCCAGCGCGCGCTGAACGGCTACCAGCACCCGGACGAATGGGAGGGCGGCGCCTGGATCACCACCCCCGGCGGGCGCACCGCGCTGGTCTTCGCCGGCACCAAGAGCAACGGCGACAAGTACTGGTACGGCTACCGCGACCTGAAGGATGTCAACCGTCCGTGTGTGGAGGTGGAGATCATCGGGCAGTTCCCGCTTTGCCGCCTGCGCGACGGCGCACTCTGCGGGAACGAGGATCTGAAGGGCTGCGCCAGCCACGACGAATACCGCGGCTGGTGGAGCACCCACTTCGACGCAGAGCTGATCTTCTACAATCCCGACGACCTGGCGCGCGTGGCGCTGGGCGAGCTGCAGCCCTGGGAGCCGCAGCCCTACGCTGTGCTGGACATTGACGAGCACCTGCTGCTCAATCCCGACGGCGTCGAGCCGGGCATGCTTGGCACGGGCGACCAGCGCCGCTACCGCATCGGTGAGGCGGCCTTTGACCGGCGCAGCGGCACGCTGTACCTGCTGGAATGGTTTGCCGACGGAGCCGCGCCGCTGGTGCACGTCTGGCGGGTGAAATAGCAAACACCTTCACTAGGATGAAAAAGATGAAAGGGATGAAAAGGATATTGATGCCGAACCATTCCACCTCATTGAAACCCCGGGTGAAATGGTAAAATACCACGATGCCCATCATCTACGAAGATTTCGCCAAAGTTGAGCTGCGCATCGGGCGCATCGTGCGCGCCGAGAACTTCCCCAAAGCCCGCAAAGCGGCTTATAAACTGTGGGTGGACTTTGGCCCGCTGGGGATCAAGCAGTCCAGCGCGCAAATCACCCGGCTGTACACACCTGAGGAATTGGTTGGGCGCTGCGTGGTGGCGGTGGTCAACTTTCCGCCCAAGCAGGTGGCCGATTTTGTCTCCGAGGTGCTGGTGTTGGGCGCGGTGCTGGAAAACGACGAGGATATCATCCTGCTGGAAACTGAGCGCCCCGTGCCGCCCGGCACGCCGGTGGCTTAAACATAAACGATCACGAATGACACAAATAGACGAATGTCACGAAGAAGATCAATCAGGTTTTTATTCGTGATATTTGTTTCAATCTTATCATTCTTGACCAATAACTTTTACGTTTTCCGAAGATATAGGCGCGCGGCTGCAATAAAATCATTTGACAATAAAGCCTCCATCTCATTCATAGCGCAATCCCTTCACGTCGCACGTTAGCCAGGAACGGGGAATGCAGCCGGATGAATTGCTGTCGAGAAATCAACATCGGACTGATGAAGGTCTCATACTGCAGTGAAAGATTGCTGGCAATCTGTGCCACCTGATCGAACAACCTGGCATCGTCCGGAGATCCTTCTACAACAACCTGCACATCAACATCCGAATCGGGTTGGGCATCTCCACGGGCATACGAGCCGTAAAGGTACACCGCGGTCAGTTGATCGCCCAAGCCCTGGAATAACTGATCCTTTATCTCGGTCAATAAAACGGATAATCGCTCATCATCGCGAATGGAATTGGTCATAATTTGGTTATACAACACCCACCAAGATAAGCCAAATTCATCGCCCTTCAAAGCGGATGAACTCCACCCTGTCCAGGTAGGGGAAATCCTGCGGTGCCACGCGGATGCGCGCAAGGGGCTGAACCGGGTCGGTGGAGCCCCATTGTTCCGCTTCCATCCCGATGCGCGCGTATTGCGGGTTGACATCATGGTGGGGAAATCCTCGCCACGCGCCAGGTAGATCGTGCCGCTGGTGTAGGGAAATGTGCAGCCGGCTTCAACATTGATCAGGTGGAAGTAGTACAACCTGACCCACTGCCCCGCAGCCGGGCCGATGCGCATGCAGGCGTTGTGGGTTCCCTGCGTCTTGGGCCGGTCCCAGACGGCGAACCAGGCGGCGTAGATGGCGTCCGCCGTGGCAAAGATCTGCTGGCGGTTGCCGAATTCGGTCGCGTCGCTGCTGTTGCGTACCGGCTTGAGCATCTGCAGGTCGGGCAATTGCGAGCCGTGCGCGGCCAGACCCAGGTGGTCGCACAGGTAATTTAAGAATTCCATGCGCGGAAAGGGCAGGTTGTAGTCGATCAGCGGATTGGGCGCCCCCGCCAGCGTCTGCTGCCACAGCCGGTCAAAGGCGGCGCGGCGGACGGGCTCGGGCAGGGCTTTCTTGCGGCGGACAGGGGGGACGCGGCTGCCCATTTTGCGGTTCATCGAGCGCATCACCAGGTCAACCAGCAGGACAATCAGCGGCAACGGCAGACGCATGAAGCTCACCTCGGATTTAAAAGTCACCCTTCATTATACACTCCGGCATGCGCGGTATAATAAGCTCTGCTCAACATTCACCGGTAACCGGAGGAAGTGAATGCGGGCTGTTGGCGAGCGTTTCTTTTTCCTGTTTGGCACCACCAGTGGGCGATTTTATGAAGGCCAGCACTACCGCTACATGCGCGGCGGTTCCAAGGATACCTACGCCTACAACCTGCGGGTGTGGGTGCGCAACAACGCCGTCCCGGATTATTTCAGCCCGGGGGTGGGCTTCCGCTGTGCGCGGCAGTAGCGGGAAAGACAACAGAAGGCCTGTATGCAAATCCTCAACAACATCCAGACGAAATTACGACTGTACTGGCCGCTGACCAAAAGCCTGCAAACCGGCCTGCTGCTGGCTACCGGCCTGGCGGGCTATATGAGCGCGCGCTGCTCCGTGCTGCATGCCCCCACACTGCTGGGCGCGGCGGGCAGCCTGTTTTTAGCCATCGCCGGCAGCACGGTGATCAACATGTGGTACGACCGCGACATCGACGCCAGAATGCAGCGCACCGAGTGCCGCCCGTCGGCTGCCGGGCGGGTCAGCCCGGCTGAGACGCTGCGTCTGGGGCTGGCGCTGTCAGCGCTGGGTGTGGGTTGGGCGGCGCTGATGGACCCGCTGTTCGGCTTGATCGTCTTCGCCGGGCTGTTCTTCGACGTGGTCATCTACACCCTCTGGCTCAAACGGCGCACTTGTTGGTCGAACCTGTGGGGCGGGATCGCCGGCGCCATGCCCATCCTGGCCGGGCGGGCGCTGGGGCTGGGACGCCTCGACTGGATCGGCGCTGCGCTGGCGCTGAGCGTGATCTTCTGGATTCCCACCCATATCCTGACCTTCAGCATGCGCAATCACGCGGATTACCAGCGCGCCGGCATCCCCACCTTCCCAGCCACCTACGGCTTGCGCTTCACCCGCGCGGTCATCGCCGGCTCGAGCGTGCTGGTCACTGCGCTGATGATTGCTGCCGGGGTGGGACTCGGCATGACCTGGGGATTTTTGCAGGTGCTGGGCGTGCTCTCAGCGGGTCTGTTCCTGCTGGCGGCTGCCAGCCTGCTGCGCCCCTCTGAACGGCTGGACTTCACCCTGTTCAAATACGCGTCGCTGTACATGCTCACCGCCATGCTGCTCATGGTGGTGGATGTGTTGTAGGAGGATGAGATAAAATGGAAACACCTGGTGGGCAAAGACTTTGCGGATCATAGCGATTGTATGAATGGGCTTGACCGCTGCGTTCACCCTGATGGGCGGCGCCGGCACAACCAGCGTGGCGCTGCTTGCGCTGCTGGCCAGGCCCAGCCACACCTTCAGCGCAGGCGGGATCCACTGGGCCAACGCCTGGCCGCTGACGATGAACCTCAGCGGCGGTCTGCTGTCGCTCGCCGGATCAGGCTGGTTGATTGGTCAGGCTGCAGCAGCGCTGCGCAAGAATGGGTTGCAGACCCGCGCGCCTTCCCGCAACCGGTTAGCAGATTAGCGCAGATGGCGCGAATGACCACGGATTTGGCAAAAACTCATCTGCGTAAATTTTCGTTATCTTCGCAATAATCCTACAGTGTCTCCAGCGCTTCTTCGGCGGCGCGCAAGGCGCGGGCGCGGTGGGAGATCTGGTTTTTCTCCTCCATGTCCAATTGGGCCATGGTCTTGCCCAGTTCGGGGACGAGGAATATGGGATCGTAACCAAAACCGCCGGTTCCGCGCTCCTCGGGGATGACGATCCCGCGGCACTGCCCATCAAACAATTCTGCCCTTTTGAAATGCGGGGCGACAATGGCCACCGTGCAGTGAAAGCGCGCCAGCCAGGGGCGAGGGCGCTTTTGCAAAATTTGCAGCAGGTAGCGCCGCCGGTCGGCATCCGTGGCGTGCGGCACAGGCGAAAAGCGGTGCGAGAACACGCCCGGCGCGCCGTTGAGCACGTTCACTTCCAGACCCGAGTCATCCGCCAGGGCGGGCATCAATGCGGCGTGGCTGAAAGCCTGAGCCTTTTTCAGCGCATTTTCGGCGTAGGTCTTGCCGTCCTCGGTCACATCCAGGTGCAAGCCGATATCCGCAGGGGTCACCAGGCGAATATCCAGGTGCATGGACTCAAAAATGGCCTGGATTTCACGAATTTTATCGGGATTATTGGTCGCCAGCAAGAGCGAAGGCATTAGATAATCTCCATTTTTATCAATTTAATATTAAATACTTGACTTTATCTATACGATATGCTATGATTATTCAAGATTAATTATAGCTTAATTTTTTGATTTATCCTGTGAACGCACCACGCTTTCCGCTGCGCATCAACCTCGGGTTCCTTGTCAATCAACCCATTGGCACCAGCCGTGATATCACCTTCGATTATCCCACGCTGCACCTCTCCCCAGACCTCGACCTGCACAACCTCACCGGCAAAGTGCATATCAGCCGCACGCCACAGGGATTGGTGGTACAGGGAACTTTCCTGGCAGGCACACAAATGGAATGTGTGCGCTGTCTGGCGGAGTTTCAACAGCCCTTGAGCACTCATTTCAGTGAATTGTACGCCTTTAATCATCATTCAGTGACCGATTCCGGCCTGATCCTGCCGGACGACGGCAATGTTGATCTGGCAGATCTGGTGCGCGAGTGCATGCTGCTGGAGATCCCCATTCGTCCGCTGTGCCGGGAGAATTGCAAGGGGCTGTGCGTGGTTTGCGGAGCGGATCTGAACAGGGAGGTTTGTGATCATCAGACAACACCAGAATAAATGCACGGTCAAGCCGGTTCACCATTATCGAAGAATCGGCCTTTGCGCGTAGCATTTTTAGCGCAATTATCCTACACGCAGCCTGACTGTTTGTTCAGGAAGGGGTCAGCAGTGAAAAAGAAATCAAATAACGAAGATGGCAGGGAAATTGCAACGGGAGAGCAACCATGACTCCCGGCAGACGCAGACGCGGTACCGAAATCCTCAGCATGCTGCTCGAAAAAGCCGATGTGCAGGGCTACCTGACCACGGACGACCTGATGGAAGTTTATCCTGACGTCTCCGAGGACGCAGAGCGACTGCACTCCATCGTGGTTGCGCTGCGCCGGCGCGGGGTGGATATTTATGACCAGGACGACTCGATCGACGAAGACGACAACACCCCGCTGGCGCCGGGCGTATTCCCACCCATCGAGAGTCTCAGCTCGCTGTCCAGCGATGATACCATCGGGTTGTATCTGAAAGAGATGTCGCGCGTGCCGCTGCTCAACCAGGAAGAGGAGATCAACCTGGCGCAGCGCATCGAGCGCGGCAAACAGGCCAGTTACGAGGTGGAACATATGGACGGGCGTGCCTCCAAGCGCCGCCGCCTGGAGCTGGAAAACCACGTGGAAGACGGCCGCGCCGCCCGCGAGCACCTGATCAAGGCCAACACCCGCCTGGTGGTCAGCATCGCCAAGCGCTACATCGGTCGCGGCGTGCCCTTCCTCGACCTGATCCAGGAGGGCAACCTGGGCCTGATGAAGGCGGTGGAAAAATACGAATATCAGCGCGGCTTCCGCTTTTCCACCTACGCCACCTGGTGGATCCGCCAGACCATCACCCGCGCCATCGCCGACCAGGGCCGCACCATCCGCGTGCCGGTGCACATGGTCGACCGCATCCGCCAGCTCTACAAGCTCTCCCACGAAATGGAGCAAAAGCTGGGGCGGGTGCCATCCAGCGAGGAGCTTTCCGCGGTGATTGAGGTGCCGATCAACAAGGTGGAGTGGATGGTGCAGGTCTCCTGGCTGCCGCTCTCGCTCGAATCGCCGATCAACGAGGATGAGGACGATTCGGAGCTGGGGCAGTTCGTCGAAGATCAGCTCACCCCCACGCCCAGCCAGACCGCCTACAGCCATATGCTGCGCGAGCGGGTGGACACGGTGCTGGACACGCTGCCACCGCGCGAGGCGCGCATCCTCAAGCTGCGCTTCGGGCTGGAGGACGGGCGCACCTACACGCTGGAAGAGGTGGGACTCAAATTTGGGCTGACGCGCGAGCGCATCCGCCAGATCGAGGGCAAGGCGCTGCGCCGCCTGCGCCACCCACGCCGCGCCCGCCAGTTGCGCGATTATCTATAAATCATCCACCTCCCGCAGGCGGCGCCTGCGGGAGGTTGATGGACTAATACCCGCAGGTGTAGGCTTGATAGAAGACTTTGAACGGTGCGCCCGCAAGGTCTAAGAAAGCGCCGCCGACCTGGTTGTTGTTGAGCGCGGTGGAACCTTTCAGGGTCAGCATGCCGGCGGCGCCCATCACGAAGCGGATGCCCGACTTGTAGTTGTTGTTGAACGAGGAACAGGTCAGGATGATGGTGCTGGCGCCGGCGGTATTTAGAATGGCGCCGTCCTGCCCGCCGCTCAGCGCCCCATTTGCGTTCACCGAGGCGTGATTGATCACGATGTTGCCGTTGGTATAGATTTCCAGGCCGTTCAGCCCATTGTGATCGAACTGGTTGTTGCCCAGCGTGCTGAGGATGCTCACCCCGGCGGTGCCAGAAGTGTTATCGACAACCAACGCATCCCCCGAATTAAAGGTGGCGCTGATATGGTTCAAGGTGACCGCGCCCGAAGACAAAATGGAGATGCCGCTGGCGTTTTGCTGCGCCGCCGCGTTGCTCAGCAGAACGGGCTGCTTGAGACTGGAGCGATTATCGATTCTTAAGCCAGACTGGTTCTGCAGGGTGCTGATCTTGTTGACCGCCACCCGCCCAAAGCTGGTGATCCAAACCCCTTCACTTTTGTTCGCATTGGCCACCACATCCGTGAGCGTCACGCCGCCGGTGCTGCCGCTGTAAGCCGTGTAGA
>CAZCBJ010000114.1:0-11881 GCA_964496705.1 uncultured Anaerolineaceae bacterium | reverse complement strand
GTGTATATCGAGGGAGTTAAACCAGGCGATGTCCTGCGGGTGGATGTGCTGTCAATCGAGACCGGACCGCAGTCGATCATGGTCACTTTTCCCGGAGAAGGTGCGCTGGGGGATGTCATCAGCGTGATGGAAACCACCGTATTGAAACAGGACGGCAGCCAGGTGGTTTACAAGGACAAAGTGCGCGTGGACAAGAAGCCGATGATCGGAGTGATCGGGGTGGCTCCCGCGGAGGGCGCAGCGCCCACCGGCACACCCGGACCGCACGGCGGCAACATGGACTGCACGCTGATCACGGCCGGCGCTTCGGTCTATTTCACCGCCGGGGTGGAGGGCGCGCTGTTCGGCGCGGGCGATTTCCACGCCGCGATGGGCGATGGGGAGATTGTGATCTGCGGAGCCGAAACGCCCGGGAAATTCCGTTTCAAAGCCCAGGTGATGCCGGATTTGACAGGCCTGCCCACGCCGTTCGTCAAAAATAAAGATGTCGTCGCCACGCTGTTCTCAGCAGCGACCATCGACGAGGCCGCCAGCGGCGCAATCCACGCCATGGCCGATTTTCTCACCCGTTTCGCGGGTTTATCTATCAACGACGCGGGGATGCTGATGAGCCTGGCAGGCGAACTCAAGTTTTGCCAGGTGGTGGATCCGCAAAAGACGGTGCGCTTCGAGTTTCCGCTTAGCGCACTAGCACAGCTTGGTTTTCAGATGGATTAACCGCCATCCGTTCAGGATACAAGCGCCGGGTCCAGCCCCACAGCCCAATCAGCAGATCGCGGAGCAAGCCGCGTGCCGTCTCATCAGTGAGATAGCCTTGCGGGGTAAATACTTTTTCGGCGCGCGCCACCAGCACCTCAGGCTTGGGCAGGGTCAGCGCACCCACGTGGGTCAAAATCTGGCGCAGGTGCAATTGCGCGCGCAACGTGCCGAAATTCCCTGTGCTTGCGCCGATGATGGCGACCGGCTTGCCGTTCAATGGCTGCTGGGGCGGGCGCGATGCCCAATCTATGGCGTTTTTGAGCGCGCTGGTAATCGAGCTGTTGTATTCAGGTGTGGCGATCAATAAGGCATCCGCCTGAGCCAGGCGGGCGCGAAAATCGGCAACCGGGGCGGGAAAAGGTTTTTCTTCATCCGGATTATAAATGGGCAAGGATGAGAGGTCATAAATTTCAAATTTTGCTTCAGACGGCATCAACTCACCCGCCGCCTCCAACAGCAAGCTATTATAAGAAGCCTTACGCAGACTGCCAGAAATGCCTAGAACGCGGATAGGTTGTTGTGTGTTCATGTTTTGATCTCCATTAGGTATTCAGGTTTATTTATTGATCATATTGTACACAAAGATAGACATTCTGTACATTCTTTGTATAATGTTTTACGCGGGTAATTACCTTATTGATCATAACTGAACATGGGATCACAACAGCCGCTGGTGATTTGAGGAATGATCGGGGTGGCCGGTGACGCTGTGGATGACAGGGCAGGCAGAGGAGCAGTAGGCGAAGGTTCAACCTGCAAAGTCTGTTCTGGATTACAGGATGAAAAGGCAACGGTGAAAGCGCAAATAATTAGCATTGAAAACCAAAGTCTAGTTTGCATCATCACCTCTCTTTAGCAAGGCAAAAAGGGATTTATTCAACGATGAATCATTCTAGAAAACCGTGTTCCTGCAGCCAGCCCACCGATCCGCGCACATCCCCAGCGTCCACTTCCAGCGACCAGAGCGCATCGGGAGCGTACTGCTCCAGCGCCTGGCACACCTCAACCAGGGGAATGTTGCCCTGCCCCAGCCCCAGGTGCTCATCCTCGTCCCCGCGGTTATCGTGCAGGTGCACATAGCCGATGAGCGGGCCGAGCGCTTCAATCCAGCCCACGACCGGCGTCCGGGAATTGCAATGCGCATGACCGATATCGAGGTTGATATCCAGGTTGGGACGCTGGATGCCGCGAACCACATCGGCAATCAGACCCGGGTCCAGTTCGAGCAGGTTCTCCAGGTGAACGCACAAAGCGGGTTGCTTGCCCTGTAGATAATCCTGCCAGAATTCCACACTGCGCTTGAGCCAGCCGGCATACGCGCTGGTATGCGGCACATAGCCGTGATGCAGCACCAGGTGCTGTGCACCCAAAGAGGCTGCAACCAAGTAACTTTGCTCAATGCGCTGGCGGGTGATTGAGCGCACCAAAGGATCAAAGCTGCCCGGACACAGGTCACCGAAACAGCCGTGCAGCGAGAGGGGCAGGATACCCTGGATGAGCTGCCGATGCTCCTCCAGCGCACCCGGATTCTGCTCCAGCACACGCTGATCATGGAAGGCTTGCAGCTCAATTCCCAGCCCAAACTCCCGGCAAAGTGGGATAAATTCAGACACGCTGCCATTGTCGGCAATGATCAGTTTCTGTTTTCGGTTCATCGATCCACCTCTTTTCTCAGTATATACCCATACCAGTTCAAGGGGGGAACATGATCTGCTTTTATTCCGATCGGCGCGGGCAGCAGCAGCGCCTCAAACCGCCGGCGGTATAACAGGTTGAGCGCCCAGGCGCGCTGCCCCGGGAACAGTTCTGCCCGAACCGGATCCAGCATGCTCCAGACCAACGTGAGATTTCCGCGGTCATTATACAGATAGCCCTGGTCATCAAAACCAGCATGGTACGGATACGGCTGGTCAAACATCGTTGAGTTTCGGCAGCGCCGGCAAACGACCACAAGCCTGCCTGCGTCTGCCAACGATGAAATTTCCGCGGTGACGGTTACATCACCTCACGGCTTTTTTGCCCGGATAAAATTCTCTGAACAACGCAATGAAATCGGGGAGTTGGTCAAGCCTGGGTTGGTGGAAATAAAAAGCATTCCCGTTGCATTTTTCGATCAACTGCCCATCGATGGTATAGACTTTGCGGAACATGCAACGTCCATCACTTTCATTTACCGCCCCCAGCAATAACCGCTGCCGATCTGACCGCCACAGGTGTAACCCGGGCGGGTCATTTCATCGTCGAAAGCGAGGATAAAGGCTTTGTCGCTTGCAGAGATGAACAAGAACTGATCTTGTGCCAAAATATCTTGCATCTTCGCTGCTCATATTTCGCGCTTCAAACAATGCTGCGCACATCGGGAAAATTAGTGGTGGGAAACGAAAAGTGCATCTGGGCAAATTTCCAGGTACCAGAATGGCGCACGACGACCGCCGTAAAACGCAGCGGCCAGACAAAATGCTCGCCGCGGCGCAGCTCATAAATGGTGTTGGCCCCGCCGCGCAGGATGTAGTTCAATTTTTGCTCGGCAGTTTCCTGGGAGGTGTCAATGTAATCACAGATGAACTTGAGGAACCAGGCATAATTCTCTTCGCCAATGGTCATCGTAACCGTGGCCGTGGCAGCTACCCAGCCCACATCGCCAACCGCCCGGATGGAGGCCGTTTCAAGGTCCAGCAACAGGTCGCCCCAGTCCTTCCAGTCGCCTTCGACCAATTCGCGGGCAGCCGCGCGATGGGTGTACCATTCACCCTCGCCCGGGCGGATGCCGTTGGTGCCGATCGCCTCCGCATCCGGGGTGAACAAATCCATGAAAGCGTCCACCCGGCTCAGGTCGCGAAGGGTATAACCTGCCTGAAAGGTTTGCAACAATGCTCGAATTTCATCTTCAGAACCCATCATGCTTCCCATTTCATGCAGCCAACCTTTATCAACAGCGCTTGATGGCCAACAGGGTGATGTCGTCGAACTGATTGGCCGTGCCAATGAATTCAAACAGGCGGGTTTTCACCCCTTCAAGCAGCCCGGAAGCCGATCCCGCAAAGCCTGCCAGGGATTGCGCCAGGCGTTCTCTCTCGTAAGGCTCATCATTCGAATTCAGGGCATCCGGGATGCCGTCGGTGAAAGCCAGCAGGATATCGCCAGGGTCCAGGACGACCTCTTTCACGTAATATTTGGCTTCGGGCAGCACCCCGACCACCGGACCGCTGGGAGCCAGGGTGGCGATCACCTGCCCCGCCCTTAAAACCAACGGGGACTCGTTACCGCAGTTGATATAAGACAGCGTGTTGGTTTTCAGGTTGAGCAAACTGATAAAAATCGTCGAAAACATCTCCGCGTCTGCATGGGTTTGGTTCAAATAATCATTCACAAAAGTTATGGTCGCATGCAGCCGTTCTCGCGGCAAGATCACCTGACCGCCCCGGCTGCCAGCCGCAAGATCGCTCACCAGCGTGGCGTGGGTCAGGCTGCGGAAAATGGTCATGAACAACGCCGCCCCCACGCCCTTGCCGCACACATCCCCAATCACCACCGCCAGGTTGCCGTCCGGCAGCAAGAAAACGTCGTAATAATCGCCGGTGACCTCGCGGGCAGCCTTGAAATACGCGCTGACCTCCCAGCCCTCAATTTGCGGCAATTTCGAAGGCAGGAAATCCTTCTGGATATCGCGGGCAATCTCAAATTCGCGCTCCAGGCTTTTCAGGTAAAGCGTTTGCAGGTCGCGCAGGCGTTTCTTTTCCAGGCAGGATGAAACGCGGGCGAAGAGCAAGGTCGGCTCAAAGGGCTTGGGCAGGTAATCTTCAGCCCCCATCTTGATCCCGCGCACCACACTTTGCAGGTCATTCATCGCCGAGATGATGATCACCGGGATATCGCGCTGTGCGGGGGTGGCTTTCAGGCGTGCCAACACCTCAAAACCATCCATGACCGGCATCATGATGTCCAGCAGGATCAAATCAGGCGCTTCAGACTGCACGAGGTCAAGCGCTTCCTGACCGTTCGCAGCGGTGAGGATGACATAATCCGCCTCTTCCAGCTCCTGCTGCATATAATCCAGGTTGAAGGGCTCATCATCGACCACAAGAATCTTAGGGGCGCGCATGGGACTTATCCTAGCCAATCGCCGAGCATTTTGAGCAGCAAGGTTTCATCCACCGGTTTGGTGATGTAATCGTTGCATCCCGCCTGCAGCGCTTTCTCGCGGTCGCCCTGCATGGCGTGTGCTGAAAGCCCAATGATGGGCAGCCCGGGAAATGCGCTGCGCAGAATACGGGTAGCCTCATAACCGTCCATGACCGGCAGGGAGATGTCCATCAAGACCAGATCTGGCTTTTCCTGTTCAGTCATCGCCACCCCCTGGGCGCCGTCCCTCGCGACCAGCACCCGATAATCTTCTTCAAGGATTTGCAGCAGCAAGTCCACATTCAGCTCTATATCCTCAACCACCAAGATGGTTTTCATATCGGCCACTCCTGCGCGTTCATGGGATGTGTCGCTCCGGATGATCCAACGCGCGGTTTATTTCTTCCACCAACTTCTCCCCTTCAAGGCCCTGCTTTTCCATCACCAGGTTGACAGAAGCCTTCAATCGTTGGGTTTCTTCATGGGTCAATTCCTTGGCACTGATGACGATGATCGGCAGGCTGCGGGTGGCAGGATCGCTGCGCAGGCGTTCGATCACACCGAATCCATCCAGGCGCGGCATGACGATGTCCAGCAGGATGATGTCCGGGCGGTTGGCGGCCACGGCTGCCAGCCCGGCCACGCCATCCAAAGCTGAATCCAGCGAGAAGCGGGCCTCAGGGATGAACTGGCGCAGCATATCGGCTATATTAGGATCGTCGTCCACCACCAGGATGCGCGTCCGGCGCTTCTCCGGGACGATCACCCGTTTAAGCGTGTCCATCACCACCCCGGGATCCAACGGTTTCAACAGATAAGCCGAAGCGCCCAGACGAAAACCAAGGGCTTTTTTATCCACAATGGTGAGCAGGATAACCGGGATATGGCTGGTCAGGGGGTCTTCTTTGAGATCATGCAGGATTTGCCAGCCATCCGCCCCGGGCATGACGATATCCAGCAAGATGGCCTGCGGTTGATGCTCGCGCGCCAATTCCACACCTTCTCGACCGTTGCGGGTGCCGATAATGTCAAATTGCCAATGAGATAAATTCTCGCGCAAGAGATAGACGGCGTCCGGATCGTCATCAATGACCAGAATGCACTTGTTCTTTTTCTCAGCAAGCATTGGATAGTCTGGCTGAATCCGCGGCGATGCGGGCAACTGCGCTGGAACCGATTCGGTCACCTCAGAGGGAGGCAAGATTTTGGCGCGGTATGCCAGTGGGAGGGTCAGGGTGAAGGTGGAACCCTTGTCCAACTCAGTCTGAACCGTGATCTCACCGCCGAGCAGATGGGCCAGATTGCGGCTGATGGACAAACCCAGGCCGGTGCCGCCGTATTGACGCGTGGTGCCGGAATCGGCTTGCTGAAATTCTTTGAAGATGCGCGGCAAGGCTTCAGGGCTGATGCCGATGCCTGTATCTGAGACCGCAATGCACAGCGTATCTTCACCAGTCCGGTAGGCTGAGATGAGGATGCGACCCACATGGGTGAATTTGGCTGCGTTGCTGAGCAGGTTGAGCACAATCTGGCGAATTTTATCTTGATCAGAGTGAACAATATTCAAGTTTTCATCCACCTGTTTTTCCAGCACCACACCGGGCTTGATCAGCGGCTGGGTGGTGTTGACACACAGGTCAATCAGGGGGGCAATGCGGAAATTCGCCGCGAGCACATCCATGCGCCCGGCTTCTATCTTGGCAATATCCAATACCGTGTTGATCAGATTGAGGAGGTGATCTGCGCTGACCAGCACCTTGTCGAGGTTTTCGGTTTGCTTCTCCGGCAGCACGCCCTCGGCCTTGCGGCGCACAATGCGGGTAAAACCGATGATGGCGTTGAGCGGGGTGCGCAGCTCGTGGCTCATGTTGGCCAGGAAAGCGCTCTTGGCTTGCGTGGCGGCTTCGGCCATTTCCTTCGCCTGGCGCAGCTCTTCCTGTGCGCGCCGGCGCTCGGTGATGTCGCGGTCCAGGCCAATGGTGAAGTAGCGCTCCCCCACCCGGGTGGGCGCAGCGTTGTACTCGATGATATTTTCCTTACCGTCCGGACGAATCCAGGAAAACACGCCAGAGAATACCTGCTCCGAGATAACCGCCGCGCGGTCTTCTGCTTCCGGAGCGTTTTCGATCGATTGTTGAATGGTGCGGGTATCGGCAATGGACATCAAATCCGCCTTGCTCCGCCCGGCCATCTGACAATAACGCTCATTGCAGTCCACGAGAATGCGGCGATCTTCAGCAGGTATTTCTTCATAGATGCTGATTCCATCGAAGGCATTTTCGAAGATGAGGCGCAGCTTCTCCTCTGAAGCGCGCAGTTCTGCTTCAGCATGTTTATACTCGGTGATATCGCGGATGATTTCAATTGCGCCAACCCGGTAGCCGCGCGAATCGTGCAAGTTGGTGGCAGCCGCCTGCAGATAACGTTGGCTGCCGCGCAGCTTCGGCACAATCGCTTCGCCGAGCAAGATGCTGCCCTGCCTGCCGATCAGCGGGTAATTTTGCGCCAATTCTTCATCCGGGCTATCCACCAGATCGATCAGGATTGGCTGTCGTTCTCCATAAAAAGGCAGCGAATACGCATAATTTCCTTGACCCAAAATATCATCCGCCCTGATCCCGGTCATTTCTTCAATGGCCCGGTTCCAGGCGATCACCTTTCCTTCACGGTCAATCACCAGGGTGGCATCCGGCAGAAACTGGATAATGTCCGCCATACGGCGCTGGGATTCCTGGGTAGCCTCTATCAGCCGGGCATTTTGAATGGCAACAGCCATCGAATTGGCCAGGGTTTGCAGGAGGCGCACCGCCAGCGGGCTGAAGGCATGCTCGCGGTCCAGGTCCTGGATGGAAATCACTCCGCTGACCCTGCCTTCGATGATAAGAGGCATGAATAGTGCGGATTTGGGCCACTCCCCGGTGATGAGCGGGTTGTTATATTTTTCAGCCAACCCGATAAAATTTTCATTGATCAGCAGCGGCTCCCCCGTCTCAATCACGCGCAGCCGAAAGCCGTAAGGCGCGCGAGGAGGCATCACACTGCGATCACCTTTCTCGTAGGAATAGGGCATGCTGATGATGTTGGTCAGCGGGTCGTACCAGACGATGTCCACCACCTGTACGTTGAAAACCTCGCGCACCTGCTGTCCAATCAGCTCGTAGATGGTTTCAATTTCCAGGTTCGAAGCCAGCACCTCTTGAACCTTGTTGATGACCGCCAGCTCAGCCACGCGCTGCTGCTCGGATTGGTAGAGGCGGGCATTATCGATGGCCACACCGATATTGGGGCAGATCGTTTGCAGAAGAAGCAGGTGGTTTTTGTGAAAAGCATGCGGGCGGTAATCACCCAGGAAGACAACTCCCAGAACGCGGTCGCTCACCAGGATGGGAACACCCAACCAGGATTGGGTCAGGTTACCCTCGCTTTTTTCCAGCAGTTCCGGGGGGAAGTAGGCGCCGTGGTCGATTTCCTCCTGGAGCGTGGACAGCAGGAGCGGCTGGCGGGTAGTAATAACCTGCGAGGTGAGCCCGGTTCCCAACGGAAAAGGCTCGACATTTTCAATATATCCTCCCTCATGGCGGTCATATTCATAATAACTGTGGATCAGATTGGTCTGCGCATCCAGCAGCATGATCGAGACAGCGTCGCAATCAAAGATCTCGCGCAGATGATCCCCCACCAGCCGGGTCATCAGCCGGATATCCAGCGTCTGGGTCATGGCTTCGCTGAGATGGTTGAGAATGGTCAATTCGGCGTTGCGCTGCTCCAGACTGGCGTTGGTTTTTTGCAATTCTTCAGTTCGCTCAGCCACCTTTTGTTCCAGGGTGGCATTTTGCTGCTCCAGAAGCAACTGGGCATGTTTGATCCGGTTCTGGGAAAATTGCTCCCGCTCGAGCAGCCGCTGTTGAAAGCGGTTAAAGAGGATAAGCAAAACCATAACAACAATCAGCAAACCGAGCGTATCCCCACCCTCGACAACCCAGTCAGCCAAGAGCAGGCTGCTGCGGTCAGCGATCAACCATTGGGCCAGGGTGCCGCGTCCGGCCAGGAAAGAAAAAACGAGCATGGTAAGCGCGCTGAGCGCCGACATGAACAACGCAGAACGCACCCCGATCAGAATGAGCGCACCGATGGGCAGCGCCAGCAGGTACAGTCGACCGCTGCTGCCCAGGCCGTAAGTGGCCAGCGTGGTCACACCCACGAAATACGGCAGGATCAACACACCCCAGGCGCGGATGCGGTGGTCAATCTTACGGAAAACGGCCAGAATGATCAGGGCGATCTCCAGAACAGAATATAGAATCACCGTCGGCCACTGCCCCGGTCGGACAACTGCGTCCACAACGGTTATGATGGTCATCACCCCGGCGGCGATAGCCACGATGATCAGAAAAACATTTAATGTGCGAACACGCCACTCCTGAAGTTCATCGCGCATGGAGGTTTTGTTATTCATGTTCATCAGAGACCTGGAAATTAACCGATCGGATACCTTAATCTTGATTATATGCAATTCCTGGCTTTTCAAAGATGACAAAGGGGCAACACCTGTGCAAATCCGTCATTGGGTTGCAGAATGGAAACCACCCAGCCCACAGGACATTCACGCAGCAGGGTGGGTTGGCTGCGGCGGATTGGTTTCGATCATGTGCCGCACCGAGGCTTCGATCAGTTCTTGCAGCGCGGGCAGGTGGATATCCGCCAGGCGTTTAATATAGAGGCATGACTTCGCGGTGGAATATTTACCCAGCCCGGCAAGCAGTGATTCATACTGGCTAAAACCAGCCATCATGTAAAGGGTGATATTGTTCTTGCGCGGTGAAAAACCGACCAGCATCCAATCACCCTCGCGCCCGCTAGCATACACGTAATGGTAACTGCCAAAACCGACGATGCTGCTGCCCCACATCTGCGGCGGAGCGCCGGTGGCAGTCTGCATCATCTCAAGGATCATCCAGCAATCCCTGCGCACCTGTTCATCCTCAACAGAATTGAGAAAATCGGCAACCGAGGCGGAATTGGGTTTGGTTTTCAGTTCGGCCATGCGGAAGTCCTCCATGTAAGTGATTGAACCACAAGATCATTATCACATATTCGAAGGCGCAGCGCCAAATGGCGAGTTGTACAATACAATAAGCGCAGATGAACGATACTCAATACGCAAGCCAGAGTGAAATAGAAAATTTGTTACCACCCATCTTGGGGTATAAATCCCCGATCTTGCTATAATTCTTGAGCCATTCCAACTCCCTTCCCCAGGAGGCTGACATGAAACGCGTAGGATTCCAGTTCAAAGTGCGCCCGGACCGCCTGGCAGAATATAAAGAGCTGCACAAGAACGTCTGGCCGGAGATGCTCCAGGCGCTGCGCGAGGCCGGCTGGCACAATTACACCCTGTTCCTGCGCCCGGATGGGTTGATTTTCGGTTATTTCGAGACCGAAGAGAGTCTATCGGCAGCCCAAGCCAAAATGGCCGCCACCCAGGTCAATACCCGCTGGCAGCAATTCATGGCACCTTTCACTGACTCCAACGCTCGCCCGGATGAGAGCTTCCTCGAGCTGGAGGAATATTTCCACCTGGAATAGCCCAGCAAAGCTCTCAACCCCAGCCCATCGCCTGGCGCAAATAAGCCAGCCCGCTGACCCAGCCGCCGGCATGCGGGGTCCAAACGCCCCGGCAATCCCAGCCCCACCTGGCGATGTGGCGCCGGGCGATCTCAGGTTTTGGGCCAGGACAATGCTGATCTTCATCGGGATTGGAATCGCTGCGTCCATCGTCATCCAGATCGTTTTCCACATTCTGCTCTCCATCGGCATCGCCGCCGTCAAGAAAATACAGAACCAAGACTACGACGACCGCGAGATCGGAAAAACCATCCAGGCTGAATTTATCGAAGACGAGATGGGCAAATTAAAGGAACACCCACCTTCGTTATCTGTGTAGAATTTACACCCTCAGCGAGCCGCGGAACCCCCGGGCAGCATAGTATGAAGGCGCGCTGTTGTGATACACGAAGACCCGACCGTAGCGGCGGTCGGCAAAGAGGGCGCCGCCCAGTTTTCGGACATCCGCCGGGGTCATCACCCAGCTCGAGGTTTTCAGATCGAATTTCCCGAGTTGCTGCAATTCTCGATATTGTTCTTCGGTCAGCAGCTCAACGCCCATTGCAGCCGCCGCATCCAGCGCGTTGTTCTCCGGCTTGAATTCTTTGCGCGACTCCAGCCCCTCACGGTCGTAACAAAGATTTCTGCGCCCTGCGGGACTCTCCGGCGAACAATCAAAAAATATATATTCGCCCGTCTTTTCATCATACCTTACCACATCTGGTTCGCCGCCCGTGCGTTCCATTACGTTGAGCGACCACACTTTTGCGGGATTGGCTTCCAGCTTGGCTTGCACTTTTGCCCATTCCAGGCCTGGATGACGGCTCGTGTTCTTTTCAAAGCGGGCTTTCAACGCGCCAAACAGCTCTGCGCGCTGTTCAGCAGTCAGTTCTTTTGGTTGGGTGTTCATTTCATTCATGCGTTGATCGTATCGCTTTTGAATGGGTGTGTCAAGCCTTGATTCCTCCCGCAACGCAATCGCAGTCTCCGCCAGAGGTGATTCACCGGCGGCTGATCTTGCCTGTCCATTACCAATCGATGCGCCGGAAGGGTACAAACACTCTGTACACGGCTTCCACTTCAGCGTCTGAAAGGCCGCCCGCGCATTGACAGCCGCGCAGAAAGCTATCCCGTCTTGCCTTGCGTTTATCAACCATCTCAGGTCGAATGCCACCGCCAAAGATCCCCAGAAGAAGAAGATGTGGAACGCTATTTCACGAAATGACTCATCTGCTACCAGAACAGGCGAGCCACCATACCAAGATATTCGCACGAGAATCGTTAAAATGCGCACATTTAAGCATATCGGACGCCTATAAAAGATCAGAGCGAGAGATGTACCCGCCTGTGAATGCCATTCATGAACATTTTCTTATAATCTTCACGGTAAGCCGGC
>CAZCBJ010000113.1:11635-11915 GCA_964496705.1 uncultured Anaerolineaceae bacterium | reverse complement strand
GATGCGAGCATGCAGATCATGGTGGCCAAAGCCCTCGGAAAATGACGGCTGCCGCATTATAATTGGACAACTTTACCCGCCTGCGGTTGTCCTTCACCACCATGCTGCGACCTTCCCGTATTTTTACCCTCATCATTCTGATCGTTTGTGTGTTGGCGGCAGCCTGCGGCAGCCTGCCGCCGCTGCCCACCGCTTATGCCACCGGTCAGGCGCCCACCATTCTCATCCCCACCCGCACCCCTCGCCCGACCGCCACCCCGCGAACCTCACCCACCCCGGT
>CAZCBJ010000113.1:0-11613 GCA_964496705.1 uncultured Anaerolineaceae bacterium | reverse complement strand
AGCGCAGTTTCCCAGGGCACGCCTTTTCCCCTCACCCCCCAACCCATCACAACGCAGAACGCCGCCCAACTGCACGAGTTGGCTCGCTGGGGGCGCGGCATTCTGGAAGGCATGGCCTGGAATGGCGACGGCAGCCGCCTGGCTCTGGTGTCAACCGGCGGCGTGGCGCTCTTTGACCCAGGCAACCTGGCTGAGATTGGGTTCGTGGATATAGACGGCTTGCTGCGCACGATCGCCTTCTCAGCCGACGGCCGCCTGTGCGCGCTGGGTTTTCAAAACGGGTCCGTCGAGCTGTGGGATGGCGCTCTCAGCCGGCTGCTGCACACCTTCCCCGTCAACGGCAGGCCGGTGGTGCGCCTCGCTTTTTCTCACGACAGCACCTGGCTGGCGGCCAGTTACTCGGGCGGTTCGCTGCGCGTGTACGCCGTCGCCGACCCCGAAAATCCGGACTTCATCCCAGAGAATGTCAACCGCATGAAAAATGTGGGCGGCACGGTGACCGAAGTGGCTTTCAATCTTGATAAGGACCAATTGCTGGGGCGTTGGGCGGCTGCCAGCCTGCAATTCTGGCGACTGCCGGCTGGCAGCGCCGGGCGCAAGATGGTGGTCAACCAGGACTCCTACGGGCGATACCCTTCGCTGGGTGTGCTTTCACGCTTGGGCAGTTATTTTGCGGCGGTGTATGAGGGCTTCGTCCGCATCCAGCGCACCACGGATGGCGTGACGATCACCACCCTGGCCGGATTCACCGAGCCGGTGTCGACTGCCGCATTTTCTCCCAATCAAAAATGGCTGGCCACCGCCCGACGCTCGGCGGTGGATGTGTGGCAGGTGTCGGATGGCGCGTTGTTGTACTCGTTTCCGCTTTCGCCCACCTCTGCCAGGGTGGCGTTTCTGGCTTTCTCACCGGATGGCAACTCTCTGGCTTATACCAGCGACCGGCTGCGCGTCTGGCGCGCGGACAGCGGCGCGCTGGTCGAAACGGGCTTGACCGTTTTCGCCAGTGACTTGCAAGCCGCGCTGCAATTCCAATCCGAGGGGCAGGCGTTGGTGAGCGTTCAAAATGACGGTCAGCTCTCCGCGCACCGCCTGCCAGATGGGGCGGTGACTGGGTTGTACAACCTCCCGCTTTCCGGCGCGGTTGGACTGGCCCTTTCAACTGATGGCGCTCTGCTGGCTGCCGGCACCAACCGCTCCCAGGTTCAGTTGTGGGATGCGCTGGACGGCAACCTGCGCGCCACGCTGGAGGCGGGACGCTTTGTCTTGAGCGGAATGGCCTTTTCTCACGATGGTCAGTATCTGGCGGTTCCGACTGCGGATCAGAACGTGGTGATTTTCCGCCTGTCTGACGCGGCGGCATTGATGGCCATCCCCTGCCCGCAGCCGGTCTGGAAGGCAGCGTATTCCCCGGATGGTTCGCGATTGGCAGCGCTTTCCAACGGCACGCTGTATGTATTCCAAACGGCGGATGGGAGCCTCGTGTACAGCCTGCCCGGATATGCATTGGCCTTTTCCCCCGATGGGAGCCGGCTGGCCGTGTCCTCCGGCGTGTTTGCCCGCCCAGCCATTCGCTTTTACCAGGCTGCGGATGGTGCGCTTATCTATGAAATTGCCGCCAGCGGCGGGGAGATGGTCTACTCGCCTGACGGCAGCCTGCTGGCGGTCAGCAATGGCAACCTGGAAATTCGCCAGGCAACCGATGGAACGCTGCTGTACTCCACCGACAGCCCCGCCAATTATTCTCCCCCGCTATTTTCAGCGGACGGGAAATTGATCGCCCAATCTGCCTGGGATGGGATGATCTATTTGTGGGGAGTGCCTTGATGCGGACTGCTAAGGTCTTTCGATCGCCACACGCACGATGGTGCGGTCGGTTGCGCCGAAACGGTACTTGTAGTTTTCATCCCCGCGCAGAAAGTCAAAGACCTCGTATTTTTGTTCGTTGGCCCATTTCAACAGGTATCCCAGCAAGACCCAGCCCGGGGAAAATTCGTTGTACATCCAATCAATGCCTGAATTGTACAACCAGATGCGGTTGAGATAATCGAAAGCAAAATACACCGCCGCCTTTTTCCCGTCAATTTCCAGGAAAGCCAGCCGCAGGCAGTCATTTTCAAACGCGCAGCGCGCGGTCAGGCGCATGTGCTCGCGCATTGCCGGGGTCAGAAAGGCGTCTTTGCGCGGATCCTGTGCCATCAATGCCATGAAGGCTTCGATGTCTTCGTCCAGCCTGGCCGGATCGCTGGTGATGTACCAGTGAATGGGCACGCCAAATTCCTCGATCCGGCGCATCTTGCGCCGGATTTCGTGGCGCTGTTTCTTGTCAATTCGCGCCAGGTAGCTTTCCCATTCACCGGGCAAGACAACGAACGGCGAATTTTGCAGGAAAGATTGCTCGTGCGTCCAGCCCAGCCGCGCAGCTTCCTGTGCCAGGATGGGCAGCGTGGGCGAATCGTCCAGAATATTCTGCCAATCCAGCGCTTTCCATTCAGGCAGGGCACCGCTATTTAAAAAGGGCAGCAATTCATGGATGAAGCGGGGCATATCTTCCGGCAGGGCGATCAGGTCCAGATAATCCGTGATTTCGATGCTCCCCACCAGCATCAATGCCGGTCGTCCTTTGTAATCCGGGGTGTGGAACAGCGGCGCAACGCCCACCAGCCTGCCGTCCTCATGAGCGGTGATGATGGTTAGATCAGCCTGCGGCCATTCGCCGCCCCCGCGAGTCCGCCACCAGATTTCAAGGTACTCGTAGCGTAAAAAGGGAACATTGGAAGCGCTGCCTGCCACCAGGTTGTTCCACTCGTCCAGTAAAAATTCGGGGAAGGTGGTATGAATTTTATATTCCATGCCTGTATTATAGTCGAGAGAAAGTTAAATTCCGATCTTTGTAGCGTGTGGTGTACAAAACTTGTGCAGGTCGTTTGATGATATTTAGCCCTCGTTGGGCAGGATCGACACCTTCATCACCTTCGCTCGCCCTTGCTCGATCAGCTCCACCCCGCGCGCGAACTCTTCCAAAGGCAGCCGGTGGGAGACCAGGCGGCTCACATCCACCAGCCCGGAGCGCAGCAGCGCGACCGCCTGATAGGAATTGCGCAGCGAAGTGAACGATGAGAGCACGGTGAGACCTTTGCGAAAGAGGATGAACGGTTCAATTTCCACCTTCCTGCCAGCCGGTGGTACGCCGAACCACAGCACGGTTCCTCCCGGTCGCACAAAATGCAGCGATTGCGCCATCACTGCCGGGCTGCCGGTGGCGTCGATCACCGCGTCGCAGGCGTCAGCCTGCAGGTCATCCATCGAATCGAGCACCGCATTCGCACCGAGAGCGTGGGCCATCTCCAGCCGGGCTGCTTGACGCTCGACGCAGGTGATGTGCGCCGCTCCCTGCAATCGCGCTGCCTGCAGCAGCAGCAGCCCGATGGGGCCGGCGCCGAGGATGGCGATGCGCTCACCCATGCGCAGGCGAGCGCGTTCCATCCCGTGCAGCACGCACGACAGCGGTTCCACGAACGCCCCCTGCTCAAAGGGCAGGTCGCCAATCACGAACACCGCCTTTTCCGGTGCCAGCACATACTGCGCCATACCGCCGGGGCGGGTGACGCCCACCGCCTGCCAGTTCATGCAGAAGTTGTGCCGGTTGTTCAGGCAGTTGGCGCAGTTATCACAGGCGATGTTCGGCTCCACCGCCACCCGCTCGCCCGGCTGAAAGCGCGTCACCTGCGCGCCGAGCGCTTCGATGACGCCTGTAAATTCATGCCCTGGGATCACCGGGTATCCGCCCAGGTATTCGCCGCGCAGGATGTGAATATCCGTCCCGCAGATGCCGGAGGCCATCACGCGGATCAACACCTCACCCACACCGGGAACCGGTTTGGGCAACTGAATGATTTCCACTTGGTTGGGTTGGGTAATTTGGAGAGCTTTCATGGGGTGAATTATATATAAAAATACCCCTTCTGCGGACGAAGGGGTATTTTCTTAACAGAGATTGGATTTTACGGGCGAACGCCGGTAAATTCAACCGGGACTTTGGTGCCCAGGTCCTTGATCGAGTCGTTCAAGGCCTGCAGAACGTACTTCGCATTGTGGACGTAAGCGCCGGGATCCTTCTGGGCATACTGGTAGTTGTAGGCCGCAAACAGCAGGCGCGGCGACCAACCCTTGTACGAATTGGGATAGATTGCTTCTCCGGGATCCACTGCTCCGTTGGCGTTGGTGTCTTTGAAGAAGTAGGGGTAGCTGTGCGCATCATAGATGATGGGCATTTCCAACACGGTGGTTGCGTAATCCTGGATGGCCTTGTAAAGCACCGCAGCAGTCCCGTCCACCTCACCCTTCAGTCCTTCCGCCGTGTCGCCGTCACCGTCGTAGTCGCCAGTCAGGTTCAGGCGGATGGTGGAGGCATCGTTGGTCTGATGGCAGCCAGCGCAGGCCTGCGCTTTGACTTCCAATCCGTGCGCTTCGTGGCAGGAGGTGCAGGTGGCGAAGCCTTCGACATGTGCGAACTGCCCGGCGTATTCTTTGCCGGCGTACTCATACATGCCTTTCACCTGGGTGCCAAACAGCGTGGCGCCGGCGGCGAAGTAATGCACGTTGCTGAAGGTCAGCTTCTCATCGGACGTGTCCAGGGCCTTGCCAGCCACCTTGCGGTTGACTGAGACGGTGGATTCGATGCCCTGATGACAGCTCAGGCACAGGTTGTCGGCAGTCTTCCCCTCGCCAAAGGTGGCTTTGTTGCCGCTCGGGAAGGTGACGGTTGCCACCTCGTAGAGGCTGTAGGTGGTCAGATCGTTGTGGCAGGTCTCGCACTGCAGCCCATCTGAAACAGGCATCGAGATGTTGGCGGCGTTGGCGATGAACTGCGGCAAGCCCACGGCTGTGTGGCAGCGCACGCAGGATGTTGGCACCAGACCAGCTTCGTCCCAGTGACGGAAGGCTTCAGTTGAACCGTCGAAGTGGCCCGGATCGGTGCGGGAGGCCTTGCTCAGGTCCACCGGGGTCGCCAGCTTGGTGTTCAGGTCGGCAATCGAATCGTGCAGCAGCTCGATGATGTACTTGCCGCCGTGTGCGTACGCACCGGGATCCTTGATCGAGGTCTGGTAGTTGTAGGCTGCCTTGAGCATGCGCCCGGTCCAGGATTTGTATGCGTTGGGGTAGATGGTCTCATCTTCGCCGGGTTGTCCATCGCCGTTGGTGTCGTTGAAGAAGTACGGATAGGCGTGCACATTATAGACAACCGGCATCTTGACCACATCCTTGGCGTAAGCCTGGATGGCGCCGATCAGCATTTCCTGCAAGGTGGCAATTTCGCCGGCAATGCCCTCTTTCACGTCGCCGTCGCCGTCATAGTCCTTGATCGATGAGGCCATGCGGATCTTGCGCATATCCTCAGCGCTGGCGGCGCCGGTGTGGCAGGCTGTGCAGGTTTCAACCTTCAGCTCCAGCGAGTGGGAGTCGTGGCAGTCGGTGCAGGTATTGACGCCTTCCACGTGCAGCCATAAGCCGTCATAAGCCTGACCGGCGTATTCGTAGCCGCCCTTGACGATCGTGCCGTAGCGGGCGATGGCTGCCGCGTAGTAGTGCGGGTTGGTGAAACCCAGCTTGTCAGAGGGAGTGTCGTCATCGGCTGGCGCCGCGTCGGCAATCGCCTTGTCCACCTGGACCATGGAAGCCATGCCCTGGTGACAGGTCATGCAGGTCGCTTCGCCGCCCAGGCTGCTGACTTCCGCGCCGGAGGGGAACACCACCTTGTCAAGCATGGCGGTTGCTTCGTTGTGGCAGGCAACGCAGGTGACCACCGTGCCGACTTCAGCGGGTTTATCCACTTTGAAGGCTTCGCTGCCGTCCGCGCCGACATAGTCCTGGAAGCCAGGCGTGCTGTGGCATTTGGCACAGGCAGGAGGAACTTCTTTGGGATCTGCCTCGTTCCAGTGGGTAAAGGCTTCTGAGTCAGCCATGGCATGGGCCGATTCTTTCCAAAGCGCTTCGAAGGGCGCTTCTACGCCTACTTCTGGTTCGGGGCAGACCTTTTCTGGCGGACAGGTGGGGCAGGTTGGGCAGGTTGCGCAAGCCGGGCATGGGGTTGCCGCAGGGGCTGAGCCACAAGCCGCCAGTCCAATCGCCGCCAACACCGCAATCGCGCCAAGAACAAGTAAGGCCCGAAATTGTTGCTTTGTCATATGTTTTTTCTCCTCAAGTATGTTTTTGGGAAACAGGGATAAGGTTTCTAGATGAATAATTTTCGGATGAACTCACCTCCTTTGTAAGCATTTCACAAACAGCAACTTCTATTATATCCATGCTTTTAAATGAGAGCAAGATTAAAAAAAACCATATTTGGGGGGTGATGATCATCTACAAATTCGAAAGGTGGTACAATAATTGCGTGTTCGGTCTGACATTTGGCTGAATGCGGCATGTGGAGGTGCTTTTTATGGCGAAACAAAATACCCCGCGCCGTTCTGCGGGGATGAGTTATGAACAGCGCCGTCTGCGCTGGCAGCGTATTTTTTTTGTTGTTCTGGCCGTGGTGCTGATCATTTCTTGGATCGCATCGCTGATCATCATCATCTGAAAAACGCCTGGACGATTCGCTTCCCGCAGGGTGTTTCACCCTGCGGGAGGCGAATCAATCTTTGAGGTTAATCTTTGACCACCCGGCTGCCTGCCAACCCCGCCAGCAGGATGGCGACCGCCGATATGGCAAACATGGGTTGGATGCCAATCGCTTTGGCCAGCATGCCGCTGATCCACGGTCCGGCGAACATGCCAATGGCATATACGGACTGATGCAATCCCATCGCCGAGGTCTGTTCGCTGGCATCCACGTGGCGGATGCTCAGTCCCATCATCACCGGATAGCCGATCCCGAAGGAAAAGCCGATGCAAAATTGGGCGGCGAAAATGAAGGGCAGCGATTGAGCCAGTGCTGATCCCAGCAGCCCGGCTGCCAGGATCACCATGCTGCTCACCAGCAGCCGTCTGGCGCCCCAGCGACGCGCGGTGGCAGTGGAGAGCAGGCTGCCCAGCAGCACCATCCCGATGTTGAGCGTGGTCAGCAGGCTCAGGGTGATGTTGCCCGCGCCCATCTGCTTGGCCAGGATGGGATTGAAACTGAAGGTGGCCGTCCAGTCGGCGTAGTGCAGCACCATGCTGAGCAGCGACGGCACCAGCACTTCAGGGCGAAGGAACAGCTTGCCCAACTTGCGCAGAGAAATGGGCTCAGTTTTGCGCCTTTTTTCGGGGAAAAACAGGGCGAACAAGACGGCTGCCAACGCGGCAGCGACGGCGGCATAGAAAGCCAACGAATATCCCCCCAGGTTGGTCAGCACGCCATTCAACCCTGTCCCGCTCATCCGACCCAGCGAGTTGATCACCGTCAACAGCGCGGTGGCGCGGATGACCTCCTGCGGGGTGAACAGGCTGGTGAACAGCACCACCAACACCACCCAGGCTCCCGCGCCGACCCCGGTGATTGCCCGTCCGACCAGCACACCGTATGCGCTCTCTGCGCTGCTCATCAGCCAGGCGCCCAGTCCCACCAGCAGCAGGCAGCCGACCAGGAATGGCTTGCGCAGACCGACGCCGTCCGAGCTGATCCCAATCGGCAGCCGCGCCAGCAACTGGAACAGGCCGTACATCGACAGGACCGTGCCCACCAGCGCCAGGTCGCTGGTTTTGGATTGCACGTACACAGGCAGGGTCGGCACGTACAGGTACAAAGCCAGCCAGTACAGGAAAACGATCACCAGCGCAAGAATCACCCGCCCGTTGATCAATTTGGTATCGGTGTTGGTTGGGTTATCGGGCATGGGTGTCACTTGTCTGACACCTGGCGCATCCGCTCGAAAAATTCCTTTTCCAAGGCCGGCACCACCTGGTCGGCTTTGACCGCGGCGATGAATACGGCCAGCGAATCCACCATCAAGGTCCGCAATTTTAGACCCTTTTCCACTGAGGCTGTGCGCGCATCGCCGGCATAGTGTTCCGGGTGGTTGGCGTACCACCAGATGCCCGAGTAATTGGCCGGCACTTGCATGCGCCCCAGTGGGTCGCCAGGTTCAGTTGGCACGCGCTCCATGTGCACCAACTCGGCATGGTTGGCCAGCGAAACGGAGGTTTCACATTCGCAAGCGTGGCCGTGATAGGCTGTCTCAAGCGTCTTATCCCATTCCTCGCGGCGGTCCGGGGTCAATCGGTCGTCGTACAGGTACACGGAGTAGGGTTTCTCTTCATACAGCGTGCATTGCGCCAGGAAGTGATTGAAGAAGATGTTGCCGCCATGTCCGTTGACCAGGATGATCTTTTTAAAACCGTTGCGCCCAATCTCATCCATCACGGACTGCAGCAGCTCCAGCAATAGCGCCGGGCGCACGGTAAACGTGCCCGGAAAGCAGCGGGCTTCGTATATTTGCCCGAAGTAGAAAGGCGGGAACACCACCGCCGGTTCTTTCTCTGCTGCCAGACTGGCAATTTTGTGCACATTCAGAAAATCGGTGCCCAGCGGCAGGTGGTCGCTGTGCCGTTCGATAACGCCCAGCGTCAACAGGCACACGCCGGTCTGCTCCACGGCTCTGGCAAAATCAGGCGAGGTTAATTCTTCCCATTTCATTGTATATTCTCCTTATTAATTTATGATTTTTCCTTAACTTCAGTTATCGGTCAGTTTCGGGTGATGGTGACGGTGACGGTGAGCTCCCCGGAAACGAGCGACCAATCCCTGTCCTGACCGTCGTAGTTCATGCGCAGGGTCAGCCATCCGGAGGTGGGCGCGATGAACTTCAGGTGGTTTCCGACCTCGAAGAATTGCGGCACATCCAGCGACCCCACCAGCGCCCCCGTGCGGGCGGTTGGCAGCGGCTCAACACATTTCGCCCCGGGCTGGATATACGCGCAGATGGGTTGGTTGGGGTTGCCTTCGGCGCCAAAGGCTGGAACCTCGGGGTCATACGTCCAGGTGCCTTCCACAAATTGAATCTCCACCTCTTCGCCCTGGTTGATGAACTCGTCAATATAAAACCACGGGTCGTAGGCAGGCACATAAGCCACCAGAAACGTCACCGGCTCCAGGGTGGGTGTGGGTTGAGGCGTCTTAGCGGGGTTACGGGTGGGGCAGGGCGGCGGTGGGGTGAACATGATTTCATAGGTATTGTTATCTTCCACCGTTTCCTCTATTTGGTTGCGAGGATCGGCTGAGATTTTGACACTCCCCACCGGTCCGGTCGGCAGTGTCACGATGGCATACGCTCCTTCGCCTGATTCCAGGCCAGCCATCTCCACCTGCTGCCCCTGTAATTCAACCTCGAACGCCTCGCTTCGTCCGCTGCCGAGATTCTGCACCCAGGCGCGCACTGTGCTGGGACCATCCCACGCGCAGCCTTCGTAGCGCACCTGGTAATTGCCCACCACCAGGTCCGGCTTACCGCTCGAAACCCGCTGGGGGGTGCCGTTGATGGTCACCTCGGTGGGTTTGACACTTTTGGGGATACAACTGATCAGCCCGCCTGCCATCAAGGCAAACCAAGCTGCGCAGATCAACAGCCGACCGCTTTTCATGCACATGTCTCCGGAGTGGGGTGTAGGGCTATTATATCCCCGCCCGCCGTTTCTGAGGGCTTATTGCCCCAGCAGTGTGGCAGCAGCCCCGCTGACAGGCTGGAATGGAAAATTGCCTGCGCTGCCTCAGCTTAGGCCAGCCCCATCCGCTCCAGCAGCCTGAGCAAATACACCGATTTCATCTGGCGGCTGGCCATCGCCCGGTGAACCGGGGCGAGATGCAAAATGGCTCCCAACACTGCCGCCAGCGCGCGGTGGCTGAACAGCACTTGATTATCGAAGATCAACTCCTGCAGCAGACCGCGTTCCACTGCCATCACCACCACCCGGTGCGCCGAATTGACCGGGGTGATCACCCGCTCGAGGCGCGGTCGCAACTGGATGCTTTGATTGGGGCAAGCCCGCGCGCACACCCCACAGCCCAGGCAGATGTCCTCGTTCAGTTTGGCCTGCTTGCGCTGCGGTTTGTGCGGGTCATTGGCTGAGACCAACGTCATCGCCTCCACCGGACAGACCGCCACGCATTTTCCGCAGCCCCCGCAATTGGCCTGATGGACCTCCGGCAGGAAATTGGTGGTGTGGATGGGTTGCATGGAGGCGAAGCGCCGCGCGGCAATCATCGCCTCGCAGCAGCAACCGCAGCAATTGCAGATGAAATTGACCCCGTGCTGCACATTCTCTCCGAACTGAACCAGGTTGTGCTCGTAGGCTTGCTGCAGCAGATCCAGGCCTTCTGCCACGTCCACTTCGCGCGCATATCCGTTGTGGGTCAGCGAGATGGCGCTGCTGTTGAAGGTCATGCAGATGTCCTTGGGCGCGTCACAATCCCGACCGAGGTGTTCCATTTTATGGCGGCAATAGCAGATGCCCACCCCGCGGCTGGTGGCGGTGCGCATCACCTGGCTGGCGCGCTCGTAATCCAGCACATGCACCGCGTTCGCGTTGGAGAGCACCCCTTCGTTCACGTAAACTCGTCCGAGCTGCGTTTCGCCCCCGGTGAACAGGCTTTTGATAAAATCCTCTTCCACGTTCATGTACTGGTAAAACAGCTCGCCCAGCAAATGCTGGTCCACATCCCCGCGCAGGCGCATCATGGAAAACTCGAAAAAGCCCGCCATCGGCGGCGGCAGCGTATAGACCCCGTCCACATCCACCAGCAGCGCGCGGCTCGCCAGCTCGTCCAGCGTTTTGCGCGCTTCTGTTTCGCTGGTGTGCCAGGCAGCGGCCGCCTGGTGGGCGTTGAAGGGCTTGATCGGCAGCAGCGCCACCAGCCGGGCTTCCTGTTCGCTGAATAGAATTTGCAATATTTTATATAGTGTTTCACTGGGCGGTGCGCCTTGCGGGAAGCGGTTCAGGCGCTCAACCAGTTGGCTGTAGCCGCTGCGGGTGGTGTGATGGGCCATGTTCACCTCTAAACGTGGATAAATATTAGAACCCCGCCAGCGCCTTGCGGGCGCGCTCTCGCCAGGAAAAGCGTTCAGCGTCCATGCGCGCCTGTCTGCCCAACGCTGACCGCCGCTGCGTGTCTGCCTGCAGGCTGCGCAGCGCCGCGCTCCAAGCCTGGACATTCTCCGGCGGGGCGAAGACGGCATTGTTTTCGTTCAAAACCTCGTGCAGCACCGGCAGGTCGCTGCTGAGGATGGCCCGCCCGCAGGCCAGGTAATCGAACATCTTCATCGGCGAACAAATGTCTGCAGAGTTGCCGCCGCTGGAGCCGGCGATGCTGCGCTCGTAGGGCATCAACAACACCTCGCCCGCGGCCTGGTACAGCGGCAGGCGCGCGTTTTGGATAAAACCGGTCAGGGTCACATTGTGGATACTCTCGGCTTCCAACCGCTCGCGCCAATTTTTCACATCTTCTTCGCGCCCGCCCACCCAAAGAAAACGGATGTCGGGCAAACCCTGGGCCAGTTGTTGGAGAAGACTCATCCCGCGTCCGGCGTAAAAATGTCCGGCATAAACTGCGCTGAAACCCTCAGGCAGCCCCAATTGGCGGCGCGCCTCGCCGGGTTCGGGTAGCGCCGCGTAGCGCTGCGGGTCGGTGCCGTTGGG
>CAZCBJ010000112.1:0-11957 GCA_964496705.1 uncultured Anaerolineaceae bacterium | reverse complement strand
CGCTTACTCACTTATTCTCAGCCCTGCGCCCCTTCCCCAACAAACTCCAGCAATTTCCACACCTCGCCATCCAGTTCCACCCCTGCAATCCGGGCGTGCGCCAGCAGGCTGGCGCGCGCCACTTCCGGCGCGATGGTGTGTGGCGAGGTGACGCTCAGACTGGCAGTCAGCCCGGCCAGTTGCTGCGCCTGGCGCAGATTCAACCCCGCGGTCAAACCGGCGATCAGCGCGCCCAGGTGCGCGTCGCCTGCCCCGGCCGTGCTGACCGCATGCGCCGGGACCACCGGAAAATGCGCCCACCCCTCCCCGTCCCACGCCCAGCTCCCCTGCCGCCCGGCGGTGATCGAGAGCCAGATGCGCGGGTTGTGCCGCCGCAGCACCTCCAGCGCCGCGTGCGCCAGGTCGGACGGTGGGTGATCTTCAGCCGGCAGCCCGCACAGCAGCGCCGCCTCATCCTGGTTGAGCGCCAGCAGATCAATCAGCTCCAGCATGCCCAGCCGGCGCGCCGCGTCCAGCTCAGCCGAGACGAACGACGCAGCGCGCAAGAAGTCGTAGCGGGTCGCCAGCTCCAGCAGCCTGTGCCGCGCCTCCAGCGGCACCTCCGGCGCAGCCAGCGCCGCCCCGCGCCCGGCGTGGCGCGCGAATTCTTCCTCCGCCGCGGTCACATCCTCCGCGCTCACCCGGCTGCAGGCCGAGTCGTCCACCGTCAGGTTGCCGCCCGTGCCGTCGGGATACACAAAGCAGATCGAGTTCATCGTCTGCTCGCCCGGGCAAACCTGCACGCGGCGCGTGTCCAGCCCGGTTTCAGCCATCTCAGCCATCAACTGCCGCCCGGGCGCATCGTCGCCAACCCTGCCGATCAGCACCACCGGGAAATCCGGCCCCAGCAGCACCTGGATGTAGTGCGTGATGATGTGCAGCTTGCAGTAATCGCGCTGGTCTAGGAAGCGCCCGGCGCGGCTCTCCTCGCGCCCCAGCGTGTGGTTGCCGTTCAGCGCGAAGAACGATCCCGTGCCGATCCCGCCCGTGCCGATCAGGATGTCATAACGGCGGGCGGCCGGGTCAAGGTTCAAAGGCTCGCGCCGCATCACACCCCCAGGTCCCATTCGGGATGCTCGCTGATCGGGTGCGCCGCGGTGGCCAGCGTGGCGGTCAGCAGCGCATCGGGGTGCTTTTGCAGTAGTGTGATCGGGTACTCCGGCGTCAGCGGGCCGAACAGCGCCACGCGCAGTGCGGTCTGCTTCCACGCCCCGGTGTCGCTGAACAGGCGCACCTTGCGCGCCGAGAGGCACTCGCGCACCCCCAGCGTCACCGACATGGGCGGCACAAACTGGTAGGCACCGCCGAAGTTGCGCTGCGCCAGCGCGATGATCGTGTCGAGGTTGTTGTCCTGGATGCGCACTGTCGAGTTCTCCACCTCCTCAATCGTCACCCGGCTGTAGGGGTGGCGGCGCGCCTGGTTATAGGCGATGTGCCCGTCCTGCCCCCAGCCGCCGTAGGTGATGTCCACCGGCGCGGCGGCGACCTGCTCGCGCACCGCATCCATCGTGCGCGGGGTCAGCCAGCGGCGGTTGGCCTGCGGCACCGCCAGCTCGGGCAGCACCGGCGCGTAGAAATGCTTCTCCATATAGCCGCGGAAGCACAGCGGGTGATCCAGCGGCAGCTCGCGCCCCTGCCAGTCGAGCGTCTCATCCATGTGGAAGACGATCAGGTTGCGCAGGCTGACCCGCCCGGCGTTGACCAGGTCGGTGAAGGGCCGGTACCAGCCGGACGGCCCGCAGGGGATGATTGCGCGGGTCGGCTCGCCGCGCGCGTTGTGCGCCTGGATTTCGTCCACCAGCTCGCGCGCCATGATCTGGCCCATCTCCTGCGCGTCGGCGCACAGCCGCAGTGGCACCTTGCGCCCGGGGTGGGTCATCAGCTCGGAGACGGGGATTTTGCACCATTCGTACAGCTCGCGGAGAGAAAAGTCGCGGGAGGGGGAATTGGACATACCAGTCACCTTTGGATTGCAGGATTGCCTAATTGTACCCTGAGTAGGGGCGGGTCTGTTCGAAAAACCCATTGACCCAAAGATTCACCAGACCCGCCCCTACCGTCATCTACCGTCATCATCATCATCACCGCCCAGCCCCGCCCCTGCCCCACACGGTTAATCCACCACCGCCGCGGCAATCTGCCCGATCAGCGCCTGCTCATCCCAACCGGGCGGGCCAGAGGCCACCCGCGCCGCCACCAGGTCGAGCGAGGGGATCACGTAGCACACGTTGCGCCGGTAACCCATCAATGCGAACATATCGCGCGGCAGCCCCGGCCACTGCGCCCCCTGCGTGTTAACCCACCAGGTGTAGCCGTAAGCGGGGTTGTGCTCCTGCGAGGTGCGGGTGCAAAGCTCCAGCCACCAGCGCGGCACCAGTTGCCGCCCATCCCACACGCCCCCGCGCAGCATCAGATAGCCGAAGCGCGCCAGCTCTCGCGCCGAAACATGGATTCCGGTGTGCGCGTTGGTGTGCGGACCCAGGCTGCCGCTGCCGCCCTGCACGTCCCAGCTCAGGTTCTGGATGCCGATTGGCGCAAAGATGCGCTCCTGGAGAAAATCGCTCATCTCCCGCCCGCTGATGCGGGCGAAAGCCAGCGCCAGGTGCGCCATGGCCGGGTCGCTGTACTCCCAGCGTTCACCCGGCTCGGCGATCAGCCGGCTCACCCAGGCGCCGAAACGGTTGGGCGCGAAACCCAGCGCGTGCTCGAAGGGCCCCGTCCCCGTAGCGGTGGGGATGCCCTCCGCCCCGCAGGTCTCCCCGCCGATGCCCGAAGTCATGCTCAGCAGATGGCGAAAGGTGATCTTCGCCTTGCGCGGGTCGCTCAACGGATGACCTTCGGGGATGAAATCATACGCCGGACTGTCCAGCTCCACCCGCTGCCCGCCGGGCAATTTGCCCTGGCGGCTTTCCTCAAAGAGCAGCCCCCAGGCCGTTCCGGTGAAAGATTTGGTGCCAGACCAGATATCGAAGCGGGTTGGCGCCAACACATTGTGGGTGTAAAACTCGCGCACCAGGTAGCCGCCGCGGATGATCACGATGCCCCAGGAATGCTCGGCGTGGACGCTCTCCTGGTTCAACCGCACGCGCTCCAGCGCCTCAGCGTCCATCCCCGCCAGCGCGCGCACATCCTCCGGTCCACCCAGCCAGCGCCATCCACCTCGCGACTCGGGCGGGGGAAAATAAGTTGCTTCATTCATTGCTTCGCCCCCTCCAGGCAGCGCCGGTAATTGAACTCGGCTGTGTAACCTGGCACGAACAGCGTAGCCAGCTTGAGCGTCTCGGGCGAGGTGTTGATCATCTGATGCCGCTCGCCCGCGCGCACCCACAGCACCGTGTCGGCCTCCACCGCCGTGCTCTGCCCCTCGCACAGCGCCAGCCCGCGCCCGCTGACCACGTAGATCAGCTCCGGGCGGTCGTGCGTGTGCTCGTCGGTGCGCCCGCCGGGGTCGATCAGCGCAAAATTGAACGAAACCTCCTCCACCCCGCCGCGGTCCGGCGCGAAGATCACCTTGATCGTGCGCGCAAACGGCGCAGGCACCTTCACCCCTTCCACTTCCCAGGCTCGCACAATTTCCATGTACTCGTACCTCCTTGACACCAGTTTGGCTGGATTCCTTGGTGGAGGCTTAAGATCAATTCTATGTCAAACCTTTTGAGGCTTTACGCGAGACTCTTCCCGCTGACGGCTGAAAGCCAACACCCCGACCGACCACCGACAACTGAATACCGAAAACTACTTCACCCACCCCAGCGAGATTCTCCCCCGCTCGGCCTCCACCTTGAGAATCTCCACCTGGATCACATCGCCGACCTGTAAACGCTGCCTTTGCGGGATCTGCGTGCGGTGCAGCAGGCCGTCCTGCTTGACGCCGATATCGATGAACGCGCCAAAATCCACCACGTTGCGCACCGTGCCTTTGAGGCGCATCCCCGGCGCCAGGTCTTCCATCTTCAGCACATCACTACGCAGGATGGGCGACGGCGCATCCGCGCGCGGGTCGCGCCCGGGGCGCACCAACTGCTCGAGGATATCCTTCAGCGTGGGCACACCCGCGTTCAATTCGGCGGCCAGTTGGGGCAGCGGCAGGCGCCGCAGCAGCTCATCCAGCGCCGCCTTGCGCTCGCCCGGCGGGGTTTGCAGGCTGACGCCCGCTTTCTTCAGCACCGCCTCGGCGATGTCGTAACTCTCGGGGTGGATGGCGCTGGCGTCCAGCGGGTTGTCGCCGTCGCGCACGCGCAGGAAGCCGGCCGCCTGCACAAACGCCTTCGGCCCCAGCCCCGGCACCTGGCGCAGCGCAGTCCGGTTGGGATAAGGCCCGTTCTGGTCGCGGAATTCGACGATTTTGGCCGCCAGCCGCGGGCCGATGCCCGCCACATGGGCCAACAGCGCCGGCGAAGCGGTCGACGCCTCCACCCCCACCTGGTTGACCACGCTCTCCACCACCCCCGTCAGCGTTTCGGACAGGTTCTTCTGATCCACGTCGTGCTGGTACAGCCCCACCCCAATCGACTTGGGGTCAATCTTGACCAGCTCAGCCAGCGGATCCTGCACCCGCCGCGCGATCGAGACCGCCCCGCGCAGCGACACGTCCAACCCGGGCAGCTCGGCGCGCGCCAGCGGGCTGGCTGAATACACGCTCGCCCCGGCTTCGTTGGTGATCAGATATTTGATCTGCGGAGTGTGCTTGTGAATCAACTCGGCGGCCAGGGCTTCGCTCTCGCGCGAGGCCGTGCCGTTGCCAATCGCCAGCAGCGTCACGCCGTGCTTTTCCACCAGCGCCTTGAGGATCATCAGCGCTTTTTCCCATGCGCGCTGCGGCTCGTGGGGATGGATAGTGACCGTCTCCAGCAGCTTGCCGGTCGCATCCACCACCGCCACCTTGCAGCCGGTGCGGAAGCCCGGGTCAATGCCCAGCACAGTGTGCCCCGCCAGCGGCGGCTGGTTGAGCAGCGCGCGCAGGTTGGCGGCAAAGACCTGGATGGCGTGCGCCTCGGCTTTTTCGGTCAGCTCGCGGCGCACATCCCGCTCGATGGCCGGCAACAGCAGCCGCTCGGCTGCGTCGCGGATGGCTTCCAGCATCTGCCCGCTCAGCGGCGACTGCGAATGGACGCGAAAATGGGTCAGGATGCCTTCCTGCCAGTCGCGCTCCGGCACCATCACCGAAATGCGCAGCACCTTCTCGCTCTCGCCGCGGTTGAGCGCCAGCACCTGATGCGGCTTGAGATGTGCGGCGGGAGATTCGTAGGCGTAGTACAGCGCGTACACCGCGCGCTCGTCCGGCGCGTCCTTGATTCGCTCGCTGCGCACCAACCCATCCTTGAGCGCGCGCTCGCGGGTGATGCGCCGCACCCCGGCATGCTCGCTGATCGTCTCGGCGACGATGTCGCGCGCGCCCGCCCACGCCTCGGCGGCGCTGGGCACCTGCTCGTTCAGGTAAGGCGCAGCCAGCTCGTCCAGGCTCTGCCGGGTCAGCGGCTGCTTGAGGATCAGGTCAGCCAGCCCCTGCAATCCCTTCTCACGGGCAATGCTGGCGCGCGTGCGCCGCTTGGGCTTGTACGGCAGGTAGAGGTCCTCCAGCGCGGTCAGCGTCTCAGCCGCCTGCAGTTGAGCCAGGAGCTGCGGGGTCATCTTGCCCTGCTCCTCGATCGAAGCGATCACCGCCGCGCGGCGCTCATCCAGCGCGCGCAGCCGGTTGATCGTCTCAGCCACCTGGCGAATCTGTTCCTCATCCAGCCCGCCGGTGTGTTCCTTGCGATAGCGGGCGATGAACGGCAGCGTGTTGCCATCGTCGAGCAGGCTCACCGTGGCGGAAACCTGCTCGGGGCGAATATTCAATTGTTTGGCGATTTTTTGGGGATGGTCCATACGCTAAGATTATACCGCACTGTTGGGGCACCCCTTGTGGGTGCCCGTTCACCCCTCGTGGGTGCCCGTTCACCCCTTGTGGGTGCCCGTTCATCCCCTTGTGGGTGCCCGTTCATCCCCTCGTGGGTGCCCGTTCACCCCTCGTGGGTGCCCGTTCACCCCTTGTGCCTGGGTTGGGTCGCCGTTGGGGCACCCCTCGTGGGTGCCCTTTCGGGGCCAGGGATCAACCCGGGTGGGGATAAACCCCTCCCCAACACCCGCGCACTCCCACTGGCGGTATAATCCCCTCTGCACAATCTCAGGTCAATTCACCCAAGGAGGATCTCGGATGCAAAAAGCATTGCAAGAACAAATCGACCGCCTCAAAGCGGCCGGGGCCACCTACGTGGACGCCCGCTGGTACCCGCTGGAAGAAACCAACTACCTGCTGATGTGGAACGGCAACCTGAAGAGCGCCGCCGCCTCGCGCGAGAGCGGTGTGGGCGTGCGCGCGCTGTTCCGCGGCGCCTGGGGCTTTTCAGCCTCGTCAGACCTCAGCAGCCTGAGCGCAATCTTTGACAAAGCCTTCGACAACGCGCGCGTCGCCGCCGAGCGCGTCACCTTCCCCGTGCGCCTGGCCGAGAAAGATGCCGTCCAGGACACCTTCCACAGCCCCAACCGCATCGACCCGTTTGAGGTGCCGCTGGCCGATAAGATCGCCTTCCTGCAAACCATGGACGAGAAGCTCAATCAGCCCGGCGTGGTGCAGCGCGCCAGCGAGCTGATCTTCATGCGCAAGCAGATCGTCTTCCTCGATTCGGAGGGTAGCCAGATTGAGAAAAATATCATCGAAGTCTTCCCCGGTCTGCAGGTGATCGGCGTGGACGCCAACGGCGAGGCGCACATGCGCAAGTTCAGCCCCTCGCGCCGCGGCGATACCCGCGGCTGGGAGACGCTCGACATGGCCTGCTTCGCCCAGAACGCCGAGCGCATCGTCCAGGAACTCAACCAGGTGCTGGTCGCCGACCCCTGCCCCCGGGAGGACCGCTCGGTCATCCTGCTGCCGGGCATCATGTACCTGCAAACCCACGAGACCATCGGCCACGCGCTGGAGCTGGACCGCATCCTCGGCTATGAGCTGGCCTTCGCCGGCGGCTCTTTCGTCACCCTGGACGACTTCGGCAAACTACGCTACGGCTCGCCCAAGCTCACCGCGCGCGCCGACGCCACGCTGCCCAACAGCCCGGGCAGCTTCGGCTATGATGACGACGGCGTCTCCGCCCGCGACAACCTGCTGATCGACAAGGGCATCCTGGTGGGCGCCATCACCGGGCGACAGATGGTGGAAGAAGCCAACGCCCGCGCCCGCCGCCAGATCTTCAACGGCAGCGGCGGCGCCAACCGCGCCACCGCCTTCTACCGCGTGCCCATCGAGCGCATGACCAACATCAACATCGACCCCGGCAGCGACGGTTCGCTGGATGACATCGTGCGCAGCACCCAGCGTGGCATCATCCTCGACGGCGACAAGAGCTGGTCCATCGGTTCCAACCGCGAGCAGTTCCACTTCGCCACCGAGATCGGCTGGCTCGTCGAAGACGGCGCGGTGACCCGGGTGGTCAAAGGCTCCACCTACAAGGGCGACACGCTCAAATTCTACAATTCGCTCTCTGCGGTGGGCGACCGCTCCACCTGGGAAGTGCGCTACGTGGACAATTGCGGCAAAGGTCAGCCCAACCAGATCATGCAGCTCGGCCACGGCGTGCCGGTCTGCCGCTTCGACAACGTGAGAATAGGAGAGTAGCCGTGAAAGAGCAAATCCTGCAAACCCTCAGCGACCTGCGCGACTACGCCCGTGCCAAAGGCGTCGAAGCCGCTTTCTTTTACCATGAGGAAGACAGCCACCTGATGCGCTTCGCCAACTCGGCGATTTCGCTCAACACCAACGAACACCTCATCCGGCTGGAGATCATCGTCTTCGACGGCAAGCGCCGCGCCAGCTACGAGATGATCACCGACCTGGGCAAGCTGGACGAGATGAAAGCCGGCGTGGACACCGCCGCCGGGATGGTCAGGCACGCCATGCCCCTGAATTATCAGCCCACCCTTCCCGACTTCAGCGAAACCTTCGCCGACGAGAGCGGCTTTGATCCGGCGCTGGCGGGCATATCGGGTGAGGAGCGGCTGGCTTATTTCAACGAAGCCGCCCGCGGGCTGGAAAGCGAGGAGATCAAGCTCTCCGGCATCTTCTCCTGCGGCACCAATGTGATCGCGCAAAGCACCACGCGCTCTGACCACACCCAGTACTTCAAAACCTCCGACGCGCAGGTCAACCTGGTGCTTTCCCACGCGCGCCTCAAGTGGGAGGTGACCGCCGAACAGTCCGCCTACTGCAAGGCCGACCTGAATCCCAATCCCCTGCACCGCGACCTGGCCTTCCTGGTTGAGCGCTACCAGACCGAGCCCGCCCGGCAAATCCTGGTGGGCAAGTACGACATCGTCTTCGGCGCGACCGCTGTGGGCGACTTGCTCAGCGTGATGAACTGGATCGGCTTCAGCGGCGGCGCGATGAAGCGCGGCTTTTCCTTCCTCAGCGAAGAGCAGCTCGGTCAGCGGGTCTTCTCGCAAAAATTCAGCCTGGTGGATGACCCCAGCCGCCTGGAAACCTTCCCCTTCCGGCGCGACCTGATGGGCATGCCGCGCGGCACATTCCCCATCTTCACCGACGGCGTGTTCCAATCCTTCACCTGGTATCAGGACGACGCCGATGAGTTCGCCGCCCAACCCACCGGGCACACGGTGGAACACAAGAGCCTGGTGTTGAGCGGCGGTGAGATGGAAGCGGCCACGCTCGAAGAGCTGGTGCGCCTGCCGCGCGACAACGACCTGCTCTACATCCCCTTCCTGCACTACATGAACATCGTCAACCCCTCGCGCGGACTGGTCACCGCCAGCTCGCGCTTCGGTGCGCTGCTGCTCAAGAAAGACGGCTCCATCGTTGTGCCGTTCAACGTGCGCATCACCCAGAGCCTGCTGGACATCTTCGGCGATAAGCTCGCCTGGATCTCCCGCGCCCAGACGGTCAACAACACCTCGGCCAGCTACGGCGCGCGCAACCCCACCGCCATCATCACCCCCTGCTTCATGCGCGTCAACGACTTGGAGATTTCGCATTCCAATTCGTCGTATTAGGCCCTCTGTTGTAGAGGCGGGTCTGTGTGTTCATATTCTCCACTTCCTGAATTGACCCAGACCCGCCTCTACCAAAAACGCGTTCATATTTCCCGCATCCTGAATTGACCCAGACCCGCCCCTATTCCGCGGCGCGCTTTTCCAGCAGCGCGATCAGCGGCTCCAATAGGCGGGCGGTGAACATATCCCCGTTGCCGCGCCGCCCGGCGATAGCCGTGGCCATCTGCGCGTTGGGTGTCTGCTGAAAGCCCGGGCCTCCCCCCTCCGGCATGCCGCCTTCCGGCCCGCCGCCGATCATAAACCGGGGACCGCCAACAACGCCCAGATGGGCCAGCGTATTTTCTTTACAACGACTCTCTGGCTGGCTTTCACGATTCCTCCCGCAGTGGATGCATGTTCACTGTGTCAATTGTAGTCAAGCCCGGTTCAGAATTGGTTAAGACGATCCGCCAGCTCACCGCGATAGCCGTTTTCAATTATTTTGGCATGATATTCAATAAAATCAAAATCACTATTGACAAAATTAATTTTTCTGCTAAAATATATTCAGAAAAGAAAACACAAACCACAATTTCTTTATCGAGGTAAGAAGATGAATCGTTTTGTGCATAAATGCCCGGTGTGCGACAGCCAGTTGATGGTCACCCGCCTGCACTGTCCGCAGTGCGACACGGTCATCGAGGGCACTTTCAATCCCCCCAGCAACCCCCTGTCGCAGCTCACCGCCGAACAGGCCGCCTTTTTGCTCAATTTCGTCCGCTTTGAGGGCCGCTTCACCCGCCTGGAGCAGGAACTGCACCTTTCCTACCCCACCCTGCGCAACCGCCTCAACGAGATCATCCGCGCCCTGGGCTACGAGCCCGGGCGGGAGGAGAATCTCCCTGTGCGGCCCGCTTCTGACGAGCGCCGCCGCATCCTGGAGATGCTCGAGAACAACGAAATCAGCTTCGAAGAAGCCCAACTGCGCCTGAGCGGCAAGGGCAAGGAATAAGGGTTCATCTTAATAATCAAGGAGAAAACGACATGGCCACCAGTGAAGAACGCGTCAAAATTCTCAAAATGGTGCAGGATGGCAAACTGAGCGCCGAACAGGCTGCCGAGCTTCTCCAGGTGCTGGAAGACAAACCCTCCGCCCCGCCCGTGCCCGGCCTGCCACCCCAGCCGCCTTTCCCCCCCGCTTCCGGGCGCGGGCGCTGGTTCCGCGTGCGCGTCACCGACACCAACACCGGCAAGGTGCGCGTCAACGTGCGCATGCCGGTCGGCATGCTCTCCGCCGGGATGAAGATGGGCATGCGTTTCAGCCCTGAAATTGAGGGCATCAACCCTGAAGAATTGATCGAAGCCATCCGCTCCGGCGAGATGGGTCAGATTGTGGATGTCATGGACGAGGAAGACGGCGAGCACGTCGAGGTGTTCATCGAGTAACCCGGGCTGACCGTCCCGCCCCAGGCTCACACAGATTTGGTCAAAGCTGAAAGCCGAGCGCTGACAGCTCACTTCAACGCGCCCTACGGAGTCTGCGCATGTCTGAAATCCAACCCGCCCCCGCTCCGGCCACCGGCTGGAAGCGCAATTTCTTCATCATCTGGTCCGGCCAGGCCATCTCATTGGTCGGTTCCAGCCTGGTGGGCTTTGGCCTGGTCTGGTGGCTGACCCAGACCACCGGCTCGGCCGCCGTGCTGGCCACCGCCTCGTTGGCCAACCTACTGCCGGGCGTGTTCCTCGGCCCCTTCGCCGGCGCGCTGGTCGACCGCTGGAACCGCCGCAAGGTGATGCTCATCGCCGACTCGGCTGTGGCGCTGCTCACCGCAGTGCTGGTGGCGCTGTTTTGGGCGGGCCTGGCGCAGCCCTGGCATGTCTACATCATCCTCTTCCTGCGCAGCCTGAGCAGCAGCTTCCACTGGCCGGCCATGCAGGCTTCCACCTCGCTGATGGTGCCAAAAGAACAGCTCACCCGCATCGCCGGCATGAACCAGACACTCAATGGCGCGCTGAGCATCCTCACCCCGCCGCTGGGCGCGCTGTTGATTGGCATCCTGCCCATGCACACGGTGCTGGCTATGGATATCTTCACCATGCTGTTCGCCGTGGTCCCCCTGCTGTTCATCACCATCCCCCAGCCGCCCATCGCAGGGGCGGGTCAGTCCGCGCCGCCGCTGGTCACCCCGCGCCTGGTGCTGCGCGATGTGCGCGACGGCCTGCGCTACGTGATGGGCTGGAAGGGGTTGGCCATCCTGCTCTTCATGGCCATGGCGCTCAACTTCGTCTGCGCCCCCACCGGCACGCTCCAGCCTCTGCTCATCACCCAAGAGTTCAACGGCGGGCCCTGGCACATCGGCGCGATGGAATCGGCCTGGGGCATCGGCATGATCGCCGGCGGGCTGCTGCTCAGCGCCTGGGGCGGCTTCAAGCGCCGCATCCTGACCAGCATGGTTGGGCTGCTCGGTCTGGGCGCGGGCGTGGCGCTCACCGGGCTGGCCCCCTCGCACTGGTTCTGGCTGGCGCTGGTCGGCTCGGCTGTCACGGGCGTGGGCAACCCGATCACCAACGGTCCGCTGATGGCCATCATCCAGGCGCGCGTCGCCCCCGAGATGCAGGGGCGCGTCTTGACCATGATCCAGAGCCTGGCGGGCGGGATGATGCCGCTCTCCATGTTGGTCTCCGCGCCCATCGCCGACGCTTTCGGCGTGCGCGTCTGGTTCCTGGCCGCGGCGGTGGTCTGTGTGTTGATGGGCCTGGTCGGTCCGCTCATCCCTGCCTTAATGCGCATCGAGGAAGACCCCATCCCCGGAGCGCCCGAGCCAGTCCCCGCGCTGAACCCGCTGCATGTGAAATAGGTTGTCGGTTATCGGTTGTCGGTTGTCGGTTGTCGGTTGTCG
>CAZCBJ010000111.1:0-11975 GCA_964496705.1 uncultured Anaerolineaceae bacterium | reverse complement strand
GCAGGAAGCCGAAAAGAATTTCCGCAAGGCGATTGAATTGGACCCGAATATTAACGCGGCTTATCTCGAACTGGCCGGTCTGTATGTCAGCCGTAATGACGGTGAGGCGGCGCTGGCTGAGCTGGACGCTGCCCCGCAAAGCGTACAGTCATCGCCATTCTATTTCTATTACCGCGCTGCAGCCCAAATGCAGTTGGATCAACCTGAAATGGCCCTGCAAGAAGCCCAGGTCGCCAACCGCATGGACATCACCATTCTGCCGGTGTATCGGCTGCTTGGTGAAGCTTATATCAAGACGGGACAGGTGGCTGCGGCAGCCGAACCTTTGGGCCTGTATGTTCGCTACGTGCCGGATGATGACAAGGCCTGGGGCTGGCTCGGAGCAGCCTATGGCGCGACCGACCAGCTCGACCTAGCGCTTGAGGCCTTCAACAGCGCCATCGCCCTCAACCGCTATTCTTATGATGCCTACTACCAGCGCGGCATGATTTACCTGAGGCAAGAAGAGGGTGAAAAGGCGCTCAAAGATATGCAGATCGCAGTGGGCAGCCGACCCAACTCCTTCGAGGCAAACATCGGCCTCGGGCGGGCCTTCATGCTGCAGGAGGTCTACGGCAACGCCTGGAAATATTTCGCCACGTCCGAAGCCTTTGCTCAATCCGCAGCCCAAAAAGCCGAGATGCTCTACTGGCGCGCCCAATCCCTGGAAGCGCTGGAGCAACTGCCCTCTGCTGTGCGCGATTACAACACGCTGGCAGCGCTGCAGGGCGACGCTGAGGTTCCGGCTGAATTCGTAAATTTTGCCCTACAGCGGCTGTCGATTCTATCCACCCTAACCCCCAACCCTTCAGCAACCGGTTCAACCATTGGCGCCAGCCCAACTCCCACCCTTACCCCTGGCTCCACCGGGACACCCACCCCCACCGCCACACCCACCCCTTGAACCGTAAAGATTGCCAAATGCCCTTGCAAGCAATGAATAAGGAAAGAATATTGATTCGGACACGGCCTGAGGACATCCTGTGCGAACCATTCACACCATCCGGCTGGTAAGAAACCGCCAGCAGCGCCGCGCGAAAAACCAGTTCAGGTTTGAGCGCAGCGGCCTGGGCTTGGGCGCCGTCGCCAGCCTGCTGCTCATCAGCCTGCTGCTGATTGGCTCTTCGCTCTATGTGAATCTCAGCGCAGACCTGCCATCCCTGGAACGGCTGCCCATCCTGCTTAACGCAAAGGATGGACTTCTGCTGCAGCCCACTCGCCTGTATGACCGAAGCGGGCTACATGTGCTGTACACCTTTGAGAACACAGGAATCCAGCGGCGCTTTTTATCCGCTGATCTCAACCAGGCGGATCATTTTTCACCTCAATTGATCCATGCTGTCATCTCAATCGTTGAACCATCTTTCTGGAGCCAACCCGGATTCAGTCTGCCCGCATTGCTTCATCCGCAGCCGCAAACCCTGACGGAGCGTCTGGTCAGTGATTTGCTGCTCAGCGGCGAGAAACCCGGCCCCCGGCGGTCGCTGCGCATGCGCTTCCTGTCCGCTCAGATCATTGCCCGTTATGGACATCCCACGGCGCTGGAATGGTACTTGAACAGCGCCTATTTCGGCCATCTGGCTTACGGAGCTGAAGCCGCCGCCCAGCTTTATCTGGGCAAATCCGCCAGTCAGATTGATCTGGCCGAATCGGCCCTGCTTTTGGCCGCTCTCGAAGCGCCAGCCTTGAACCCGCTAGACGCTCCGGCTGCCGCATTGGAACGGCAAAAGGACATCCTGAAAATAATGCTCGACAGGGGAGCGTTATCCGAGGAGCAGTACCGCAGCCTGATCCAGCAACCGCTCAGCCTGACCGCTCCAGGACATGCGGACGAAAGCCCGCTCTCCTCTTTCAGTCAGATGGTTGTCAATCAGTTGAGTGGGAAAGTTGATGCGCAAACCCTGGAACGCGGCGGACTGAAGATCATCACCACCCTCAACGAAGACGATCAGCGCCAGTTGATATGCATCTTGCGCGCTCAGCTCTCGCGCTTGCAAGGCCTGCAGGAACCTGCCATCCTCCCCGATGGCACCGTCTGTGAAGGCAGCCGCCTGCTGCCGACCATGCCGCTCCTCTCGGAAAATTTACCAGACCGACTGACCGCCAGCGCTGCCATCCTCGATCCCGGCAGTGGGGAGGTGTTGGCGCTGACGGGTGAAATGGACGCTGCCGGACTGCAAACCGGCATCCAGGGGCACGCCCCCGGTACCATGCTGACCCCCTTTGTCGCTGTCGCCGCCTTCGCGCGCGGTTTCAGCCCGGCTAGCCTGGTCTGGGACATCCCGGCCAGCCTGCCTGATCATTTTGACGCCAATCCCAACCCTGACCGCCAATACCACGGACCTTTGCGGCTGCGCACAGCGCTAGCCAATGATTATCTGGTTCCCACCACCCAATTATTGACCCAAATCGGGCCGGTAAATGTCTGGCGTTTCAACGAACCGCTCGGAATGGGCCGCCTGGCATTCAGCCCTGACCCCGCCGGCCAAATCCTCAACGGCGATCGGCTGACCCTGACCGAGCTGGCCCAGGCCTACAGCATCTTTGCCAACCTGGGCGAACAGCACGGCCTGGAAACCGATCCAGCCTCCTCCCTACAGCCAGTAATGGTGCGCTCGGTCAGCGACGCGAACGGAAGCGCCCTTTTCTCACCGTCAGCGGCTTCGACCCGCGTGATCTTAAGCCAACCCCTGGCTTATCTGGTCCACCACGTCCTTGCGGATGAGGCTGCCCGCCGGCCCAGTCTGGGCTACCCCAACCCGCTGGAGATTGGCCGTCCATCCGGCTCTAAGGTTGGCGTCACCGCAGATGGACGCTCGGTTTGGGCGATCGGATACACCCCCCATAAACTGGTCGCGGTCTGGATGGGTTTGCCGGACGATGCCCCCGAAGGCGCCCGGTTGAGTCCCCGCATGGCAGCCGGCGTCTGGCATGCCGCCATCCAATATACACTGCGCGGCACAACCGTGGAAAGCTGGCAGCAGCCGCCAGGGATCGTCAACTTGCGCGTCTGCGACCCTTCCGGCCAACTGCCCACCCGGGATTGTCCGCTGCAGGTGGATGAGGTGTTCCTGGACGGCAACCAGCCCACCGCCTACGACACGCTGTATCAGGTGCTGCAGGTCAACCGCGAGACTGGTCTGCTGGCAACCGTCTTCACGCCCCCCGAGCTGGTGGAAGACCGAACCTACTTGATTTATCCGCCCGAAGCGCTCGACTGGGTTACCGCTGCCAATATTGCCCAGCCCCCAACCCTGTATGATTCCATCCAGGCTCCCCTGCCTCTGCCGGACGCGCAAATCACCTCCCCCGAACAGTTCGCCTATGCGAATGGCAAGGTCAACCTGATCGGCACCGCCAGCGGCGACGGATTCGCCTATTACCGCCTCCAATTCGGCCAAGGGTTGAATCCACGCACTTGGCAAAATATCGGTTCCGAAAATGCCACCCGCGTCGAAAACGATCTGCTGGGCATCTGGGATGCCACTGGATTGGAAGGAACCTACGCCCTTCGCCTGGTGATCGTGCGCGACGATCAACGCATTGATACTGCCACCCTGCAGGTGACCATTGACAACACCCCCCCGGTCTTGCGCCTCATCTATCCCCAGGATGGAAGCAGTTTCAAGTATCCGTCAGAAGAGCAAATTCTCTTCCAGGCCGAAGTACAGGAAAACCTCGGCGTACGCGAGGTGCAATGGTTCCTGGATGGTAATCCAGTGGGCTCTTCTTACCAAACGCCATACCTCCTGGCCTTCACTGCCCGCCCAGGCGAACACGAGCTGACCGCCAAAGCAATCGACCTGGCTGGCAATCCATCAGAGCCAAGCAGCGTGCGTTTTTCATTGAAATAATTCACCTGCCTGTTGTTTCACCCAAAACACTCCCTTCCGGCATGATTCTTGCGACCTGGAAAGAGCGCCACAAGAAAAGCCATCTTGTCGCCCGTCTATCCACGTGATAAACTCATCTTATGCCCATTCCAATCCTAATCGCCACGCCCTACCCAGTATTCGCTGAGCTCCTGCGCATCAGCCTGGAGGAAAACGGCGATTATCAGGTGCGGCAGGTACAATCGGGAGAACAAGCCAGGTCTGCGGTGGAAAAAATGCCCTACGCCCTGGCTTTTTTGGATTCCTACATGATCGACCAGCCGGTGGTGCAGCTCGCTGAACAACTGCGCGCGATACAGTGCGACCTGCGCATCATCGTCATCCCACCCGATAACAATAACGAGCATCCTGCCATCAGCGGACTGAATGCGGATGGTTATTTGAACCGCCCATTCTATCTGCCGGATTTGTTGGAAACCGTTGCGCGCCTCACCCGTTCTCAAGATGAAACCCCATCTGAAGAGCAGCCCAGCCCGCCTGCCCTCCCATCCGCCAGCCATCCCTGGTTGGACGACCCGCTGGAATGCAGCCACCGCCTGTCGTGGCTGGTCGGCACCACAGCCATCAGCACCGCGCTGGTCTGTCGCAATGGGCAAATCCTCGGTCAGACCGGCGCGGATGACCCGTACGCGCGTGAGGTTAATGAAGTGATCTCCCGTTATTGGAAACGGGATGAAAAATGCGACATTGCGCGGTACACCCGGTTCAGTTCCGGTCAACCGGACAGCCTGTTATACGCCACCAGCCTGATGGGGGATGCCATTCTGGTGCTCATCTTTCCCGCCAATGTCCCACTGACGCGTGCGCGCAAACAGGCACTCAAGCTGGCCCACAATTTCTTCGAATCCAACCCGGCTCCGGCTGATGTTGCCCTCCAAAAGGAAAGTGCTACAACCAGGGATGAACCAGCCAGACTGGAACCTCAGGCGATTGTGGATGAGTTTCGCTCGGATCATTTAATGGCGCCATCCGAACAAGAATTCGCAGCAGCGGATTCTGAAACATCTGCCGCCGAAACCGGTCAGCCGGAAGATGAATCACCGGAATCAGCCGCATGGCTGGAGGAAGTGGCGGAAGAAACATCCCAAGATGACCTCATTGACCTGGAAAAGCTGCAACTGGCAGATTTTTTGGCTGATCTGCCCTCACCGGACCCGGAACCCGGCCTCTCACCGCTGAAAGACAAACCCTCCGAAGAAAACAGCGCCCTGCCCACCACCGCCACCTCCGCCATCCCCGGATTCCTGATGCCCTGGGAAGAAGAACCCCAAACCCAGACACAAGCCGCCCGGTTGAACCCGGAGGAAGCCGTCACCAAACCTTCCCCCGTTGCAGACCGGATTGAGCAGACCTCGGGCAGCATGTCTCCCGCACCCGGCTTGATGGACATCATCGAGCCGCCCCTCGACCCGCTGGCAGATACCCGCCCCCTGGTTATCCAGCCGTTGACCCGCATCAGTGAGCTGGAATCCACCTCACCTGCCCTCAGCCACATATATTTCACCTGTCTGCTCATCCCGCGGCTGCCCAATCATTATCTGACCGGTGAGCTGGCCGATCAAATGGCCCAATGGCTGCCGCAGATTTGCGTGGCTTTTGGCTGGCGGTTGGAAGGGCTTTCCATCCGACCCGAATACCTTCAATGGATCGTGCAGGTATCCCCTTCACTATCCCCCGGCAATCTGATCCGCATCATCCGCCAGCGCACCTCGCAGTACATCTTCGACAGACATCCCATGCTGCGCGCGGAAAACCCATCCGGGGATTTCTGGGCGCCCGGTTACCTGATCATCAGCGGCGCTCAACCGCCGGCTTCGCAACTGGTTCGGGAATTTATCATTCAAACCCGCACCCGCCAGGGAATTCAAAGACCCTAGCCTGAAAGGCAGCCTATGCCCCCCATCTTATACCTGATCGATGGCCATGCGCTGGCCTACCGCACCTATTTTGCCCTCACCGTCAGCGGCGGCGACCGCTGGCATACCCAGGCTGGCGAACCCACCGCCGGTGTGTATGGATTCGCCAGTGTCCTCCTGCGCCTGCTGACCGAAGAACGACCGGAGTATCTGGCGGTGGCATTTGATACCGGCAAAACCTTCCGCGATGACCTTTTCCCCGAATACAAAGCCACTCGCGCCAAGATGCCGGACGACCTGCAAATTCAAATGTCGCGCATCCGCCAGTTGGTGGATGCCTTTCACTTCCCGCGGCTGGAAAAAGAAGGCTTCGAAGCGGATGACGTGCTGGGTTCCATCGCCCGCCAGGCGGCTGCTCAGGGGATGGGAGTAAAAATCATCACCGGCGACCGCGACCTGCTGCAATTGGTGGATGAACGTATTTTCGTCAATCTGGCCGGAGGAAAATTATCCGAGGCAAAAGATTACAAACCGGAAGATGTCAAAGCTTTTCTGGGTGTGTTTCCCCATCAGGTGCCGGATTACAAAGGGCTGGTGGGCGACAAGTCGGATAACATCCCCGGCGTTTTGGGCGTGGGCGAGAAAACCGCTGTCCAATTACTGGAAACCTATTCCACCCTCGAAGCCATTTATGCCAACCTTGCCCAGATTCCAGGCCGGGTGCGCGATCGGCTGGAGGCAGGGCGCGATGCCGCCTTCCTCAGCCGCGACCTGGCTACCATCCGCACCGATGTGCAAATCACGCTGAAATTGGAAGATGCCCACACCGATCACATTAATGTGGCGGATGTCGAGCAGTTGTTCCGCGAGCTGGAGTTCCGCTCACTGTCTGATCGTCTGCGCAGCTTTTCGCGGAGCGAGAAACCCGCTGTAGACCAACAGCTCTCCCTGTTTGAGACCAACATCCCCCGGGTGGGCGAAGCGCCTGCGCTGGCAGGTGATTACGAGGTGGTAAACAGCCGCGCCAAACTGCAGGCGTTGGTGCGCAAGCTGACCGACAGCCCGCTGATCGCTGTGGATACCGAAACCACCTCCACCAATGCGCTGCGCTGCGAGCTGGTCGGCATCTCGCTGGCTGTCGCGCCGGGCGAAGGGTATTATATTCCCATCGGTCATTCTTCCGGCGAGCAGCTCAGCCTGGGGGAGGTTAGGAGCGCTTTGCAGCCCATCTTCAACGACGCCGGCAAGCGCTTCATCGGGCACAACTTGAAATTCGATGTGCTGGTGTTGGAACGCGCCGGCCTGTCACCCGCCAATCTGGCCTTTGATACCATGATTGCCGAATGGCTGGTGGATCCCGGCACGCGCCGCCTGGGGTTGAAGGAGATGGCCGACAGCCATCTCGGACTGCAAATGACCCACATCGAAGATTTGATCGGCAAAGGCAAAAATCAAATCAGCATGGCGGAGGTTCCCATTGAGAAGACTGCCGCTTACGCCGCTGCAGATGCCGAAGTGACCCTGCGACTGATGCCGGTGCTGGAAAAGCGCATGCGCGACCGGCATGCCGCGACACTGTTCGCGGAAATCGAATTGCCCCTCATTCCGGTTCTGTGCAGCATGGAGCAGACCGGCATCCGCCTGGATACAGCCTTTCTCAACGGCATGTCTGCCGAGCTGCAGGAAAGACTCAGCCAGATTGAGCAGGACATGTATGCCCGGGTGGGGTATGCTTTCAACCTTAACTCCACCCAGCAACTTTCAAAGGTGTTGTTCGAAACCCTCGCTTTGCAGCCCCCCGATCCGCGCAATAAAACCGCCAGCGGTCATTATTCCACCTCCGCAGAGGTGTTGGAGGAGCTGCGCGGGAAACATGTCGTGGTGGACTGGATGCTGGAATATCGCGAGCTGTCCAAGCTCAAATCCACCTACCTGGACGCGCTGCCCCAGCAGATCAACCCGACCACCGGGCGGGTGCACACCTCCTTCAGTCAAACCGGATCGGTCACCGGACGGCTGGCTTCTTCGGATCCAAACCTGCAAAATATCCCCACCCGCACCGATATTGGCCGCCGTGTGCGGCGGGCGTTCATCGCCGGCCCGGGTCAAGTGTTGCTGTCGGTGGATTACTCGCAGATCGAGCTGCGCCTAGCCGCGCACATGTCGGGAGATGAATCCATGCTGGCTGCCTTCCACGCCGGGCTGGATATCCACACCGCCACCGCGGCTGCCATCTACGCCATTCCGCTGGAGCAGGTCACCAAGGAACAGCGCCGGCACGCCAAGACGATTAATTTTGGTTTGATCTACGGCATGAGCGCTTTTGGCCTGAGCCGCTCCACCGACCTGACGCTGGCTGAGGCCGAGAATTTTGTGCGCGCCTATTTCCAGCAATTTCCCGGCGTCAAAGCCTACCTCGACGGCATCCGCCGCCTGGCCACCCAGCAAGGATATGTGGAAACCCTGCTCGGCAGGCGGCGCTATTTTCCCAACCTGCAAACCATGAGCAATCAGAATGTCCGCGCGCGCGAAGAACGCGAAGCCATCAATGCTCCCATCCAGGGCAGCGCGGCTGACATCATGAAGATCGCCATGATCCGCGTGCCGCCGGCATTGAAAGCCGCTGGATTGAATGCCAAGCTGCTCTTGCAGGTGCATGACGAGCTGGTGCTGGAATGTCCTGATGAGGAACTGACCCGCACCGCGCCCTGCGTTTGCGAGGTGATGGAAAACGCCTACACCCTCAGCATCCCGCTGCTGACCGAAGCTCGCAGCGGAGACAACTGGGGCGAAATGCGCGTTATTTGATCAGCCCCATCACACAGCCGTCCGAGCGCGGGTCGCTGCCGCCCCACAGCACGCCGGTCTGCGGATCGCGGCGGATTATCTGACCGCGCCCGAAAACGCCCCGCCCGTGACCGCTGACCGGACGCACGGCGTGCCCCATATTGGCCAGGTCAGCCAGCGTCTGGAAGGATACGCCCTCTTCCAGTAAAACCGGCCCATTTTGGAACTCACCATCCACGCAAAACCTCGGCTGATTGAGCGCTTGCTGCGGGTCCAATCCGTCATCCAGCATGGCGATGATCACCTGGGTGTGACCCTGCGGCTGCATGAATCCGCCCATCACCCCAAAGGGCGCATACAACGCGCCGCTGTCGGCATACACCGCCATGCCAGGGATGATGGTGTGGTAAGGGCGCTTGCCCGGCGCCACCACATTGGGCATGCTCGCATCCAGGCTAAAGCCCAACCCGCGATTCTGCAGGACAAATCCATACCCGCGCGGGACGATGCCTGAGCCGAAGCCGTAATAATTACTATTGATGAAAGAACAAGCATTTCCATCCGCATCCACAGTGCAGAAATAGACCGTATCGTGTCCGGCATTGGGTAAGCCAACTTGCACCGCCGGGTTGGCGCGGCGCAGGTTGATCAACTTGCGCCGCTCGGCGGCATAATCCTTTGAGAGCAGTGCTTCCACCGGCACGGCAGTCAGCGCGGGATCGGCGACATAATAACGCGAATCGGCGAACGCCAGACGCATCGCCTCAATTTCCAGGTGCAGGCGCTGCGCGGAGAGGCGCGGTGTATCTGCCAGATCGAAGCCCTCCAGAATATTCAATGCGATCAAGGCGGTGATCCCCTGCCCATTAGGCGGGATCTCAAAAATGCGCAATCCGCGATAGGTGGTCGAGATGGGTTCCACCCAGGTGCTGGTGTGATCGGCCAGGTCCTCCATGCTCATACATCCGCCCGCCTCTTTAAGCACGGCGACAATCGCCTCGGCGATCTCACCCTGATAGAAGGCAGCCTTGCCGCCCTCGGCAATGCGCTGCAGGCTGCGCGCAAGGCCGGGATTTCTGAAAATTTCTCCCGCCTGAGGCCCGCGGCCGTTGAGGGTCATTTCGATCCCGTTCACGGCGCTGGCCAGTTGCTCATGCGCCGAATGTCGCCAGCTCAACGCGGTCAACGGCGCCACCGGGAAGCCTTCCTCGGCCATGCGTATCACCGGAGCAAGGATCGAGCTCATCGGCAAACGTCCGTGTCGTTCGATCAGGTCAAACCAGCCCGCGCACGCCCCGGGCACGGTGACCGTGTAGGGGTGAAACGACGGCAGGCGGTCGCTGAAGCCCTCCCGCTGGATGCGCTCCAGCGTCAGCGCGCGCGGCGCGCGCCCGGATCCGTTCAGTCCAGTCACCTGCCGGCTGGCGGCGTCGAAATACAGCGCAAAACAATCCCCGCCCAGTCCGGTGGAAGCCGGCTCGGTGAGGTTCAACCCCGCCGCCACCGCCACCGCCGCATCCGCAGCATTCCCGCCCTTCGCCAACACCTCCAAACCGGCTGCCACGGCCAAGGGTTGAGAAGCTGCAGCCATACCCCCGCGCCCCAACACTGCGCTGCGGTAGGAATTAAAAGACAATTCGTCCATTTTGTTCTCCCGGTTTGTTTTCTTGAATGTGTGGATTGACAGATCACTTGTGGGCGATGACAAAGACGCGCCCTTCGCGCTCCGCATCCTGGACAGGCGTGGTCAGATCCTGACGGCGGGTGAAAAAAGCGCTGCGAAAACCCGTGTCGTATAAAATTTTTTGCACCTCATCCAGCGGGAATGCCGTATTGTAAACCACCTCTTCAAAGCGCTCAAACAGACCGCCTTCGGTGCGCCAGAATCCTGACACCCGCATTAACCCCCGCTCAGCATCTTCATCGTAAATGCTTCGTTCGACCAAAAGGTAATCTTCTTGTTCGCGCACATGCATGCTGTTCCATAAGGTGCGTAAACCCAGACGAGTATTAAGATCAAAGAGAAACCAGCCGTCTTCCAGCAGCGTCCGATACACGCACTGGATACATCCTCTCAGCGCGGTGATATCGGGCAAGTGGTTTAGCGCGTCAAAGGTGGAAACCGCCAGACCAAAACGCTCCACCAGGTCAAAACTGGCTGCATCTGCCTGCAGCCAGTAAGCCTGACCCGTCTCGGTATACGACTCCGTGTTTGCGCGGGCATAATCCAGCATGGCCGCCGAAAGATCCAGCCCCACCACACGGTAGCCGTGCTCCAGGAAATGTCCAGCCAGCACCCCCGTGCCGCAGCACACATCCAGCAAGGAATGATCCATCTGGCCGATGGTGGTCGCTTCATAGAACGTGCGCAAAACTGGAGCTATCTGCCGCGCAAAATCGCCCCATAAGTGGTGATATACCCTGGCAAACGCAGCCCCATATCCCTGCATCACACGCTCCTCGCTGCTTCAGCAGACCTCAATGCCGCTACCCTCGACCACCTCGCCGATCTCCCATACAGGGATATCCTGCCCGGCAGCGCGCTGCATGAACTCAGCCAACCGCTTTTGAGGCACCGCCAGCAGCAGCCCGCCGCTGGTCTGGGGATCAAACAACAGCATCTGCTCGCTTTCTTCTATGTTTTCAGCGAAGCGCACATCCTGCCCAAAAAACAGGCGGTTATCCGCCGCTCCGCCGGGGAAGGTCCAGGCGCTGGCATATTTGCGCGCGCAGGAAATCATCGGGATTTTTTGCAGGACCAGGCGTAAACCGACCTGCGACGCCTGCGCCATTTCCAGCCCATGCCCGAGCAAGCTGTACCCGGTGATATCCGTTCCGCCGCGCACACCGCACGCCACCGCCAACTGCGAAGCGTCCCGGTTGAGGCGCTTCATCCATCCCACCGCTTCAGCCACATCCCCGGGCTCAGCCTGCCCGCGCTTGAGCGCGGTGGTGGTCACCCCAAATCCCAGCGGTTTGGTGATCACCAGCCGGTCGCCCGGAAGTGCGCCGCCCTTGACGATCATCTGTGCGGGATGCGCCCAGCCGATCACGATCAAGCCGTATTTGGGCTCTTTATCCTGGATGGTGTGTCCGCCCGCGATGACCACCCCCGCCTCGCGGGCTTTTTCTGCCCCGCCGCGCAGCAATTCGGTCATCATCACCACCGGCAGGTTGGGCGGCAGCGCTGCCATATTCAACGCCAGAAAAGGCTCACCGCCCATGGCATACACATCAGACAATGAATTGGCTGCCGCAATCGCGCCGTAATCGTAGGGATCATCCACCACCGGGGTGAAGAAATCGGTGGTCACCACAATTGCCCGGTCGGCGTCCACCCGCCAGACGGCTGCATCATCCGGTTGGTTCAACCCCACCAGCAGGTCAGGATAATCAGCAG
>CAZCBJ010000110.1:11689-12204 GCA_964496705.1 uncultured Anaerolineaceae bacterium | reverse complement strand
GATGCGTTTGCGTTTGAGACCTTCCGGCACATCCCCGTTGACGATGCGCTGGGCGAGGCCCTCAACGATGGCGGTCTTGCCCACGCCGGGGTCGCCGATCAGCGCGGGATTGTTTTTGGTGCGGCGGGAGAGGATCTGGATGACGCGGCGGATTTCCTCGTCGCGCCCAATGACCGGATCCAGCTTGCCCTGGCGTGCGGTGGCGGTCAGGTCGCGGCCGTATTTTTCCAGCGCCTGGTAGGTGGTCTCGGGGTTCTGGGAGGTGACGCGCTGGCTGCCGCGCACGCTGGCCAGGGCTTTGAGGATGGCGTCCTTGGTCAGTCCGAACTGGCTGAGGCGCTTGCCCTCAACCGATTCGGTCAGACCGAGGAGCAAGTGCTCGGTGGAGACGTACTCGTCCTGCATGCCTTTGGCGTAGCGTTCGGCGGCGGCGAGCACGTCGGCTGCCGGGCGCGCCAGCCCGGTCTGCACGTTGCTGCCGTCGTTGCACACCGGCGACTCCCAGGAACTCTGGG
>CAZCBJ010000110.1:769-11679 GCA_964496705.1 uncultured Anaerolineaceae bacterium | reverse complement strand
GCACGTTGCTGCCGTACACTTTGGGGCGGTTGCCAAGCTCGCGCTCCAGCTCCTCGCGCAGCGCCAGCGTGCTGCCGGAAATCTTGGTCACCACCGCCGGCGCCACGCCGTCCTCCTGGCGCAGCAGCGCCAGCAGGATATGGGCGGGTTCGATGGTTTGATGGCTGAGTTCGCGCGCCAGCTCCTGTGCAGCCAGCAGCGCTTCCTGAGCTTTTTGGGTGTAGCGGTCCAGATTCATGGGACACCTCGCGATCTGATAATAAGCATACTACGAGAAGCGATTTCAGGCTTTGAAATCGCCTGCTCATTGAGATATTATGTCATGATCGTGTACGAAATAGATATGCGATTTATCAGAGATTGGTTAATGACGCAATATTACAAATGGTTGTAAATGATAATTTGGCGTGCTACAATGAAAATGACCTTGCAATTCTGTAAGGTGAGCGTAGGAAAGGAGGGGAACGGGAGTTTATTCAAACACGCAGGTATCTGGTTGTGGGTTGATTGATGTGTTTCAAAAAAAATAGGAGGTTTTGATGAAAACCAAAGGCTGGTTGATTTCACTGACGATTGCTTTGGTGGGCGCGCTGATCTTTATTGGAGTGCTCAACGCACAGGCGGTGAGTGGGGCAGCCTTCACCACCTATAATGCCCACGTGGACGGCGCCTCGAAGGATGTCTGCAAGAATTCGCCCATCAACTGCAATATTTACGGCGCCAAGCAGTATGTCTGGCTGAACGGTGGCCCGACGGCAAATGGAATAGGCCCGGACGGGCAGTATTTCTTTGCCGTGCTGGTGCCCGGCGGGCAGCCCAATCCAAATGACGGCGGCCCCAAGAACCTGTCGGATGATTATGACTTGCACACCAACCGCATCTTCACCGTCACCAACGGCGAGGTGAGTGCTTATACTGGGACTCACTGGTTGGACGATGGAATAAGCGGTCCCAAGCCAAACGGGAAGGTGCCGTATATCCGTTTGTTCCCGTATGCTGACACCACCAACCCGGGCGGGGTGTACATCCTGGCCATCTGCTCGCTGCAGAAAGGCTATCCGGTTGACCCGCGCGATTGCAAGTACGATGCCTTTAAGGTGAGGAAAATGCTCACCGCGGGATTCATGCTGAGCGGGATTAAGTTCGAAGATGCCTACGCAGATGGCGTCAAGGATCCCACCGCCATAGACCCCGGTCTGTCAGGTTGGACGATCACCATCAAAGGCACTGGCTTCCAGGGTGAACCCATTAATGTCACGGTGACCACGGGTGATGGCGGCTACTGGGAATGGGGCAAGAATTATGCGTACAACAAGTCCATGACGCTCGTTCCAGCGCAATTGCAGGTGTGTGAGGTGTTGCAATCAGGCTGGACCCAATCCTATCCACCAGCCCAATGCTACGATCGGACCATCGATCCAGCTTTCATGGCATACGTCGGCGAGCTTGACTTTGGCAACTGGCGACCGGTGGAAGTGAAAGGTTGCAAGGTGCGCGATCTGGACGGCGTGGAAGGCGGCGCAACCGTGCCGGTAGAGGGATGGAAGATCACACTAACCAAAGAGGGCGTGGCGGTTGACACCCAACCCACTGGTGTGGACGGATGTTATAAATGGACGGGACTGACCCCGGGCTTCAGTTATGACCTCCATGAAGAAGTAAAAGCCGGTTGGGAGATGTTTGGGGATAAGGACGTGGTCTTCTCCAAGGCGAAATCTGGCGAGACGTTCAGCCACACCTTTGTCAACGCCGCGCTGCAAGGCTGCACGCCCGGCTTCTGGCAGGGCGGCAATGATTTCGGCACCGCCGGCGGACAGTGGCTGTGGAATACCGTGAATGATCCCCAGTGGCCTGCTTCGGGTGGAGTTGGTTTCAATCCGTATATCTGGGAGACGAAATTCAACGACTTCTTTACGCTATATGCAGGACTGGCTGGCTTTGATATGATGTCGCTGGTCGGTACGGGCGGCGGGCCGGATGACTTCCAGAAGGCAGCGCGCAGCCTGGTGGCGGCCTACCTCAACGCATCGTGGGGCATGAATTACCCCTACACTGCTGCTCAGTTGGAAGCCAAGTGGGCGGCTGCTGTAAGCTCTGGAGAGTTCCTGACACTGCATAACGAATTGGATGCCGCCAACAACGCCTACGGGCGGACGGACGGCGGACCTCACTGTCCCATCAGCGCGAGCATCAAAGACTGAGCCAATTCGTTGGTTAACTGAATACTCCATTGATACCACCCCGAGGAGGGCGGGGTGGTATTGTCATTGGTCTGAGAGGCATGGTCCGCAGGAACCGGGTGGGTGAATTGCTTGATCTTTGTCAGCCACCTTGGCGAGTATGGCGAAACCGGGAATGGGAAAAGCCGTATAATTGAGCAGAATCAGAAAGGATACCTACATGGAAGAAGAGACCCTCGCCCAATTAACCTCCGAACAACTGGCCGCATTGGACGGCGCCCACAAGGCCATCTTCTGCACGCTGGATGCAACCGATCAGGCATTTTTTGCCAGGACTTTCAAACCCAAAGACCTGCCCGCAGCGCTGGAGCGCAAGGCTGAGATCATGAAGCGCGAGCAGTCCAAGCGCGAACGCCTGGCGCAGTTGGAGGCAGCCTTTGCCCGCAGCGAAGCCGAAACGGCGAGCGGCGGCGGAGAGGACCTTCTGGCCGGGGCGGCGGCGGCGCTGGGCGTGGGGGGCGCGGCGGCATTGGCGGTCACGGATAACACCGCCTTTTTCCAGGGCGTCAGACCCGCTGACCTGCTGCCGCCGCTGCGCACCGAGTTTCAGTCCGGCAAGACCGGCCTCTCGGCCAGCGGCAGCGCGGATGCGCTGCAGGTGACCATCCATCTGGGGCCGGGGCAGGTGCCGGCAATGACCATCAACCTGACCGCGCTGGAAAACGGTTGCGAGGTGAAGGTCAATGATCTGAGCGCGCGGGGGGTGGTTGAATCGATCAAGGCGGGCGGCGAAAAGCTGATCGGCCTGGCCGGGGCGGGGCTGGATCTGCTGCGCGGCGACCTGCTCTCGGGAGCCAGCGGGACGCTGCGCGAAGGGGCGGGGCTGGCTGAGACGGTGAGTGAGCTGAAGCTGAAAGAGCGCGCCTGGAAGGTGATTAAAACCACCGCCGAAGCCATGGAAGCCGCCTACCTGGACCAACGCGAGAAGGAACGCGCGTCGCGCGCACTGCTCGAAAAAGCCTGGGACAATTTCTATCACTGCCCAACCTGCGGGGTGGCGTTCGGCGGAGAGGATCACACCTGCCGGGTGTGCGGCACCAGCCGCCCGGAAAAGCCGGTCAAGGCGGACCCGCGCCAGCCTTAGAATTGGATGGATTTTTTAAGATAGAAGTTCTTGAAATTTGCAGACAATTTCTGTATAATCTTACTTAAGTTAAGTAAGTGTTACTTAACCGTTGTAACTAACCCCACTCTCTTTATCGTTTTTCCTCAGCAGCGCTCATCCGTCGGCCGTCTGGCTTGGCGCCTGAGAAAGAAATTCCATGCGAGCCATCCGTACCATTGCCTCAGCCGAAATGCGCGGGATCAACCGCTCTGCCGTGCTGGATTTTGTGCGCCGCGAGGGGCCGGCGGCGCGCTCCCAGGTGGCCGAGGAGTTGCAGCTCAGCCTGCCAACTGTGATGCGCATCATTGATGAGCTGATTGAGGAAGGGCTGGTGGTGGAGACCGGCGCCAAGGAGTGGAGCGGCGGGCGCAAGCGCTCGCTGGTCGAGTTCAGCGGCTTCAACCAGTTCATGATCGGCATCGACCTGGGCGGCACGACCATCTACGGGGCGGTGGCAGATTTGAACGGGCGTATCCACCACGAACTCACCGTCCAATACCAACACACCAACAGCGAGGAAAGCTATCAATGTCTGTGCCAGATGGTGACCAGCCTGCTGGAACGCGCCGGGGGGGCCGGTCAGCGCGTGCGCGGCATTGGCGTGGGCGCGCCGGGCATCACCTCGGCGGTCGAAGGTGTGGTGTATGTCGCGCCTTATCTGGGCTGGGAGGGCTTTCCGCTCAAGACCCGCCTGCGCGCTGATTTTGGCCTGCCGGTGATCGTGGATAACGATGTCAACCTGGCGTCGCTGGGCGAGCTGTGGTTCGGAGCTGGCCTGCAGAATGTCAACAACCTGGTGGTGATCACCATGGGGACGGGGATCGGTGCGGGGGTGGTGCTGGATGGGGCGCTGTACCGCGGCTCGCACCATGCGGCCGGTGAGATCGGCTACCTGGTGATGGACCGTTCGCAGCTCCAGCACGAATATCCTGGTTTTGGCGCGTTTGAACAGCTGGTTTCGGTGACCGGCATCGCTGGACGGGCGCGCATGGCGCTGCGCCAGCAAGGCATGCTCGACCGCCCCAGCTTGACCGCGGTGGAGGTGTTTGAGGCGGCTGCGCGCGGCGACCAGTGGGTGATGGCTGTCTTTGAGGAAACGGTGGATTACCTGGCTCAGGCGATTGCGGTGGTCGCCCTGTGCTACGACCCGGATGTGATCGTGCTGGGCGGCGAAATTGCCCGCTCAGCCGGATTCTTGATCCCGCTGATTCTGAAACGCCTGGAAAAGGTCATCCCCGTGCAGCCGCGCCTGGTGGCTTCCACGTTGGGTTATCAAGCCACGGTGAAGGGCGCGGTGATCAATTTGCTGCACCACACGTCTGATTTTTTCGTTGTTCACAAACTCAGTTAACCTGGGTTCTCTTGAAAGGAGGAGTAGAAACAGAGGATAATAAACAATCCGTTGAATCAAGTCGAGACATATTTTCCCAACCAACACTTTTTAGGAGAAAGACGAATGAGCAAGAAAATTACCCGCCGTGATATGCTGAAGGTCATGGGCGCCGGTGCTGCGGGCACCGCCCTGACCCTGGCCGGTTGCGCCCCCAAACAACCGGCAGTCACCACAGAAGAAAAGGTGAATTTGCTGGTGTGGGGACCGCCCGGGCCCGAGACCGATCCCTGGTTGAACGCCATGAAGAAAGGCATCCAGCGCTTCGAGCAGGCTTTTCCCAATATCACCGTCACCTGGGAGCCCATTCCCTGGGAAAACCTGGACACCAAAGTCACCGCGGCTCTGGCCTCCGGTGAAGGTCCCGATATCATCTTTGAGGCTGACCGCGAAGCGCAATATCCGCGCGATAAAGTTGTGCGCGCCATCACACCGGACATACTCTCCAATGAGTACATCGAACAGCATAAACTCTATCCGGTGCGTCCGTTGGATGACGGCCAGCTCTACTGGGTGCACACCAGCGTCATGGGCCCCATCATCTATGCCAACAAGAAATTGCTGGCGGATAAAGGCTACAAGCCGGAAGATGCGCCCAAGAATTGGGAGGATTTTGGCAAATTCTGCCAGGAATTGACCGTGTACGACGGCGACCAGATGGTGCAGGCCGGGTTTGCGTTCAACGGTTATGCGCGCTACATCTGGAACGACATGATGTACCAGCAGAAGGCGCACGTTTACAACCAGACCAAGAGCTTCGTCAATACACCTGAATCCGAGAAAGCCTGGCAGATGCTGGTTGATTTCTATGACAGGTTCAAGATCAACGACCGCGCCTTCCTCAACTTTGACGAAGCCTTCGGCAAGGGCGTGGCCGCCTTCACCCAGGTGTGGACCTGGTTCGGCTCCACGCTGGAAGCCAACTTCCCGGATATCGACTGGGCGCCGGTCATGTACCCGACCTTCACTGGTCAGGGTCCCTACGGGCGCCACGACTACGACGGTCCGGGCTGGATGGTGACCACCTGGGCCAAGGGCGCCAAGGAAAAGGCCGCCTGGGAGCTGTTCAAGTGGCATACGCAGGATTACGACTACCTGGTTGAACGCTCGCACACGGTTGGCTTGGCGTTGGTCACCGATCCACATCCGGATTATCAGAAACTGTTCGATGAGGTTGCCGGCAAGGAGAATCCCACCCAGGAAGAACGCCGCACTCAATCGCTGGCGGTGCTCGCCAAGCAGTTTGAGGGCGGCATGGTCTTCCCCGGCGAGGTGGCGGCGCCCTTCGACGGCTTATGGGCCAAAATGGAGCAGGCCATCCTGTATAACAACCGGCCGATTGGCGAAGTGTTGGCGGAGTACGAAAAAGAGTACGACGAACTGCTGGCCAACACCAAATTCTGGATCACACCGGAAGCTTGAGTTTCGTTTCGTAAGTCAGCTATACTGGTTGATTGGACGGGCGAAAACCCGTCCAATCAACCCATTTCATTATCCTGCGAGGGTCCTATGACCGCTGAGATTACAAGTACCGCAACCACCTCCGCTCCGCGGCGCAAAAAAGGCTGGTGGGGATTTCGGCCGTTCGTCCTCTGGCTGGCGCCAATATTTGTGCAACTGCTGTTGTTCACCATTCTGCCCATCTTTGCTTCGTTTGCGCTCAGTTTCACCGATTACCGCCTCAACCAACCGCTTAAATTTATCGGACTGGATAATTTCATCTACGCCTTCCGACAGGATACCGTGTTCAAACGCGCACTGGTGAACACGTTCTATTATGCTTTTATTTCCGTCCCCTTGAGTATGGGTGTCTCGTTGTTGATCGCTCAATTTGTGTTCAACCGCAAGCACTTTCAGGCTTTTTTCCGCACCCTCTACTTTCTTCCGTATGTGACCCCGATGATTGCCGTGGTGCTGGTGTGGCGTTTCATCCTGCAGCCTTCACAGATGGGCGTGCTCAACGGACTGCTGCAACTGGTGGGCATCAAAGCCCAGCCTTTTTTGACCTCCTCCACGCATGTCATCCCTTCGCTGATCTTGATCGCCATCTGGGGCGGGGTGGGGTACAACATGGTCTTGTTCCTGGCCGGTCTGGGCGGCATCCCGCAGGTCTTTTACGAAGCGGCGCGCATAGACGGGGCCAACTCATGGGAGATGTTCTGGCAGATCACCTGGCCGCTGCTGTCGCCAACCCTGCTGTTCACCACCGTCACCGGTTCCATCGGTGCGCTGCAGATTTTCAGCGTGCCGTACATTCTGACCGGCGGCGGTCCGGAGGACGCCAGCCGCATGGTGGTGATGTGGATCCAGCAAACCGGCTTCCAGCAGTTCCGCATGGGCTATGCATCTTCGCTGGCTGTCATCTTTTTCATCATAATTTTGATTTTAACCATCGTCCAGCTGCGCTGGCTGCGCACGCGCTGGAGTTATTAGGAGGGCGGACCAATGCGTTCAAACAAAACCCCCGCAAAAATTTCAAGTGCGCTGATCTACATCTTTCTCTTCGTCGGCGCCTTTCTGATGTTCATCCCCTTTTACTGGACGATGATCACCTCGTTCAAAACAGCCTCTGAAACCGCCCTGCTGCCCAGCACGCTGCGTTACTGGTTCCCGACCCAGGTGGTTTTTGATTGGATTGCCAGGGCCTGGCAGGCCAAATTTCCCATTTATTATATGAATTCGATCATCGTTGCGTTCGCGGTGGTGATCAGCAACGTGCTCACCAGCGCGCTGGCCGGTTTCATCTTTGCCAAGTACAAATTCCCCGGCAGGAACATCCTGTTCGTGCTCATCCTCAGCACGATGATGGTGCCTTATTCGATCATCATCATCCCGGCGTACACGATCACAACGGTCTGGTTTCACCTCAAGAACACCTTGTGGGCGATGATCATCCCCGCCTTGATCAGCCCATTTGGAATTTTCCTGGCCAAGCAATATTGCGAATCGCTGCCGGACGAATTGCTGGACGCGGCGCGCATTGACGGCGCATCAGACATGCGCATTTTCTGGTTTCTGGTCATCCCGCTCAGCTCGCCGGCTCTCTCGGCGTTGGCCATTTTCCATTTTATCTGGATCTGGAACGATTTTCTCTGGCCGCTGCTGGTGGTGGATAAGGACGCGGTGCGCACGCTGCCCATCGGTGTGGCGTTGTTCGCCTCTCAGCGCTGGCTGCAAACCAACCTGGTGGTGGCCGGCTCGCTGCTGGTGTTGCTGCCGCTGGTGCTGGTGTATTTCATCTTCCAGCGGGCGTTTGTGCAGGGCATTGTTTTGACCGGCATGAAATATTAGATCAACTCCAAGGAGCGTGTCATGCAACCCACAAAAATCGTTGTCATCGGCGCGGGCAGCGCCAGTTTCGGCTTGAACACCCTCGGCGCGATCATGAAGTCCGAAAACCTGCGCGGCAGCACGCTGGCGCTGGTGGACCGCAACGCGGAGACGCTGGCGATTGTCAAGAAACTGGCCGACCGGCTCAATGTCGAGTGGGCGCGCGAGATCCAGATTGAGGCGCACACCCACCACGCCGAAGCGCTGCCGGGGGCTGCGTTTGTCGTCTCGGCTATCGAAGTGCCGCCGCGCGAGGGCTTATGGCGGCAGGATTATGAGATCCCGCTGCGCCACGGGGTGCGCCAGCCGTATGCCGAGAACGGCGGTCCGGGCGGCTTTGCCCACGCCGCGCGCAACATCGGCCCGGTGCTGGAGATCACCCACGACATGGAGAAATATTGTCCGCAGGCCTGGTTCATTAACTATACCAACCCGATGGTGCGCATTTGCGATGCGGTGAATCGCTACAGCAAGATCAAGGTGATCGGGCTGTGCCACCAAATCTACGCCGGTTACGGCATTGTGGGTTACCTGCTGGCGGACGTGATCGGGGTGAAGGTGGCGCGGCGGCTGAACACATTCGCATCGCCGGAGGATTGGGCGGAGCTGGCCAAAGTGATGCGCGTAGCCGTGCAGAAGCTGGATATCAAGGCGGCTGGTCTCAATCATTTCACCTTCATGCTCTCGGTGCATCTCAAAGAGACCGGAGAGGACCTTTACCCGCTGGTGCGCGAGCGCTTTGCCAAAGCCGACCCGCGATTTGAACCGCTGACCCGACGGGTGTTCGAGGCTTTTGATTGCATGCCCATCCCCGGTGACAGCCACCTGTGCGAATATCTGCCCTGGGGCTCGGATCCGCTCACCAAACCCTGGGATAAATACAGCCTGCATCTCTATGATTGGGACGGCGCGGAGAAGGGGCGCGGCGAGGGTCACAAGCTCATCGCCGCCATGGGCAGCGGCGAGGAGCCGATTGACCGCCTGAAGGAAAACGACAGCGAAGGCGCGCTGGAGATGATCGAGAATATCGCCGGGGCTGGCAACCACTATCACCTGGCGATCAACCTGCCCAACGTGGGACAAATTGAAAACCTGCCGCTGAACGCCATCGTGGAGACCCCGGGGCACATCAGCGGGCTGGGCGCACGCGGCGTGGCGGTTGGCAAACTGCCCGCCGGTGTGGCTGAATTGCACCGCCGCGAGTTGGAGGTGGTGCGGCTGGCAGTCGACGCCGCAGTGAGTGGCGACCGGCGGCTGGCGCTGCAGTGCCTGCTGTTCGACCCGGTGATCAGCGACCTGGACGTGGCGCGCGAGGTGCTGGACGATTACCTGGTCAGTTACCGGCAATATTTGCCGCAATTTTGGCAATAAAGGAGAAGCTCGATGTCATCTTCACCCTTTTCACTCCCGGTCAAACCAGATTGGGAGGCGTTCATCCGCTGCTTGCGCCGCGAGGGCACCCCGCGCCGCGCCCATTTCATCGAGTTGCTCATGGACTGGGAGGTTCAGGAGGAAATTTGCCAGCGTTACAACCTGCTGGAAGGGTTGGACCCGGACGAGCGCTATTTTGATTGCCGGCGCATCATCGCCCTGCAGCGCTTCCTGGGGTACGATTACGTGGTCATTCCGTCTTACGTGGGCGGGGGCATTGATTCACAGATGGTCACCAATCCGGTCGTCACCGAGGACACCGCGCCGCTCAAGCGCGCCAGCGGGCGCGGGTATGTCAATGAGCATAAGGGGGTCATCACCAGCTGGGAGGAATTCGAGGCCTACCCCTGGCCTGACATTGACTCCTACCGCATGCCGGTGATGGAATGGTTTGAGCACAACCTGCCGGAGGATATGTGCATCATCGGCGGGCTGGTGGGGTCCATTTATGAGAATATCTCATTTCTGATGGGCTATGAGACGCTGTGCTATGCCCTCTACGAGCAGCGCGACCTGGTGGAGGCGATTGGCGCCAAGGTGGTGGCGATGTATGCGCGCGCCACCGAGCTGCTGGTGCAATATGACAGGGTCAAAGTCATCTGGGGCTCGGATGATCTCGGTTTTCGTTCGGGGACGCTGATCAGCCCGCGCGACCTGCGCGCATTGGTGCTGCCGGGTCACCGCAGGCTGGCACAGATTGCCCACGACGCGGGACGCCTGTACATCATGCACTGCTGCGGCAACATCGACGCGATCATGCCCGACCTGCTCGACGACGTGCAGATCGACGGGCGGCATTCCTTCGAGGACACCATCCTGGATGTGCGTGAGGCCAAGCGGCGTTACGGTGAGCGGCTGTCACTGCTGGGCGGCATCGACGTGGATTTCCTGTGCCGCTCATCGCCAGCCGACATCCGCCAGCGCGTGCGCGATACGCTAACAGTCTGCCAGCCGGGCGGCGGATACTGCCTGGGCACCGGCAACACAGTGACCAACTACATCCCGGTGGACAATTACCTGGCCATGCTGGATGAAGGCAGGCGTTTTTGAACAGCCGCGAGGTGGTGACCCGCGCGGTGGAATTTCGCACGCCTGACCGGCTGCCGATGATCTATCCGCGCTTTGGACACTGCGACACGCACGGCGTTGGGTGGAATCAGATTGGCACCGGCCCGCGCGACCGGAAGGAATCGCGGGACGAGTGGGACTGCCTGTGGGTGCGCTCGGCGATTGACAACATGGGGCAGGTTAAAGGACATCCGCTGCAGGATTGGGCTGCGCTGGCGCATTACCGCTGGCCTGATGCAGATGATCCGGCTTTCTATGAGGGCATGGAACGCCGCTTTGAAGGCTCGGAGGGCAAATACGTGATGACCGGCATCTTCATGCTGCTGTTTGGCGTCACGCTGGTTTC
>CAZCBJ010000110.1:0-709 GCA_964496705.1 uncultured Anaerolineaceae bacterium | reverse complement strand
GGCTGACCGCATCGTCGAATTCGACCTGGCGGTGATCGCCAACATCTCCTCGCGTTTCCCCGGGCAGATTCAGGGTTTTTCCTACACGGATGACTGGGGCACCCAGCAGGATACCTTCATCCGTCCGGCGCTGTGGGCTGAGTTCTTTCAGCCGCGCTACCGCCGGATAACTGACGCAGCCCACGCCGCCGGGTGGCATGTGTGGATGCACTCGTGCGGCAAGATCAACCGCTTCATCCCGGGGATCATTGAGGCGGGGATAAACGTGCTCAACCTGGAGCAGCCGCGCCTGCTGGGCATTGAGGAGGTGGGGCGCCAGTTCGCTGGCAAGGTGGCCTTCTCCAGCGGCGCCGACATCCAGCACACGCTGCCCTTCGAGGACGAAGCCGGCATCCGCCGTGAGGCGAAGCTGCTGCTGGACTGCTGGGGCACGCCGCAGGGAGGCTTTATCCTGTCCGACGATGAAAATGATCAGGACCTGGGCACGCCGCTGGAGAAAAAGCGCATCGCCTTTGAAGCTTTTCTGGAATATGATCGCTGGAAGAAGTCGGGGGGCGCGGGGTGAGTGAAGAAAAAGAAAAGAATGAGTGAGCAGGTATAAGCGTATAAGAAAGAGAATCAGGATTGGGTTATAGAATCAAGATCGCCGGGGACGCCGACCCCGGCGATCAATTAAGGAGGAGAAGAAGAGAAGTCGCCCTAGCCATTA
>CAZCBJ010000109.1:0-12250 GCA_964496705.1 uncultured Anaerolineaceae bacterium | reverse complement strand
TCAGATAAACGGCGGTCTGGTTCAGCAGCAGGTAGGCAATTTCGCCGAAGGTCAGCCCGTGGCGCACCGGCAGCGGCGCGATGCCGACGAAGGACTCAAAACCCGGCTGCAGAACGGGTCCTTCCATTTGCAGTCCGTTGAGCGGATTGGGCCGATCGAGGACAAAGACCGGCAGCCCGACCTTTCCCGCGCCGCGCAGCACATAATAGAGCGTGCTGATGAAGGTGTAGAAGCGCACGCCCACATCCTGAAAATCAACCAGCAGCGCGTCCAGCCCGGAGAGCATCCGCGCTGTCGGCTCGTAGCTGTCGCCGTACAGGCTGAACAGCGGCAAACCGCTGCGCAGGTCCACCCCGCTGCTCACTCCGGCACCGTCCAGCGCCGCGCCAGCGAAGCCGTGTTCCGCGCCGAACAGCGCGCCGACCTGCACCCCCGCCGAGCGCAGCCCGTCGAGGATACCGGTCAGGTCGGGCAGCACAGCCGCCGCATGACTGACCAGCCCCACCCGCCGCCCGGAAAGCAGATCCAGGCGCTCTTCAATCAACCCGTCAAGACCGGTGCGAACCATCCCATCCAAGTATAGCACAGCGCAAACTTGGCAAAAATCCGGTCTGCGATTTTACACGCTGATTGAGAGTCCGATGACGCGGGAAAGGTCCGTGGTCCGCCCTTCATCAACCAGCGCGTTGAAGGCTGCACCGCCAATCCGGCTGAGGGCAGAATCCAAGCGTTCAATGAATAATTTCTGGTGGGGCGGATACGGCTTTTCCCCGCCTGTATCAAACACTGCCCGGGCGGCGCCGTGCAGTACCGCAGCTTTTTTCGCCTCGCCCAGCCCGCAAAAGACCGCCGCCAGAGCCTCCAGCACAACCCCAACATTGCCGTGATCGTTGGATGCCCACACCATCTCCAAAAGGCGGGTGAAACGCCGGGAAGCGAGGTCGTCATCTCCGCGCAGCATGGCCTGATAACCAGAAAGGTAAAACGGATCAAATTTATGCAAACCATGTTCGATGCACACCCTCACCGATTCCTCACTGCACCAGCCGGCTTGATCGGGCTGCCCCAGATGGGTATGCAACAATGACAAATTTCGCCATCCATCCGCAATTCCATCCCAGAACTGCAGGTTGCAGTCAATTTCCAGACTGTGCTCATAAAACCGCTGAGCCTGGCTGTGGTCTCCCCGTTTACGCGCCAGAAAGCCCAGATATCCCGAAACCCGGGCGACAAAAAACAGGTCACCCACCCGGGTGAACCGGACAAGGCTCTCCTCCAGCAGAGCCGTAGCCAGCGCATCGTCTTGCTGGTCGCTCGCCAGAATTCCCAGATGGAACAAAGCCAGCGAAGCACCCTGCTCAGCGGCGAGCAGACCGGCGGGAGGATTGCGGTGATGTCCGAGTGGACCCCGCCCGGCGGCGGCCCGCCGCTGCATCGCCACAACAACGAGGATGAGATTTTCCTGGTGGTGGAAGGACGCATCAGCTATTTTGCAGAGGGCAAATGGAGCGAGGTCGCCGCGGGCGGCGCGGTGTATCTTCCGGCAGGCGGGGCGCATTGCTACCGCAATATCGGCGCCGCGCCCAGCCGCCATTGGATCCTGACCATGCCATCCGGGTTTGAAAAATTCTTCGCCGAATGCGCAGACGAATTTACCAGACCCGGCGGGGCAGATCCCCAACGTATCGCAGCCATCCACAGCCAACACGGCATCCAACTGCTGGACGAGTGACAACCGCATCCATCTTGCGCGATCTGGGGAAATAAACTCTCTCATCGGCTTTACCTCAACCCTCCAACGGCGCGAATTCAACTCGCGCCGTTTATTTTTAGAAAATTTTCCCGATGAGAGCATGCCGCAGTGCCAAGCTGATGCGATGGCCAGCCGCATGCTGATGCTATAATTAACCATCCTTCGAACCGCTCCAAAGAAACCTGCTGTTCTCATGTCAGAAAAATCCGACAATCGCCTGGTAAAAATCATCAGCGGGGCGCTGATGGGCGGCGGCGCGCTTCTCTTGATCGTCAGCTTCATCCCGGGCATCGGCATCAACCTCGCCCTGCCCCTGGTGTTTCTGATGCTGGGCGCGGCCTTGATCCTGCTCGAAGCCACCCTCACCCCGGCAGTTCGCTGGGCAGCGCTTTTATTCCTCCCTTCCGGGCTGCTGCTGGCGTTTGGTTTCATTTTTCTACTGAACACGATCACCGGCGATTGGAACGCCTGGGCGTATGCCTGGCTCTTGTTGCTGGCGGGGGCGGGTTTCGGCGTGATTCTGGCTGCGCGGCGCATGGGCTGGCGGCAAGAAGTGCTGCTGGCAGGCGGCGGGGCGGTGGTGCTGGGGGTGACGCTGTTCGCGTTGTTCGGGGCGATTGCCGGCGGGCTGTTCATCCAGGTGATGGCGCCGGTGCTGCTGGTGCTGGGCGGGCTGGCCCTGCGCTGGACCGGCTTCGGCCGGGTGCTGACCGATCGGCTGCATCGCCGCCCGGAGAGCGCACATTATGGTGCGCCCCCGCAACCTGCGCCGCCTGCGCTGGCCGAACTGCTCAGCGAGCGCGAGATTGAGGTACTGGGCCTGATCAGCGACGGCCTGACCAATGCGCAGATTGCCGCACGGCTGACGGTGGCGCAAAGCACGGTTAAAACCCACATCAACAACATCTACGGCAAGCTGGGCGCGCAGACCCGCGTCCAGGCGGTGAACAGGGCTCGCGAACTGGGACTGCTCAACCGACCGCCGGAGAGCTAGGCATTCCCGTTTTTTGTGCCAGGGGGGTGGAGCGGCGAATCCACCCCCCTGTTTCCATCCAGCGGGTGATGCAAATCCACCCGGTCAGGCAGTATAAACAGACTGCCGGACAAAAAACGGAAAAATTTCAGAAACTGGATGGAAACAATAATGGACGAACAAATGGCAAATAAAACCTTCGCGGTCAGCGGCGCCACATCGGGCATCGGCCTGGCCGTGGCCGAAGCGCTGGCGCGTTTAGGCGCACATGTGATCGGCATCGGGCGCTCGGCTCAACGCTGCCGCGAGGCAGAACAGCGCCTGCGCACCTTATATCCTGGCCCGAATATCGTTTACCTCACCGGTGATCTGGCACTGCAGAGTCAGGTGCGGCGGCTGGCCGCCGAGATGCGCAACGCACTGGCTGAGCGAGGAGCGGACTGCCTGGATGGGCTGGTGAACAACGCCAGCACCTTCACCTATTGGCTGGCGCTGACCGAAGAGGGCTTTGAGACTCAGTGGGCGGTGAACCATCTGGCTCCCTTTGTTTTGACCCATGAATTGCTGCCCTTGCTGCAATCCGCCCCCGCCGCGCGGATCGTCACGGTCAGCTCAGCCTCTCACCGGGGAGCGCGAATGAACTGGCAGGATATTCAGCTCCGCCGGCACTACAACGGGCTGAGCGCCTACGGGCAATCCAAACTGGCCAATGTGCTGTTCACACTGGAACTCAACCGTAGATTGGGCGAGGAGGGCCGGGCGCGCGCCTTCGCCGCCGATCCGGGGTTGGTGCAAACCGATATCGGCCTCAAAGGCATGCCCGTATGGGTGCGCTGGATTTGGAAACTGCGCCGCGCCGGGGGCGTCAGCCCGCAGCAAGCCGCACGCGGGATAGTCTTTCTGCTGACCGATCCCGCCATCCAGCAGACCACCGCCATCTATTGGAAGAATGGTCTGCCAGTTCAGGCAGACCCGCGCGCTTTGGATGCCCATGCAGCCGGCCGCCTGTGGACGTTATCCGCACAGATGTGCGCAATCAACCTGTAGGAGTAGAGCATGAACCAAACAAGCTATCATTCAAACAATTCATCCGGCAAAGCATCTCACCCCAGCCTGGTGATGATCAGCGGAGCGGCTGGCGGGCTGGGAAAGGCCTTCGCGGTGGAATGTGCCAGCCGCGGATGGGACCTCTATCTGACCGACCTGCGCGCAGAAGCCCTGGATACGCTGGCTGGCAGCCTGCGCGCCGCCTATGGTGTGCGCGTGCTGCAGCGCGCCTGCGACCTGACCGATCCTTCGTCGCGCACAGCGCTGTACGAGCATTTGAGGGCAGAGCATCATTCTTTTTGGGCGGTGATCAACGTGGCAGGATTGGATTACGAAGGGCTGTTTTACGAGCAGTCCCGCCAGCAAATCCGCGCCATCCTGCGCCTGAACATTGAAGGCACGCTGGAGACGACGCATGCCCTGCTGGAGCTGCGCGATCCGCTGCAGCCCTTTCGCATCCTCAACGTCGCCAGCCTGGCAGCCTTTTACCCCATGCCGGTGAAGGCCACCTATGCCGCCTCCAAGCGTTTCCTGCTGGATTTCAGCCTGGCGCTGCGCGAAGAGGTGCGCGAGCTGGGCGCCACGGTGACCGTGCTTTGCCCGGCCGGGCTGCCCACCCGACCGGATACCATCGAGGCCATCGAAGCGCAGGGTTGGATAGGGCTGCTGACCACCCGCAACATCGGCGGGGTGGCGGCTGAGGCGCTGGATGCAGCCCTGCTGGGAAAGGCGGTGGTCATCCCCGGCTGGATCAACCAGGTGCTGCGCGTGCTGGGCAGCCTGGCGCCAGATGCGCTGGTGGCGCGGCTGATCGCGGGGCGCTGGAAACAGGCTCACCGCAAACGCGTCATGGATCGCCGGGGCGCGGCGCTCACCACGCAAGCCTGACCAGGCGCGCCAGGCGTTCCTCGTCCTCGCTGCCGTTGACCAGGTAATCGTAGCTCCAATCGTACTGGTAGCGCGTGGCGCACAAGCGGCAGCGGCGGATGTGATGGTTCTCAGGATCGTAATCGGTCAACGCTTCGACCACTTCCAGGCGAGCGGCGCTGGGCGGCAGGGGGCGATCCATCTCCGGCCAGCCGTATTTGCTGAAAGAGGTTTCCACGTCCTCAAGCTGGCTGCAAATCTCGCAGTGCAGAAAACTGCGCACCGGCTGGCTGGCTTGCTGCGCGAAGCGGATGAAATCCAGGCTGGCGCGGATATCGGCGGCATCCGCTTTTTGCCTGGGCTGGAGGCGACCCACCAGGGCGCGCTCAACCAGCTCGCGCCACGGCATGCCGAGCGCCTCTCGGGCCCATTCCGCCGAAATCTGTTTGGACGCCACCCCTCCCGATTGAAGTGTGTAGAGGATGCGGCAGACGGTCAAAACCACGTAACATTGGTACCCGCCGAAGTCCAGGACCTCCGGGCGGTCAGAGAAGTGCGCCGCCCAACTGTCCAGCACCTGCAGCGCAGCCCGGCGCAATTGCAGGGTGGAAACCGGGTCCACCAGCGTGTGCGGCGGCGGCCCGGCCAGGGTGATGCCGCCGGCGCGCAGCAGGTGGCGGTGCAGGGTGAACCAACCGTCATGGTCCACTATTTTAAGGCGCTCACCCAGACCGCGCTCAATGTTGGGAAAACGCGCATGCTGCGGGTCATAACGGCGGACACCCGCCAGCGAGACATACGAGCCTTCCAGTTGGATTGCCCAGGGCGAGTCCAGGCGGTTGAAGCGCTCGTGTAGGGCTTGCAGCGCCAGGAATAAACCGTCATCCACATCCACATCCGTCACAACCACAAAATCAATATCGCTGGCCGAGTCGAATCCGCCCGCCGCCAGCGAGCCGTCCAGGTACATGCCCACAAAATGGGCGCCCAGCACCTCGCGGATGGCGGACAGCAGCTCGCTCAACAGGGCGTTGATCTCGGGATATGGGGTGGGGAGACCGGTCGGGTCGGGCATGGCAGGCTGGAAATCTCGGGGAAAGGATGGCATTTATTTGACTGTGCGCCGCACCGCCAGCATGGCGATGTCGTCCATCTGCCGCACCCCGGCTGGCAGCGCGCTCACCGCCGACTGGATGTGGGCCAGCGACTGGCTCAGCGGGCGGGTCGGGCTGAACCAATCCGGCAAATCATCCAGGTCAAATGATGCGCCGGCTGGACTGGCTGCGTCAATCAGCCCGTCGGTGCAGGCGAACAACAAATCGCCCGGCTCAAGGCGCACCTCGCCAGTGGTATGGTTCATATCCGGCATGGCGCCCACTGCCGGACCGGTGAGTCGCAGCAACTCGCAATCTCCCTGTGCGCGCAGCACCACCGGCGGAAAATGACCCGCATTGATATAGGTCAACAATCCGCTGCGCAAATCCTGGATGCCGAAAAATACGGTGGCGAACATGCTGGTTTTGGCGTGGGTGTCCGCGATGTAATTATTGGTCAGCATGACAGCCAGCTTGAGTCGCGAAATCGAAGTGCGGTTGCGCATCGGACTGGCGCGCGAATAACGGCGCGCAGCAGACTGCGAAAAAGGGTCATGAACAGCGCCGCGCCCAGACCCTTGTCGCACACATCGGCGATGACCAACCCGATCCTGTCGCCCGGCAGGCGAAAAACATCGTAGAAATCCCCGGCCACCTCGCGGGCCGGCTTCAGCGCCGCCGCAATCTCCCAGCCTCTGGGCTGCGGCAGCACATCCGGCAGGAAGCCGGCCTGAATCTCGCGCCCGATCTCAAACTCGCGTTCCATCGCCTGGCGCGCCCGGTTCTCCTGCTCCCACAGGCGCGCGTTCTCCAACGCCAGGCTCATCGATGCCGCTAGCGTCTGCAGCAGGCGCACGTCCGATTCGCCGAAGGCGTTCTCTTCCTCGACATTCTGCAGGCTGAGGATGCCGGTCACCTGATCGCCGACGAGCATCGGCACGCCCAGCCAGGATTTGGGGGTGATCGTCCCCGGCAGGGTGGGCTGCCCCAGGCGGGCCGCCTCCTCTGCGACGCGGGTGTTGACCAGCACCGGCTGGCGGGTCTGGATGATTTTGGCGCGGAAACCGCCCGGCGGGTGCAGCCCGGGATAATAGACGCGCTGCCCGCGCTCGATCATGTAGCGGTGCTCCACGGTGTGGGTCGCCGGGTCATAATTGGACAGCATCACCACCTGGGCGTTGAAAATTTCGCGCACCTGCTCGCCCACCAGGTCGTAGATAGCCTGCACCTCCAGATGCGACGCCAATCCCTTGAGCACACCGTTGATGATCGCCAGCTCGGTCTCGCGCTGGACCAACTCCTGCTGCAAGCGGGCATTTTCAATGGGGATATCTTCAGAGGGTTCAATCATGCATGCACCGGCGATCAAAGCGCAACCTGTCAAGATCGTTCACGCGCGCGGCTCCGGCTTGCCAGCCAGAATCGAAAGCGGCTGGGAGACGCCGTCCGTCAAAGTGTAGTATACAGGAAAATGGACAAAGCGCAGCCCGCAAAAGCGCCAGAAATGGCTATCATCATCCTGCGGGAGGCGCGCATGAAGAAATTCAACGGAATCTGCATCCTGACGCGCGGCGCGCGCAGGCTGGCATGGGACGCGCCGGTGGTCAAACCGCCCACCGCCCGGGCGTGGGGCTGGCGCTCGGCCTGGACTTGGCACTGACGTCATTGCGGAGTTGCTGCACACGCGTTCCTATCTGATTCTTGGGGATGGCGCATCTGCAAACCTGAACCAAAAATTCCAACACAACATCTCAAAAAAGGAATAAAATATTTTACAGGTTCTGCTCCTGACAGATTTATATTGAGACTGGTTCAATCGACACAACTCTTACAGAAGGAGGCAGTCATGCATACCTACTCCTGCGGGAATTGTGGGGGAGGGCTCTCCGGCCCGAATGTCACCCGATGCCCTCATTGCAGCGCAAGATTGGGAGGCGTGGAAGAAGTCACGGGAATGGAATTGCGCCGCCGGCAAGGCGAGCGAAAACGGAGCAGCCCGGAAGCCATCCGCCGCCGGCAAAATATTCAGTTTGAAATCGAAAAAATCGGCGCGGTGGTTGGTTCCGTTATCCTCGGCGTATTCATCGTCACGCTCCTGGTCGGCGGCGGAGCTGCGCTGGGTTGGTTTATCCTCGCCAGACATTTTGGTCAGGACGCTGCGCTGCCGCTGGCGGTGGGCGGCGGTGTTCTGGGCGCAATTCTGACCCACTCGCTCTACCGCATCGCATCCAACCAGACCTTCTTCACCCACGCCCCCTTTCTGGCATCGCATTCCGGCGGCGAGTCTGAATGGCTGCGCAATCGGCGTGAGGAAATCGAAGCAAAAGAGCGCGGCCATATCCGCCGGGTGGCGATCTTCAGATTCCTGGCAGCCTGCGGCATGGTTCCTTTGGCGGGTTACCTTGGGTGGCAGACGATCGCAGGCGCGTACCAGACCCTTGGAACGATCGCGGGCATCCTGGTCGGGGCGGGATTGGCGATCCGCTGGGTCAACCAATGGGGGGCAAAAAATGCCCCGCCCCGCTGGAGCGAAGTGCAAGACCAGGAAAAAATAGTCGGGCGCATGCAGCAGGTTGTCACCGACCAGGAAAAATTAAAGCGGCTGACGCACGCCCTGGCGCATCCCGAAGAGATCTCGCGCCTGCCTGCCGATCTGCGAGAATTGGCTCAAGAAATGAGATCCCAAAGCGGAGAGACCGCACCCCCCGAAAAACCAGCCCGAAAACCGCGCAAAACCAACCCAAAATCCGATTCCACCCCGCGCAAAACCCGGGAAAAATAACCACAGGCAGCCAGGCGGCCAGACTGCCGGTGGTCAAACCGCCCGCCACCCAGCCGTGGGGCTACGCTCGGCCTGGTTCCGCGACCCGGACGGTAATATTCTCAACCTGTGCGCGCCGGTGGAAAAGGCGCAGCCATCCACCCAACCCCAGCGAGACGGCTGCCCTTTGATCTGGCACTTCATCCCCTAGACATATTTTTGAATTGCCTGGATCAACAGCTCCAGATACGGCCCGCCTTCCACCTCGGTTGCGCCCAGGTAACCATAGATACGCCACAGGTCGCGCCGCTCGGCAAAGTCCGGCGCGATGGGCAGCACCTCGCGGTAGCCGGCGAACACATCTTCGGGAACGGGCTGGAAATAATCCAGGTAAGCCAGGGCAAATTCAGGGTGTCCGAAATGTGCTGCCGGGTCGATGACCACAGCGCCCGCCTGCGTGCTGATAAAGTTGTTCTGCTGCGCATCACCGTGCAGCAGGCAGGGCTTACTTTCAGACCCGCACAGGTCCGGGACACGCTGGATCAATTTTTCCATCTGAGAAATGACTGCTCCAGGCAGGTGGCCGGAGTTGATTGCCCCCGCCAGGCGCGGCCAAAGCCGGCGCTCCACGAAGAAGTCAGCCCAATTGCTCATCGGCCGGTTATCCTGGTACAGCGGGCCAAAATAGCCGTTGCTCTCCAGACCGCACCATTCGCCTTTCACCTGGTGAATACATGCCAGCGCCCGCCCAATATCGCGCCAGTGGCGGGGCTGGCGTTCCACTGCCTGAACCACCTCCAACACCAGCAGCGCGCCGCCCTCCACCCTCAAAATCCCCAGCGGCGCCGGGATCAGCACCCCCGCGCGCTCCTGCAACAGGCTCAGCCCGGCCAGTTCCACCTCGAATTGCTCGCGCCCGTTGGCTGCGTCGCTGAATTTGGCAAATACCGAGAACGAGCCATCCGAAAGGATCGCGGCCGGATGACAGGCAAGATCGCGCAGGTCTTGAATCCGATCAATCTGCCAGGGACGGCCGGTGTAGGCGGATACAAACCGCTCCATGGGGTTGCGCAGCGGATCGGCCAGGAAAGGATGGGATGATGAAAGATTGGCAGCCATGATTGCGAAGTATACTGGAAAACCAGGTCGGCCGAGTACTCTGTCAACCAGGTTTTGCTGCCCAATCCTGGGCAGACCCTTCCCGCAGGGATGCTTCGCGATCGCTTCGGGGTGCTGCGCAAGAGAATTTCTGGTCAAATCCGCTCAGGGAATCACCCCGTGTGAGTCCCTGAAGGAGCGCAGCGACTGAAGGGTCTTGGAAGATACCCGACACCAGGACAATCAGACCCCGCCGGGAAAATCGTAACTGATCTTTTTCTGCACCGCCGCAATCTGTGAAAAAGCCTGTTTCAGCATCTCGCGCTGCGAATAGCCCATTTTCGCCAGTTGGATGGTGTTCACCGCCGGGCGCCCGGCCTGCAGGGCGGCCAGCTGGCTTTGCAGGCGCAATTGCATCAGGAAGTCGTAAGCGGCGGTGGTTTCATCCCGGCTGGAAGCCAGGATCAGATTGCGCTCAGCCAGCGCTTCGATACGCTTCAAGGTATGGGTTTCATTGACCTGATGGCGCAGGGCATACAGCCGGGCAAAACTGACCATCGGCATCATGGCATCTTTCAAATTGATCTCCCCGGCGTGCTCGCCGCCGCCGCTGCCCAGGTAGATATTGCCCACCAGGCGGAAAGGCGGTTTGAAGCTCAGCGCGTTGCGCGCAAAATGCTGCAAGAAAGCCGGCTGCCCGGGCAGAATCGAAGTGATGTGCCGCCGCAGACCGTGCAGCAGCTCACTGTCGCCGTAAACGGTGCGAAAGTCGAAGAAAATGCTCAGGTCAATGATCTCCTGCGGCTCGGAACGCTCCACCCACTGGTCAAAACCCGCCAGCCATTCGGGCAGCGAACGGCACCAGCGCGGGTTGCTGGCCATCACATTGCCGCGGCAATGGGCATAACCCGCCTGGTTGAGTCCCTCGCACACGCGCGCGCCCAGGCGCAGGAAATAAGCCGCAGCCTCCGCGCGGCTGCCATCATCCGGTGCGGCAAAGATGATGCCGTTGTCCTGATCGGTCAGCAGCGTCTGCTCCTGACGGCCCTGGCTGCCCATGGCGATGAAGGCAAACGGCGCCGGCGGCGGGCCGAGGTCCTGCACGCCCAGCTCAATCAGCCGCGCGGTGGCGGCGTCGCAGATGGAAGTCAACATGCCGGTGAGGATGCTGGTGCGCGTGCTGCTGTCCATCAGCGTGCGCGCCAGCGGCGTGACCCGCTGGCAGCACTGCGCCACCACGCCCGGGGTCCCGGCGCGCGATATCTCCCGCGACAGCACCAGCGGTCCGTAGCGTTGAAACTGGATCAACGATTTGCTGTCAATTACGCGCACGATCTCACCGTTTTGATCCTCGACGGCCAGATGGCGCACGCCTTTCTCCTCCATGCGCATTAGAGCTTCATACACCAGCGCCTGATCATGGATCTTGATCAAAGGCGCGCTCATCACGCTGTAAATTGGCGCGCTCAAGTCAAGGTTCTCAGCCAGCACGCGGGCGCGCAGGTCGTGGTCGGTGACAATCCCCACCACCGTCCCATCTGCGGTGGCGACCAGCACGGCAGTGGCGCTGCGGGCGGTCATCAACTGCGAGACCTGCTCGATGCTGGCTTCCATCGCGCACACCACGGCGTCAAAGCCCAGGCTGGCCACCGGTTCATGCAAGAAGAGCAGTGAAGCCTGCAGCCTCTCCACCAGCGCTTCACGCCCGGTTTCCTGGCGGCGGGCGTCGGTGACATCCTCCAGCAGCCCGGCCATATACACGGGCTGGTCTTGCTCGTCCCGCACCAGGCGCGCCGAGAGGGAGATAAAGCGCACCGATGCGTCCGGCGTTTCCAGGTGCAAGAGGTGATCCCTCACCTCGCCTTCGGTCAGCAGGCGCGCCATGAACTGATCAAACTCGGCTGGGTCGGCGAAGAAATCGGCCAGCGACGGTTGGCTGCCCGACTCCCCTGAAGGACGGGGAAGCAGCGCCCGTCCGGCAGCATTGATGTCTAGAAAAACCGCGCGCCGCGCCGCGCGGGCATGAAAGATGCCCAGCGGTGCGCCCGCCGCAGCCGCCGCCAGGCCTTCGCCGCCGGGGGAATCGGGATGGCGGGTCACGTCCCGGGCCAACAGGATGAAGCCCTGCTGTCCGGCATACTGGATGGGATGCAGCGCCAGCACACACTCCACCAGACCGCCGTCCATGCGCCGCACATAGCCCTCCAGCGCGTCCGCCGCAGGCGGCTGCTCTGCTCCCAGGCCGCGAATTCGCTGCCACACGGCTGCGTTTCCCTCGCCGGCAGGCAGCAGGTCGGCCAGCTCAAGGAATTCCAACTGGCGGGGGGTGCAACCGAGCATGTTCAGGAAGGTGGGATTGGCATAGCGGCAGCGCTCTTCCAGCACCAGCAGCGTGCCCTCGCTGGCGGCCTCCACCAGGGCGTGATAACGTTCGGTGGACTCGTGCAGACTGTCCAGCACCTCCTGGCGCTGCCGCTCGATGCGCAGGCTCTGTTGCAGCACAAACAAGAGCAGCAGCACCACCGCCGCCGAAACTACAACCGACACATTGATCAGGTTTTGCTCGAGGCGCGCGATCTCCTGGTGGACATCGTCAATGTAAATCCCGGTGCCAATCACCCAGCCCCAAGGCGCGAATCCTTTGACAAACGACTCCT
>CAZCBJ010000108.1:6034-12255 GCA_964496705.1 uncultured Anaerolineaceae bacterium | reverse complement strand
GATGAGCTGCAGGCTCAACACCGCTTCGCCCAGCCGGTGCGGGTGGGCGCAGGGGGTGGTATCAGCACCCCCGCGGCGGCGCTGGCGGCTTTCATGCTCGGGGCGGCCTACGTGGTGACCGGCTCGGTCAACCAGGCCTGCGTCGAGTCGGGCGCCTGCGCGCATGTCAAGAACCTGCTGGCTCAGGCTGACATGGCGGATGTGATCATGGCTCCGGCGGCGGACATGTTCGAGATGGGCGTCAAGGTGCAATTGCTCAAGCGCGGCACGCTCTTCCCGCTGCGCGCCCAAAAGCTCCATGAAATCTACACGCGTTATGCTTCGCTGGAGGAGATCCCGGCGGCGGACCGCGCCCGGCTGGAGAGTCAGGTTTTCCGCCGCGAGATTGACGCCATCTGGACGGATGTGGTCGCGTTTTTTCGACAGCGCGATCCCGCCCAGTTGGAACGCGCCGAACGCGATCCGCGCCAGAAGATGGCGTTGGTATTCCGCTGGTACCTGGGTTTATCCTCGCGCTGGGCGGTCAACGGTGAGAAAGGGCGCGAGATGGACTACCAAATCTGGTGCGGTCCGGCGATGGGCGTGTTCAATGAGTGGGCGCGCGGCACATATCTGGAACAGCCTGAAAACCGGCGTGTGGCCGACGTGGCCATGCAGCTACTCACCGGCGCGGCTTATCTATACCGCGTGCGCATGCTGACCGCCCAAGGGGTGCGCGTTTCGCCCGCGTTGGAGCAGTACCGGCCTAAGCCTTTTCCAGCAGCGCCAGCCCGGCGCGCAGACGGCTGAGTGCTTCTTCCTTATCCAAAATGGCAGCGATCTCGATCGCCCCGCCGGGCGTGGTCAGCAAGCCTGAGAGCGCCACGCGCACCGGCCACATCACCGTGCCGGTCTTCAACCCGGCCTGCGCGCCGTAATTAATTAGCGCCGCGCGGATGGTTTCCTCGTTCCATTCGGTCAGGCTGCCGAGCAGCGGGATCATCGCCTGCAGCACCGCCCGACTCGAGTCCAGCATGGATTTGCTCTTTTCGTGCTGGAAGAGCGCCGGGTCGTAGGGTTCCATTTGCCCCAGGAAGCGCGTCATCTGCGGGATATCGCTCAGGCGGGTGACGCGCGTCTGGATCACGCGGCTGGTCAGTTCCAGATCGCAGCTTTCAGCCAACGCAGGCCAGTAGAAGGGCAGCGCGCGCTGGTGAAATTGCTGCGCGGTCAGGCGGCGGATGTGCTCGCCGTTCAGCCATTCCAGCTTGGGCAGCGAGAAAGCCGCCTTGGACTTGTTGATGTGGTGGATGTCGAAGGCCTCCACCAGCTCGGGCAGCGTGAAGAATTCGCGGTCGTCGCCCGAGCTCCAGCCCAGCAGCGCGATGTAGTTGGTGATCGCCTCGGGCAGGAAGCCCTGGGCGAGCAAGTCTTGAAAGGAAGCATCCCCGGCGCGCTTGCTCAGCTTCTTGCCCGATTCCTTGACGATGTGGGGTAGATGCACATAGGCGGGGATTTCCCAGCCGAAGGCCTGGTAGAGCAGGTCGTACTTGGGCGCTGAGGACAGGTATTCCACCCCGCGCATCACGTGCGTGATGGCCATCAGGTGGTCGTCCACTACATTGGCGAAGTTGTAGGTGGGGAAGCCGTCCGACTTGAGCAGCACCTGTTCATCCAGCAGGCTGTTGCGCACGGTGATGTCGCCAAACACCAGGTCGTGGAAGGTGGTGGTGCCGCTGTCGGGGATGCGCTGGCGCACCACGAAGGGCTGCCCGGCGTTCATTTTTTCTTCAACCTGGGCGCGGGTCAGCGTGCGGCAGGGATCGCGCCGCTGGCTGGCGGCTTTGCTGGCGGTTTCTTCGGCGTTCTTCTGGCAGAAACAGCGGTAAGCTCCGCCGCGCTCGATCAGGATTTCAGCCTGCTGCCGGTAGATGCCCTGATCCTTGCGCTGGGATTGAATGTAAGGTCCATAGCCGCCGTCCCGGTCGGGGCCCTCGTCATAATCCAGACCCGCCAGGCGCAGGCTGTCAAAGATCACCTGGATGGCTTTGGGGACGTTGCGTTTGCGGTCGGTGTCTTCGATGCGCAGGATGAAAATCCCGTTGTGGTGGCGCGCCATGCAGTAGGCGTACAGCGCGGTGCGCAGGTTGCCGATGTGCATGTAGCCGGTCGGGCTGGGAGCAAAACGAGTGCGAACCATGAACAATTTCTCCTCGGCGGGTATTATATCCCATTCGTCAGGGCAGGGCAGGGCTGATCACCGTTTGCCATTATGCAGTCTGGCTGCGGATCAGGCGGGTGGAAAATCCTTGCGAAACATCAGCACATCCCGCACCACCTCGAAGCCCAGCGACTGGTACAACCGAAAGGCGGTGTCGCGGTAATTGTCGGTCTCAACGTAAATTTCCTGTGCGCCGCAAGCCTCCAGCCGGCGCAGCGTCTCGACCAGCGCCACCCGCCCCAGCGCATAGCGGCGAAAATCCTTCGCGCAGCCCAGCGGCTCGATTTGACCGGCTGCCTTCCCGCTGTCGTCTTGGCTCAGCCAGCCGATGCAGAAAGCCGCCAGCCGTCCGTCCAGCGCTGCCACCACCATGTCCAGGTCGGCGCGGTGATCCGGATGGCGCAGGGTGCGTTGGCGCCATTCGAGGGTCATGTTCTTGCTCTCGAAAACCGCCCGGTGCAGCTCGACGTAAGCGCCAGCCTCGTCTTCACCCTTCAGCGGGCGCACCTCAAAACCGGATGGGGCCGGATAGTCGCCCAGCGGGCTGCCAGCCGTGCGCCGCATCCACACCTTTGACCACGAATCCTCGCCGACATCCGCCTGGTTGGCGAAGCCAGCCTGTTCCAGCAGCCGGATGCGCTCCGATTGGTCGGCGAAGGCGCTGGCGAACCAGACCGGGAGGCCGTACGGCGTGCCCTGTGCCTCGCGCGCGCGCTGCTCTGCCCAGGCGAAAATTTCCGGCAGCAGCTCGCCATCCAGCGCTGGCACACTGCAGATATCCAGCGTCCAGAAGGGGGTTTGCAGGACTCCCCAGCCCAACAGGCGGCCGCTTCCATCGCGCCATAATTGGACGTTACCGGGCTGGTCCAGAGCCCAGGAACACAGTCGGTAGGGTAGATCAATGACGCGCAGGTGATCGGCAGGATGGGCGCGAGCCAGCGCGATCATCGCCTGCGGGTCGTCTTCATGCCTGCTGGCCGGCACTTTCCGACCGTTGGCGGGACACTTCGTATAGCAGAACCGAGGCGGCGTTGGCCATGTTCAGCGAGCTGGCGCAGCCGCCCATCGGGATGGTCAGCATGCGGTCGCACAGCGCGCGGTAGGCTTCGCTCAGCCCGTGGTTTTCGTTGCCAACCAGCAGCACGGTTGGCGCGCGGAAATCGTGTTCCCAGATGACCTGCCGCGCTTTGGCGCTGGTGCCGACCACCTGCAAGCCGGGCTGGCGCAATTTCAGGTCTTCGATCCAGGGGATCAGCTCCTTGTGGGACGGCAGGCGCACCGCCGGCACGCAGAAGAAAGAGCCGGTGGTGGCGCGGATGGTTTCCGGGTCATACAGGTCGGCGGTATGCCCGCTGATCACCAGACCATCCACTCCCAGCGCGTCGCATGAGCGCAGTATGCTGCCCAGGTTGCCGGGGCTCATCGGGCGGTCCAGCACCAGGATCAGCGCCGGATCGCGCGGCAGTATACGCGCCAGGTCGTCGGGCGGCGTGGCGACCAGCGCCAACAACTCGGAGGTGTCTTCCTTTTGACTCAGCTTTTCCATCAGCCGCAGCGGCAGCTCGTAGTGGCGCAGCGCCCCCGCCTTTTCGATGATCCCGGCAGCCCAGTCCGAGAGGCGTTTTTCGCGGCTGAAGACCAAAGCGTTGATCGCCCAGCCCTTTTCCACAGCCAGGCTGATGGCGCGCACCCCCTCGACAAAGAACTCACCGCTGCGGCTGCGCTTGACCCGGTTGCGGCGCAGCGTTTCAATGTGTTGGAATTCGCTGTTTTCTGAGAAAATTTTGATCAAAGTTGTGTTTTTCATGATCTTTTTGGTTGTTCAAATTGAGGAGGACGGAAATCCACACCCAATACGGCTCAATCGTGATCGGCATACGATTATTATAAAGGGATAATGTCAGCACTCTGGATGGATTTCCTTGAAACAATCTGGTCGACCTGGCGGTAAGCCGGTCCGACATCATCGTTGTGTTCAGCTTTCACGGCTGATAATATTGTTAAGTGGGTTGATGCCCCTTTCTTCGTTGCGATTCACCCACAGGGATTATAATTGCTGTGTCCCGGACAAAAAACTGCGCATTGCTGCGTTATGCCCAAGGACAATGCTTTCCACATTCTGGCATCGAGGGTAAAAAAATGAATACAAAGCACAAGGTTCGCTTCCAGGTGTTTGCCTGCCTGGCTGTTTTGATTCTATTGGTTTCCACTGTGCAGCCGGCGCTGGGCGCGCCGCAGGCTCAAGAGACCGGTCCTGAGCCGACCGTCGAGTCTCCGGCGCCCGAATCTGCGCCGCCATCTGAACCGGCTGCAGCCGGCTTCACGGTCAGCGGCAAAGTGGTGGATGAGCTGGGCCAGCCGCTGGCGGGCGTGACCCTCGCTGACGACCAGGGACATGCTGCCCTGACCGGCGAGGACGGCGCGTACGCGCTGGCTGGACTGCCGCCGGGCGAATACGTGATCACCCCGTCGCTGGATGGCACCACCCTGCTGCCGTTCTACCGCGTGGTGGCGCTGGCGGATGGGGATGTGAGCGGGGTGGATTTCTACCGCGGCGAGGCGTCCGCCATGCCGGTTTTCCAGGCGCCCGCGGCACTTCAACCGCCGGCTGAGCGCAGCAGCGAACCAGCCCCCGAAGCCGAGGTGGGCGCGCTGGCTGCTTTTTCGCTGGGTAAACCGGGGACGGTTTACCGCTATGTCCAAACATTTGGCGTCACTGAAGAACCATACCTGAATGACGCCGACCACATCTTCCGCGCCAGTGGTATAGTCATTGATGGCAGCGACCGGCTGCTGGTGGCCGAGGAATTGGGCAAGCAGATTCTACGCTACACTGCCGCCGGTGATAATGATCTGGTCATCGGCAAGGCGGGTTTTGACGCCCATAGTGAAAACACATTTGCCGCGCCATATGATGTGGCTGTGGATGGCAGCGGTAACATTTGGGTGGCAGAACCGCACCGCATCGTTGGCTTCGACTCCTCCGGCAATCCGATTGGGTCTCTTCCCCAGGATGAGCCGGGACGGTCGGGCGACAGCCCGGAGCGCTTCAGCCAGCCGTATGGCATCGTCTACGGCGACAACATGCTGTTCGTGATGGATAATGAAAATCATCGTGTGCAGGTGTTTTCGTTGGTGCGCGGGCAGCCCGCCTATTTCCGCACCATCGGTGAAACGCGCAACCCCGGCGGGGGCGACAACCAGTTCAACGGTCCCTTCCGCGGCACGTATTACGACGGCGCGCTGTATCTGGCGGACATGGTCAACCATCGCATCCAGAAATGCGAATTCGTCGGCGGCTCTTTTACTTGCAGCACCTTTATGGGCGTCACCGGCGAGCAAGGCGGCGACTTCAATCACCTGCGATGGCCGTCCAGCATTGCCTTTGGCGGGGGAAATGCGTACATTGGCGACGGCGGCAACGCCCGCGTGCTGGTCTGCGACCTGAACGGCGCCAACTGCGACCATTTCGCCGGCACGGCGGGTGAGCGCGGGAGCGACAACGATCATTTCTCCTGGATCAGCGATATCGGCGTGGACAGCAGCGGCAAGGTGTATGTCAGTGATTTTGAAAATGACCGTGTTCAAATTTTCAATCCCGACAAATCCTATGCTGCCACCCGCGGCGTGACTGGCATTCCGTATGTCACCGACAACGCGCATGTCAATTCGCCGACCGGCATCGCCGTGGATCCCAACGACGGCAGCATTTATTTCATCGAGGAGCTGGGCTCGCGCCTGGTCAAGCTGGATTCCAGCGGCAATTTGCTGTGGACTGCCGGGAAGATGGGCAGGGGTGGGGATGACGACCAACACCTGTGGAACGGTTGGTTACACGGCAACCTGGGCATTGACAGCTACGGGCGCGTTTATGTGCCGGATACCGGTAATCACCGCGTGCAGATCTACACGCCGCAGGGCGCGATGTGGGGCAGCATCGGTGTGACCGGGGAAGGCTGGAATGATAACGACCACCTGGCCTGCCCGGCAGGGGTGGCGATTGACCAACAGGACAATATTT
>CAZCBJ010000108.1:0-6024 GCA_964496705.1 uncultured Anaerolineaceae bacterium | reverse complement strand
CTGGCAGCCTTCGGCGAGGCCTACGAGCGCCAGCTAAGCCAGGGAGCGGATATGGTCATCGCGGTGCTGGTCTCGCAAAAATTCAGTGCGGTCAACAGCACAGCCAGCCTGGCAGCGCAGGCCTTCGCAGGCCGGGTCCAGGTGTTCGACAGCCAGCGTAATTACTTGGCCACCCTGGGCGAGACCAGCGTGTCTGGCACCGACAATGCCCACTTTAGCGATCCCTGGGGCGTGGCGGTGGACGGGCAGGGGAACATCTTCGTGGCCGACCACAACAACTCCCGCGTGCAAAAATGCGCGCTCAACGGCAGCGGCGGGGGCACCTGCGCGCCGTTCGCCGGCGTGACCGGCATGCCCTACCGCGATTTCCCGTACCTGACCTCGGTCAACGCCGTGGCGGTGGACGGGCAGGGGCGCGTGTACATCGCCGACGACTGGGAGCAGCGCGTCCAGGTGTTCGACGCCAACGGCGCTTACCTGACCACCATCGGAGGCAGTTGGGGGCCGCGGGTGGGCGAATTCCGCAACCCCTACAGCCTGGCGGTGGACCCGCAGGGAAACATCTTTGTCGCTGACCGACTCAACCACCGCATCCAGAAGTTCAGCCCTGGCGTGCCGGGCTGGGATCAAATGAACCTGAACGGGTTTGGGGATGTCTGGAATCAGGGCGTGACCACGCTGGAGGTATTCAATGGACAATTGTACGCATCGAGCGTAAGTTGGAACATTGGCGCGCGCATCTGGCGCAGCGCCGACGGCACCAACTGGCAGCCGGTGAATGATTACGGCTTTGGCATGATCCCCATGCCGAATGCGGTAATCGACTCGATCGTCTATAGCGGCAAGCTGTATTACGGTCTGGGCTGGTCAGGTGGCTCCGCGCAGGTCTGGCGCACCAACGGCACAAGCTGGGAACAAATCACCACAGACGGATTTGGCAATACCGACAACCATTCCGCTTATGCCTTTGCGGCGTATGGCGGTAATCTCTATGTGGCTTTGGCGAACGATGAAGACGGCCTGGAAGTCTGGCGCTCCACATCTGGCGATGCCGGTTCATGGAGCAACGTGATGGCCGGGGGGATGAACGGGGACGCTCAGGCCAGTCACATCACCAGCATGGTGGTGTTCAACAGCAAGCTGGTCGCTTATGTGACCAACAAGACCCTCGGCCTGCAGATCTGGGAATACAACGGCTCCACCTGGACGCAGGTCAACAGCGATGATTTTGGCGATGCTAACAATATCGGCGACGGCGGCGGATTGGTGGTTCAGGGCAGTTACCTGTATGCCGGTACCCACAATGAGGCCACCGGCGCGCAGGTCTGGCGCATGGATACCAGTCATAACTGGACGATGGTGGTGGGGGACGGTTTCGCAGATATTCATAATTACAAGGTGGATGGATTTTACGCCGCGCCCAGCGGCACACTGCATGCCATTGCGGTGAACGACATCACCGGCATGGAGCTGTGGGGCACCACCAACTCGGGGGTTAACTGGGCTCAGACCAACATCGATGGTTTTGGCGATTTCCACAACAACAGCAGCCTGTTTGGCAATGCCATCACCACTTTCAATCACCGCATGTTCGTCGGCACGTGGAACTTTGGCGGCAATGGCGGGGAGGTTTGGGCGAGCAAGCCCAGCGCGTACACCCTCTTTGGTCAGGTCAACGGGCTGCAGGCTGGCGATGTGGTCACCATCCACCTGCTGCAGAACGGCAATCTGTTCCGCACGCAGGAGCTGACCGCTTCGGGAGCCTCGGTGGCGTACAATTTTGCTGATCTGGGCAGCGGCACCTACCGCATCATCGCGCACTGCGGGTATTATGTGTTCACACCGTATTCGTACACGGCTTATGTGACCACCGCGGGGATGCCGCCGCTCAACTTCACCGCTTCAGCGCGCGGCGCACTGGCGCTGGTTCAACCGTTGAATAGTGCCAAACCGAGCGAGTCCTCTTTCAACCTTGAATGGCAGGCCGCGCCCGGCGTGGGGATAAAATATCAACTGCAGGTGTCCACCAGCCCGACCTTCACCACCTTCTTCAAGAATCTCAGCGGCCTGGTGTCCACGCGTTACCTGCTCACCGGCGCGGTCAAGAACACACTGTACTTCTGGCGCGTGCGCCCCTACACCGGCGCAGCGCCGGCGGCAGCCGCCCCCTGGTCGGCCGCCTGGTCGTTCACCACACCCAACCCGCCCGCCGCGCCGGTGATGACCCTGCCGGCGGTGGGTGCGGTGACCAACCTTTCGCCCTTCTTCCGCTGGAACGCCCCGCTGGGCGCAGTCCCCGCGGCATCTTACCGGCTGCAAATCTCGCAGCAGGCCAGCTTCGCCACCCTGGATGTGGAGGAGAACATCTCCAACGCCGAGAACTGGTTCTACCTCAACCAAAGCTTGATTTTTAACAAGGCTTACTTCTGGCGGGTGCGCGCCTTTGCCGCCAACGGGGATGCGAGCCCGTGGACGGTGGGGCGCAAGTTCATCACCCTGCCCGAACAACCCTGGCTGGACTGGCCCTGCGATTGGTGCACCGCCGAGACGCTGCGCCCCACCTTCCAGTGGAACGACAACACCAACACCGGCGCTTATCAGATCGTGATCAGCAAGTTCGGCGCCACCTTCCTGACCAAGGACGTGGTGGGTAAATCCTTCACGCCCACCGTCAACCTGGTGCCGGGCGAGCGCTACTGGTGGCGCGTGCGCGGTAAGGGGCTGGGGGGGTACGGTCCCTGGTCGGATATCCGCACCTTCTGGGCGCCCTATCCGCCCAATGTGCCTGTGTTGACCGCGCCGGCCAACAACAGCGTGATCAGCGGCGCGGGCAAGCTGCAGTGGCGGCCGACCTTTACTTGGAATAGTGTCCCGGGCGCAGCGCATTACCGCCTGCAGGTCTCCAAGCAGCCCACCTTCCCTGACTGGGACATGCGCCTGCGGCTGGACCTGGACAACAACAGCTTCGATTGGGGCGGGCCGGGAGCCTTCGTTACCAACAATCCCGACTGGCTGGAGCCGAACAAGGCTTACTACTGGCGGGTGCAGTCCTGCAATGAGCGCTGGGAATGCAGCATCTGGTCGCCCACCTGGAAGTTCTTCACCCGCCCGGGCGGTCTGCAGGCGCATTACCCCGGCACGGATGAATATGTCTCCACCGCCGAGTTCTACCTCGGCTGGGGCGGGCTGCCCTGGCCGGAGCAATACGTCGACTCGCTGAAGTTCACTGTGCAATTCTCCACCAGCCCGCTCTTTGCCACGGTGGCCAAAACCATCCCGGTGACCAACCAGTGGTGGACCAAGGCTGCGCTGGCCGCGCCGGGCGTGTACTACTGGCGGGTGCGCGCGGAAGGGGTGGGCGGATTAAACGGTTTCGGCGCCTGGACCGACCCGGTGCGCTTCAATGCCGAAGCGCCGCTGGCCGCGCCGCTGCAGGTTGCGCCGGCGGCCGGGGCGACCGTGCCGAATTTCAACAACATCCTTCTGGACTGGAACGCTGTGGCGGGCGGGGTGAACTACAACGTGCAAGTTTCAACCGACCCGGCGTTCAACTACGTCTATCATAGCAACTGGTATCAGAATGACACCCAATGGGGACTGTCGGTTTCGCCGGGCGTGTATTACTGGCGGGTGAGCGCCAACAACAACCACGGGGTGCGGGGCAACTGGAGCGCGGCGCGCAAGTTCGCCACCCTGTCCGGGATGGATGTATATGTAAACGACTTCTTGAACGGCGCCCCGCTGGGGAATGTGGAGGTTCGGGCGGTGAAGGTCGGAGCGCCGGCGGTCAACTTTAACTGCACCACCAACAACGACGGCTATTGCTGGTTCCAAAACCTGCCGCCTGCCACCTACACGCTGACCGCCACATCCCCGCTGGGATACCTCAACTTTGGCAATACCGCCACCGTTATCCTGGGCGCCAGCAAATGGACCTACCAGTGGTTTGAGCTTGTGCGCCAGCCTGCGCCGGGCGTTCTGGCGGTGGTCACCACCTGGCCTTCCAGCGCCAACCGCGTGCTGGAAAATCACATGTGGCAGGGAAGCGGCGCGGCTCAGACGCACATCCACCCCGGTTACCAGGGTTTGCGGGATGATACCCACAATCCGCCGAACATCCGTTATGAGACAGGGAGCGGCGGCAACACACGCGTGATGCTCATTGCTCCCACCTCGCTGCCGGGTGGAGATTATCCCTTCGCCGTGCAGCAGGTGAGCCCCGGACCGGTGGTGCCGCTCAAGAGCTTCGGTGTCAAGGTGGCTGTTTTTGACACTTTTGGTAATCTGGTGGCGGGGCCGTATGGGCCGCCCACGCTGGGCAGCGGGCAATGGTGGTATGTGTTCAGGATGAACAAGAGCGCTGGCTCCACCACCTTTGTCAACAGCCCGGCGCCCCTCGGCACGCTGCTGCCCAACGCCCCGGTGGCTTCCAACCCCGGAACGCTCTCCGGTTGCGCGGTCACAACCTCCAACGCGCCCATCCCCAACCTGCCCATCCGCATCAGCGGGCCTGCCTACGCCGACATCTTCACCGATCAAAACGGCTGTTGGTCGTTGAATGGGCTGCCGGCGGGAAATTATCAGATCCTGCCCGACTCGGGCGCTTATCCCGGATGGAGTCCGGCTGTGCCGCTGGTGGTGAACGGCTTCAACCCGGCCAACGACACTTACAGCGGAACGCTGGTTGGCACGCCGGGATTTGACGTGTTTGGTGAAGCCACCTCGTTGAAGGTGCAGGGGCAATACGCCTATGCGCTCTTCGGGGAGTCGCTGGAAGTGATCAACATCGCTGACCGCAGCCATCCGACCTTCGTCTCGCGCACCCAGATCGCGCCGCATGATGGCGGTGTGCTGGGCGAGCTTGCGCTGGGAGGCAATTACGCCTATATCGTGGGTGACAACGGGCTGACGGTGGTGAACATCGCCAATCCGGCCAGCCCGCAGATCGCGGGTGTTTACGGTGGGCTCAGCCGCGGACAGGACATCGCGCTGGCGGGGAAATATGCCTACGTGACCACCCTCAATGGGCTGTATGTCCTGGATGTCAGCTCGCCGGCTCATCCAAGGCTGGTCGGTTCGCGCTATCTATCTTACGGCGCTACCGCGCGCATTGAGCTGCGCGGTAATTTCCTGCACATGGCCTATCACTATCCTTACGCAGATGACAGCTACTATCGAATCTGGGATGTAAGTAATCCCTCCTGGCCGCTTTCTGTCTACTGGGAATGGGTCATGGGGAATCTGACCGATATCACCATCAACAACGAGCAGATTTTCCTGAGCGGTTACGGCGAGGACGGCATGGGCGGCATGAAGAGCGTTGTCCTCAGCGCGCCGTTCCATTGCGGACCTGACTGGCCTTGCGGTTTGCGCATGTACGATCTACAGGGCGCCGCGAACGGCACAGGCAGCGCGCAGCGCATCGCGGTTTTGTATAACCAGCGCTACCCATTCCTCGCCGACGCCAACGACGGCCTGATCGCGGTGGACGCCAACGATGTCTGGAACCTGTGGCAAACTGGCTTCTATGCCACTGCGGGCAGCACGGACATCGAGCTGGACGGCAAATACGCCTACCTGCTCAAAGACGACCGCCTGATGATCTTCCATGCGGGCGATCCAACCAATCCGAACCTGGCTGGCTCTTATGTGCCTTAGGCTCTGATCCTTCTGACAAAACAGGCTGCCCGTACTGCGGGCAGCCTGTTGCTTATATCGGGTAAGTGAGCGCTTAATAAATTATTTCTTGTGTGTTCATGCTGCCACCTGGCTGGGAGCGTTTTCTAGGAACAGGACGTGCTTATCGCCGTCATAGGCCAATATTTCGGCGTAACGGCCCCAGTTGACCAGGATGTTCAATTGCTGGTTGGCTTCTTCGGGCGGGAAATCCAATTCCAGCGCGGTTTGGATGACATCCCATTTGAGTTGTTGGCCTTCGGCGGCATTCAACATGCTGAGCACCCAGCGGAACATCGGCAGCCGGCGCACCCGCGTGGCGAAAATTTCCTGGCGCGCTTGAATACT
>CAZCBJ010000107.1:0-12347 GCA_964496705.1 uncultured Anaerolineaceae bacterium | reverse complement strand
TATTGGTGTTGTCTTTTCAACCAGAATCCGCCGGTTGACAGGATTGTCTTTTTGAATGTGAGCAAATGTCTTTCAGAATCGGCAGTTTGGGATACAATAGGCCTGTGCAGGTCTGCCCTTTACTGGGCGGCAGCGCCGGTCAGCGCCTTCGCAAGGCTGACCGCGCCCAAATCTAACACCCGCTTTGAGGAGCGTTCGTGCCGCCAGTCCGCTATCCGTTCGACTTCCCTGAAAATGGATCCAGCCAGAACAGATGTATTCTGGAACTGGAAAAGCCGCTTCCCTACCGCAGCGAACAGGGAAGCGGCTTTTACCGCCTGGGCAAACTCAGCGTGGAATCCAGCGGCAGCCTTGAGGTGGTGCTGTACCACAATCCCGAAACTGCCAAGTTCATCTACCTTCGCAGCAGTCCGGTGGACCTTAACCTGATGCAAACGGTGGGAATTCAGACCGACGAGGTGGCGCACCTCTCTTCCATGCTGCTGCCGGGGCAGTTGTGCATGGGCTCCGAGCGCTCGCGGCTCATCTCGCAGGCCATCCACAGCATTTTCAACGCGCCGCCGCTGGAGACAGTCATCACCAGCCGCCAGCAGCACAATATCGCCATCTTCCCCATCGCGCGTGAAGGGCTCAAGTATCAGGTTTCTGAGGCGATCTTCGAAGATTACGGCTATTATTGCGACGAAATTTTACTTGATGCGCACCACGTCTTTGACAGCTCGGTGCCGGTCTATAACCGCAAGGTGGAATTCACCCTGTTCAAGGATAAGGACCTGGACGATCACCAGCGCCGCAGCATCACCCTGGCCTTCATCGCCGACAGCATCGCCAGCGGGCTGGTGATGAAGGAAGTGATCTTGAAAGTGCAGGAGCGCTTCGATCACATCCAGCGGATTGAGGTCATCGCTCCGCTGGCCACCGTGCGCGGGATCAGCCGCATCGCCAATTGCGGCTGCATGGACGGCATTCAGGTGCGCCTGCACGTCTTTGAGACGCTCTTGAATGCGCTGCCGCCGGATTTCTATTATTCAGCCCATTTCAACCTGCCGGAGCTGCACATCCGCCCCGACCTGGAAGAACAGTACCGCGCCTGGTGGGGGGTGGATGGTGTCGGCAACGCTGTCGCCGACACAGCCTGCGCCGGTTACGGCTGGAGCGAGGTATTCTATTCGCCCAAGAAACAGGTGCAGATGATCAACGGCCAGCTGGAATCGCGCCACAACCTGACCATTGTGGACATCCTCCGGCGCAATCTTTGAGTTTGGGTTGGCTCAATACCGGTTGCCGCCCGCGATGCGGTCGAGGGCGATATCCAGGATACGGTTAATAAAGACGTTGTAATCCAGCCCGGCGGCCTGGGCTGAGCGCGGCAGCCAGTAGCCCGGGGCGATGCCCGCAATCGGGTTCAGCTCCAAGATGTAAATCTTCCCTTGGGCATCCATCCGCAGATCCACCCGGCACCAATCCCGGCAGCCCATCACCCGAAAAGCGCGTAAAACTGTCTCGTGGATGCGTTCGGTCAGGGATGAGTCGATGGGGGCCGGGCAGATGCTGCGGTAACCCACCGGATGATTTTTTTGTTGATTGGCATAATCCATGCCGCGCGCCTGCGCAACCAGCGGCACCATGTCCTCGTCCAGATCAAAGATCACAATTCCATGCGGGCTGTCAAAAATGGTTTCGACAACTGGCAGAATCACCGGCTTGTGATTGCCCAGCACCCCCACCGTAAATTCGCGCCCCTCGATAAACCGCTGCACCAGCACGGGCTCATTATAGGTGCGGATCAGATAATCCACTTGCTCATCCATTGCCGCCCGGTCTCCAACGACCGATTTGTCCGACAAGCCCATCGAGGATCCTTCGTGCACCAATTTGACAATCAATGGAAACACCAGTTCCGGCTGGATATGCCCATTCACCGCGTGAAAGACGCGGTAATCAGGAACCAGCAGGCCGTGGTGAGCCAGCATGCGGTTGGTCTGAGCTTTGTCCTGGCACATCGCCAGCGACAGCACCCCGGATCCGGTATAAGGCACGCCGAGCATCTCGCAGATCGCCGGCACCTGCGCTTCGCGCGCTTCGCCGCGCAGACCTTCGGCGACGTTGAACACAATGTCCGGCTGAAGGGTTAGCAGATGTTGAAGAAATAACTCGTCGGCTTCCACCGGGACGACTTCGTGACCGCCAGTTTGAATCGCTGCCGCGATGGCATGAATGGTGTTGGCGGTGTCATATTCGGCAATCAGGTCAAGAGGCTTCCCATTTTGCACGAAATTCAGGGGGATTAAGTTGTGGGCTAAAACGACCTTGGCCATGGAAACCTCCGCTCGATGGATAGCCAGCCCCCAGGATGACCTGGTGTTCAGGCTTTACTGCTGCAACCTCCCGGGTGAAACACCCTTTGATCAGTTATGCTCTGAAATGGATCTATTGGTAACAGGGAACTGAATCGCTCTGATTATACTTTGAATTGTTCGTGATTCATCCCTGAACGGTGAAAATATGGCGGCGAATTGGGCCGCAGATGAGACCGCCAAACCAAGCCGGCTGCATATCCGTTGACTACTTTTTAATTCCGATAATCAGCCATGCCGCTTTCAAAGGCTTCACGGTCGCCGGAGTGAAAGCCGTGCAAAGCTTCCTGCAGGGCAAAAGTGCCTTTGCAGAAGCGCGCGCGCTCTAGCAGCGCTTCAACCCCGGGATAGTAACAGCAGAAGCGCTCAAAAAAGGGCTGCCCAAAGCACGAAACGGCGGCGATATCGGTAGCCGGGTCGCCCGTGCCAGCCTCGCTCCAATCCAGCACCCCGCTGATGCTGCGGCTGAGTGGGTCGTACAGCAGGTTGATTGTGCCAAAATCGCCGTGGCGCAGGCTGGTCGGGTAAATATTCAGCTCCGGACGCGACAGGTAACCCTCAAAATGCTCTGCGACCTGACGCCGCGCGTCAGCGCGCATCATTGGGAACAGGTTGGCGCGGATGTCGGCGTACATTGCTCGCCAGAAATCTGTGGTTTCACCCGGCGCCTGGCCGGCCTCCAGATCATCCAGCGGCAAATGGTGCAGGCGGTGGAGAAATTCTGCCAGTTGGCGCGCCAGGCGCTCAACAACAGCGCCATCACTGATTGAATTAAACAATTGGAGGTCCAGTGGCTCACCGGGCAGCCTGCGGTAGCCCATGAAGGCGCGCCCGGCTGGTTCGCCGGGGGCACTCAGGTAAAGCGGTTCAGGGATCGGGATGGGCAGGCAGCCGCGCAGCCGGTTGAGCTGGCGCGCCTCGCGCTGCACCGCCTCTGCCCCTGCGGGATAACGCGGAAAGCGAAATACCAGCTCATGATTGATAAACAGGACGTCGCTGAACTGTCCGCCGCGGTGAAGGACGAACGTCCTCACGGTCAGGTCAGGATAACGGGTTTGAATGGCGCAAAGGTAGGCAGCGCCGATTTTATCCACTTCCCACCCAACTTAACTTCACCCCCGCCGCGCCGAGACGGTCGCCCAGTTCGCCGGTGTGGTGCTGCAGATGGCGAATGTTGTACAACTGCAACTCCAGCTTGTTGAAATTCAACCAGTCAAAACCGGAGGGAGCGTTCAGTTCGAGGTTGGGGACCTGCGCGCGCACGTCTTCCACGCAGAAAGCCCAAAAGTCCAGCACGTCCGCGGGAGTGTAAGGCTCGCCAATTTCCGGCTTGCGGTGGGGCGGCCAGGGCAACGGGCCGAGGAACTCGTAATCGGCGCGATGGCGTTCCCAGGCTTTGAAATGCTCGGCGGAGGGCTGCAGGTAGAGATGGGTGTAAAACAACGCATGGTAGGCCACCTGCCAGGTGCGGTTGGGGTATGGCTCGCTCGTCCACAGCGCCGGAGGGCAGCGTTCCACCACCTCGCGCAGCATGGCTAACGCAGCCAGGTATTGGGATTGGACAGCGCTTTTTGTGATTTGTTCGATGCTCATGTTGTGTACTCCGGGATCAGGATATCTGTGGGGGACCCTGCCGCAGGCGGGTGATGATCGTTTCTTCTGATTGACCGTAGAGCGTCTCCAGCCACCAGGTAGCGCCGGCCTCGGCCCAGGGCAGGATGACATCCGCCATCTGCGCCTGGCTCATCCCCACGGTCTGACCCTCGGATGTGACGTCGAAGGGCGTGGGCAGCGTGCGGTTGACGGCGACGTATTCGCGCATCTCGCGCACATGCTCCGGCAGGATGGTGGTGTATTGCCGCTCTGTGTTCATCACGATCGGGATGAGCCCATCGCAGCGCAGCACGCGGCGCATGGATTTCATCCGCGGCCAGATGCCCACCACCCAAATGGGGATGCGCGGTTGCTGCACGGGGCGCGGCGGGTAGTACTGTGGATCCAGGCGGGTCAGGTCGACGTGATAATGCCTGCCGTTGAAGGTGAACGGCTCGCCCTGGTAAAGCAGGGTGAGCAGGTCAATTCCTTCGTCCATCAGTTCGGCGCGGACTTTGTTGTCGGTGGTCTCATCCAGGAAGGCCTGATAGCCGTAAAAGTTCACCCCCACGCCCACCGCCAGGATCACCCGCCCGTTGGACAGGTTGTCCAGCGTGGCGGTCTCGCTGGCCAGTTTCCAGGGCTTGGTGCGCGGCAACTGGGCGATCATGGTGCCCAGACGGATGCGCTCGGTGAGCATGGCCGCGGCGCTGAGCGCCACCCACACGTCAATATGCCAGACCGCCTCGCCCATGAAATAACCATCCCAGCCAGCCTGCTCCGCCTCGCGAGCGTGATTGGCAATGCTGCGCGCATCGCCGAAAGGCATGATAAAGCCGTATTTCATTGTTTTTCTCCTTGATCAATTTCTATGGACAGACATACACTTCGATAGGCTGAGCCTTCTCCTCCCAGATCCACTGGTTCTCATCCAGCTTAAGCCACGCGCATTCCGGCACATCGCGGAAGACAAACAGCTTTTCCACACGGGTGCAGGTGACCGTCCCGTCCTTATACGTGGTGTGATTAATGCGTTCCTCACCTTCTGCGCCGGCAGCCAGCGGCATGTTCTTCCAGGAGGTCAGTTGCATGGCGCCGGTATCCATGCTGGAGACGTATTTGGCATACAGCGGTTCCGCGCCTCTGTTGCTCAGGATGAAGCGGCCGTTGCAGGTCAGCCCGGCCTTGGCGCTCTCCTGATGATCGGTGATCTGCCGCCAGGTGTAGGCCTGAGTCAGGCACTGGGGCAGCCTCTGCAGTTGCTCATCCGCCTCGGTCCAGGGCACATCGGAGAGCGAGGCGGCGGATTGGTGGCAAATGCCCAGGTGAGGATCTTCGACGGTCAGGATCATGCGCTCCTGTTCAAAGCGCAAACATTCTTTCTGCTGTTCGCGGCTTTTCTTCTCATAAGCCAGGGTGCAATAAAGCCCCGGCTCCATGCGCAGGTACTCGATCCGACCCTGGGGAGTGTTCACAAAGAGAGATTTATCCTTGAAAGAGATACCCAGGCTGGGAGCATGGGTCACATCGTACACCGGCTGGCAGGTAAATTCCACCTCGCCAGTCGTCACCGAAGGATCATCTGCGTAGCGGCGCGTCCCGCCGAAGGTTTGCTCGATGCGCTGTTGTTCCACCACCGCGGCGGTTTGCCTGAACTCACCACCTTCCGCCAAAACGGTGCTCTCAAATGTCTGCACCTCATCCGGATTGCGCGGCAGGTTGCAGGCCAGCGCTGCCACCAGGAGCGCGATAACGGCGAACAGCACGCTGCGCAGGGATGCTTTAGGGGTACGCGTGCCTCCATCTTTCCGGTGTGCGGACAGGCGCCAGTCCATTTATTCATTATACGAAAAATGACAGCGTTTGTTTCAGTCAGTTGCAGCCCGGGCGCGCAGCCCAGGCCGGCTCTCAAAAATTTTAAGGAAAACCACCCCGCCGAGGATCAGCAGACTGCCGGCGAGCTGAACGGCGTTGAGGCGCTCGCTCAGCAGCAGGTAGGCGATCAGCGCGGTGAAGACTGGCTCGGTGGTCAGGATCAGGTTGGCCACGCTGGCGGGCAGCAGGCCCAGGCTGACATTGTACAGCCCGAAGCCGGCCAGGGTGGGTCCAACGGCCAGCAGGATGAGCAGCCCCCAGCCCAGCCAGCGCTCGCCCAGCCAGAACATCTCAGCCGGGCGTGCAGCCGTCCCGGGCAGCCCGCCGCCGGGGAGCAGGTTGAAGCCCAGCAGGAACAGCGCGGCGAAAGCGAAGGTGTACAGCACGGTGGTCCACGGATTCAGCCCGCGCCGCGAAGCCGAGCGCCCCATCAGGCTGTAGATGGCGTAGAGCAGCCCGGAGAGCATCCCGGTCAGGATGCCCAGTAGATTGGTGCTCCACGCAGCCGGGTCCAGCGCTCCGGAGACCAGCACGCAGCCGCCCAGGCAGAGCGCCACCGCCAGCAGCTTGGCCCAGTCCAACCGCTCCTGGAACAGCCACCAGCCCAGCAGGGCAGTGAAGCCAGCCGAGGTGTAGGCCAGCACGGTGGCCACCGCCGCGCCGTTCAGCGCCACCGCCAGCGTCCACAGTGAATTGAACACCGCCAGCACCAGCCCGTAGAGCAGCAGAAACAAGAGTTGAGCGCGCGTCACGCGGATCAACCCGGGGCGGACGATAGCGAGGATCGGCAGCAGCGCCAGCGCGGTGAAAATGTCGCGCCAGAAAGCCAGCACCAGCGCCGGCAACTGGTAGTTCTGTGTCAGGTGGCGGATGAAAATCGCGGTTAGCGAAAGGATGGCGGCGCTGAGCAGGGCGATCAGGTAGCCGCGCGTGAGGTGACTGTTATCGGGCAACGCGGGTCAATCCTTTCGGCAGACGATCAGCATGTGTTCGCTGATGTCCACCACGCCGGGGTGGGTGCAGGTCTACAGGTGGGTTTCCAACCAGATTTGCCAGCGCGCCGGGTTTCGCCCCGCGCACCAGCTCGCAGGCCGCCAGCGCGCCCTCGGCGGCATCCTCCACGTGGGAAAGCTTGCCGCCGGTGCAGATCGCCGCGTCGAAGCTGCCATCGGCGAAGCGCGACAGGTCGGTGATTGAGCCTTCCACCACCGCGCGCACCTTGTTTAAATCCATTCTGAGTTGGTCGTGCGTGCGTTCTGAACATTTCCGGTGTTGATGGTGGATTTCGGTTCCAGGAGCAGGATGTGCACCTCTTCGGCGGCACACGGACAATGCTCCACCCCGCGCGGGATGATAACCAACTCCCCCTCGTCCAAAATAAGGTCGTCAGTGCGCAGGCGGATGACCAGTTGGCCCTTCAGCACCCAGAACAACTCGTCTTCGTTCTCATGCTGATGCCAGACAAATTCACCCTGGATTTTCGCCAGCTTGATATAACTATCGTTTAACTCGCCAACAATGCGGGGCTGCCAATGCTCAGTGATCAGGCGGAGCTTATCGGCGGGATTGATTTTTAGCGTGGGCGGGGCGGCATTTGTATTCATGAAATTGCCTCGGGTAAGGAGTCTCCAAGTGGTTGACGGTGTGGTGGCCAAGGGCTAAAGTGTAACCGAAATAGCACGGCTTTGGGAATGGCTGAGTTTTATGATCCGCCCATTCGCCCATGACAGAAAAGCTCAGTACCCCGGCGACGATCACCAAAATGCTGCAGCGCATGGAGCAGGCGGGGCTGCGATTCTCCCAGTCTAATCCCTTGCCTTCAACATGCCGCAGGGTTATACTCAATCCAATCCCCAACTTACCCCCTAAGGAGTCATGATGAGCACCATTAAAGTTTCATTTATCGGCGCGGGCAGCCGGTCCTTCGGCCCGGCGGTCATCCGCGACCTGCTGTTCAGTGACAGCCTGATGCAAGAGGGCGTCGAATTATCCTTGATGGACATTGTCCCCGATCATCTGCCCGAAAATGAGCAGTACGCGCACTGGGCGATGGGCAAACTGGGTAAAAAGATGAAGGTGACCACCACCACCTCTTTGACCGAATCGCTGGCCGGCGCCAGCTTCGTGGTCGTCGGCCTGGAGGTGGACCGCTATCTGTACTGGAGCATGGACTTCCACATCCCGCGCAAATATGGCTTCAAACAAGTCTACGGCGAGAACGGCGGTCCCGGCAGCATGTTCCACGCGCTGCGCAACATGGGCCCCATCGTCGAGGTGGCGCGCCAGATGGAAAAGCTCTGCCCGGATGCCTGGATGCTCAACTTTTCCAATCCCGAGCAGCGCCTGTGCGAAGCGGTCAACCGCCTGACCGGCGCCAAGGCGGTGGGGCTGTGCCACGGTGTGTTCATGGGTCAGCACCAGATTTCGCAAATGCTGGGAATACCGCTGGATAAATTGCAGACCAAAGCCTGCGGATTGAACCACTTCACCTTCTTCCAGGAAATCCGCCACAAAGACACCGGCGAGGACCTCTACCCGGCCCTGGCCGAGGTGGAACGGCGTGCGCCGTGGGCCACCCAGTGGCACGAGCTGGGGATGGGGCGTGTGCTTTTCCGTGTCTTCGGGCTATGGCCTTCTCCGGCGGTCAACCACTACGGCGAATACATCCGCTGGGCGACCGAATTCATGGCCAACGAACTGCACTACTACTATGACGCGCGGGAGGGCAAACCCTGGGAGACCGGCAACATCCCCGAATTCGTCTATACCATCGACGGATTCAACACCGACCGCCCCTGGCAGCCCGAGCAGCAAACTCGCTCCACCGAGCATCACGAATTTGATAACACCAATCTGCACCCCTCCGGCGAGCTGGCCGTGCCGATCATGGAGGGCTTGCTGTTCAACAAAGCGCAGATGCTGGACGCAGTGATTGTGGAAAACAAAGGCTTCATTCCCAACCTGCCGGACGGCGCCGCGGTGGAGGTGCCGGCTTTTGTGGATCAAAACGGCATCGTCCCGCAGAAAATGGATGCGCTGCCCGAGGTCATTGCCGCGCTGATGCGCACCCAGTGCAGCATCCAGCAGTTGCTGGTGGAAGCCTACGCCGAGCGTTCGCGGCGCAAGCTGCTGCAGGCCATCCTGCTGGATCCCACCGTTGATTCCTACAAGCAGGCGGTGGAGATGATGGACGAGATGATCGGCCTTCAGCAATCACTTCTGCCGCAGTTCGCGGATTAATTTTTCGCTAAGCCCAATCCCTCTCCCGCATTTGCGGGAGAGGGGAAGTGGTAAAATAACCGCCTGGATTTGATTTACCTATGAACCGAAGATGGACGTTTCTACGGCGCGAGCCAAAGAAAAAAGCCTTCATCATTGTCAACCCGGCTGCCGGTCAGGGCACGCCCAACCTGAAACAATTCAACAAGCTGTTCCAAAAAGCGGGCTGGATATGGAATATGGAAGTCACCCAGGCTTATGGGGACGGGCGGGCCGCCGCGCAGCGCGCAGTGGCTCAGGGTTACAGTGTGGTGGCTGCCTACGGCGGGGATGGGACGGTGATGGATGTGGCCGCCGGGCTGGCCGGCACCGACATCCCGCTGGCCATCCTGCCGGGGGGAACGGGCAATTCGGTGGCGCTCGAGATGGGTGTGCCCATCCTGCTCCACGAAGCCCTGCGCCTGATCGTCCACGAGCCGCACACAGTGCGGTGTATCGATGTGGGCTGGGCCAACGGCAATCCCTTCCTGCTGCGGTTGGGCATCGGCTTTGAAGCGCTGGCTGTGCAGGTTGCTGACCGCAGCGCCAAAGACCGCTGGGGGCTGCTGGCCTACGTGATGGGCACGCTGGCTGCGTTGAACCGCTCGCAGATGTCCAATTACCGCATCGAGGTGGACGGAAAGGTGGAGGAAACCGAGGGGCTGGCCTGCACCATCGCCAATGCCGCCACCATCGGCATCCCCGGTCTGGTGATCTCGCCCAGCGTGCGCATGGATGACGGTCTGCTCGACCTGTTCCTGATGCGCAAGGGCGATCTGAATGAATTCACCTCACTGGCGGCCAGCCTGGTCTCGCCGCAGACGGTAGCCAATCCGCTGCCGCACTGGAGCGGGCGTGAGATCACCATCAGCGCTGACCCGCCCCAATCGGTGGAGGCGGACGGCGATGTGATCACCCGCACACCGCTGAATGTGGTGGTGCAGAAGCAGGGGTTGAGGGTGATCGTCCCCAGCCGACCGGGGATATTTGCCCGCCCCAATCCATGAGCGCGCCGCACGCCTTCCATCTGATGGTCAAGCCGCGCGGCCCGCTGTGCAACCTGGGCTGCGCTTATTGTTATTATCTCAAGAAGGAGCGCCTCTACCCCGGCGCCGATTTTCGTATGAGCGCGAGCCTGCTGGAGGAGTTCACCCGCCAGTACATCGCCGCCCAGCCCGCCGCTGCGCGCCAGATCACCTTTGGCTGGCAGGGCGGCGAGCCGACGCTGATGGGTCTGGACTTCTTCCGCCAGGCGGTGGAATTCCAGCACCGCCACCGCCGCGCGGGTATGATGGTGCAGAACGCGCTTCAGACCAACGGCACGCTGCTGGATGGTGATTGGTGCGCATTCCTGCGCGAGCATAATTTCCTGGTCGGCCTCAGCCTGGACGGGCCGCAGCGGCTGCATGACGCTTACCGCCGCGACAGGGGCGGTGGGGGAAGCTTTGAGCGCGCCTTCCACGCGGCGCGTTTGCTGCATGAACATGGCGTGGATTTCAACATCCTGACCTGCGTCAGCGCCGCCAACGCGGCTCACCCGCTGGATGTGTACCGCTTCCTGCGCGATGAGGTCGGCGCGGCGTTCATTCAGTTCATCCCCATTGTCGAGCGCGCGCATCCCGAGGGCTGGCAGCGCGGCGCGCGGCTGACCAGCCGCTCGGTCGACGGGCGGGCTTACGGCGATTTCCTGATTGCCATCTACGATGAATGGCTGCGCGGCGACGTGGGGCGCGTTTCGGTGCAAATCTTTGATGCGGCGCTGGCGGTGCAGCTCGGTCAGCCGGCGGGGCTGTGCATCTTTGAGCCGACCTGCGGGCAGGCGCTGGCGCTGGAATTCAACGGCGACCTGTACGCCTGCGATCATTATGTGGAGCCGGATTTCCGGTTGGGCAGCATCCTGGAGGTGGCGCTGGATGAGCTGGTCGCGTCACCGCGCCAGATTCGCTTCGGGCTGGACAAGCGCGATCAGCTTCCCGGGGTCTGCCGGCGCTGCGAGGTGCTGGAGTGGTGCAACGGCGGCTGCCCCAAGGACCGCGTGCTGCGCGCGGGAGACGGCCAGCCAGGCTTGAATTATCTGTGCGTCGGGCTGCGCGCCTTTTTCAACTACATCCAGCCGACGATGAAGCTGCTGGCGGCAGCCTATCACACCCACCGACCCGTGGAGGAGATGCCGGGGATCCTGGCCGGGCTGGCGCGGCTGAGCGAATGTGGGCCGGGCGATCTTTGCCCCTGCGGCAGCGGGCGGACGGCGGGGGCTTGCCACGCTGCGCCTGGCGGCTACCACCCGCCCGGGGCTGCGCTGCCCAAATCAGCCGCGAGGCGCAGACATTAAACCCAAATTTGCGCTACACTATATCCATCAGGAGGCTCGCATGAACCCTTACCACGCCGTTGATTTTGGCGCCGCGCCGAAGCTGTATGTGCTCGTGGAATTTCCTTATCCTTCGGGCGAGGGGCTGCACATCGGGCACAGCTTTTCCTTTACCATCGGGGATGTTTATGCCCGCTACCAGCGCATGCGCGGCTTCAATGTGCTTTTTCCCATGGGCTGGGACGCCTTCGGATTGCCCACAGAAAATTACGCCATCCGCACCGGGCGCAAGCCGCAGGACGTGGAAGCCGAGAACACCGCCACCTTTCGCCGCCAGATGGAAAGCCTGGGGCTGTCCTTTGACTGGGAAAGGGTCATCGATACCACCGACCCGGCTTATTACCGGTGGACGCAGTGGATTTTCCTCAAGCTGGTTGAACGCGGGCTGGCCTATAAAAAGGAGATGCCCATTAACTGGTGCCCGAGCTGCAAGGTGGGCCTGGCGAATGAGGAGGTGGTCAACGGGCGCTGCGAGCGCTGCGGCGCCGAGACCACCCGCCGGCGCATCAGCCAGTGGGTGGTGCGCATCACCGCTTATGCTGACCGCCTGCTGTCTGGTCTGGAGCAGACCGACTTTGTCGAGAAGGTGAGGCTCTCGCAGATCAACTGGATCGGGCGCAGCGAGGGCGCGCGCATTAGCTTCCCGCTCAAGGGGCGCAGCCAATCCATCCAAGTCTTCACCACCCGTCCGGATACCTTGTGGGGCTGCACCTTCATGGTGCTGGCGCCCGAACATGCGCTGGTCGAGGAATTGAAGTCAGACCCGGCGGTAGCCGCCTACGTGGAGCAGGCCAGCCGCAAATCTGACCTGGAGCGCGTCGAGCTGCAGCGCGAGAAGACCGGGGTGTTCAGCGGGCTGACCGCCATCCATCCCGACACGGGCGAGGAGCTGC
>CAZCBJ010000106.1:0-12423 GCA_964496705.1 uncultured Anaerolineaceae bacterium | reverse complement strand
ACTTTCCTGAATTTGTTGATAAGTTGTCTCAGGAAGACGGGTAGTTTCTTTGGATTTTCGGCGAATAAAATCCTTTCATTTTGAGATTGGCAGTGCGGGTATTGGCGGTTCGGTCAAGTCCAATTTCGCTTTTGGATTTGTAAATACCAACACCGCATGAACAGGTGGAAGTTCGTTGCCGCCTAACCGAGCCTGCAAGAATTTTTGTGCATCACGGACGAGGACTTCAGCGTCAATATCGGGGCGCCCTAAACTTTCAGCGCCATATAAATTTAATAAGAAATTTCCACCTTTTTGTTTCCATCGCTTGCGTTTTTCATCGTAGGAAATTACCCCCCGGACATGGAATGGGATGATCACCCAAATACCGGCAGGACCTACCAGCAGGTGAGCAACGCTGGTGCTGTAATGGTATAAGGTAAATGAATTTTCCAGTCCTTTTAAGGATTGTGAAATCATTTCGTCCGGGCGCGGAGACCTACCAAAGCGCGATCCGTAATAGATGGACACCTGCGATAGAATAAAACCGATAATCAAACAAACCATCGCATAGGTCAACAGGTTGACATCATTTTGAAAGGTTAGCACCATTCCCACACCTAAAACAACCAGGCTGGCGATCAAAGAAAAACTACCAATGCGTTTGTTTCGGGCAATCAAGCGATTATTGGAAATTATTTTCATGGTTTCCTGACTTTGGTATCTATTTGGATGCTAATCTGGATTGAATAGCCTGTTTGAGGTTGTCTAGAAGGCGTGATTCTATGACATTGCGGCTGTTACGGATAGCGCTGACCAGTGCGCGCGCATCCGATCTGCCATGACCGATGAACACATTGCCGTTCACCCCCAGTAGAATCCCGGCACCCACCTCGGCAGGATCCATTAACTTCAACAATCCTTTCAGCGAAGGCTTGATCAACAAGCCACCAATTTTGCCTCTCAGTGAACTGGTGAGTTTTTCTTTGATTACATCCAAGATGAATTTAGCAATCGCTTCACTGTTCTTGATAAAAATATTCCCAGTGAATCCGTCAGTGACGACAACGTCAACTTCTCCTTTGAAAACCTCTTTTGGTTCTACGTTGCCATAGAAATTGATGTCGGCGTTTTTAAGAAGGATATGGGCTTCACGCACTAGGGTGTTACCTTTTCCCGATTCTTCACCATTCGCAAGCAGACCAATGCAGGGTTTTCTTACTTTCATGACGTATTCAGAATACACGCTGCCCATAATGGCGAAATCAAGGAGAAACTCGGGGCGGCAGTCGGCGTTTGCGCCCATGTCCAGAAAAACACATTTTCCTTTTCGCGTGGGGATGGTGGTCGCGAGGGCGGGACGATTTAATCCTTCAAACCGGCGCAGGATCTTTACAGCGTTAAAGAATGCGCCTCCTGTGTTACCCGCAGTGATAAATGCTTCTCCCTGTCCTTCCTGGAGCAGGGTCAACCCCACAGCCATCGAATTTTGTGGTTTTCCCTGCGTGGCGGCAACAGGTTTATCACTCATTTCTACGACGTCAGGAGCATGCACAATCCGGATTGGAAGGGTCTTCCCGGTGGCCAATTTCAGTTTTGGTTCCAGTATCGATTGGTTGCCAACCAGGAGGATCTCTTCGTTCAACGTTTCGGCTGCCGTGATAGCCGCGAGGATTTCTGGTTCAGGATAATCATCACTGCCCATCCCATCTAGAATTATTGCCATAGTAATCTCTCCTTACAGGGATTTTCTTATTATACATTCTTCTTTAGATTCTCTTAGGGAGAAAATTGCTTGACAAGCAATCCGACCCGATTATAATTGCTTTTGCTTGCGCTGGTGCTGGAACTGGCAGACAGGCATGGTTGAGGGCCATGTGCGGAAACGCATGGGGGTTCAAGTCCCCCCCAGCGCATTAAAGTTAGTGATCAGATTTCTTGTTTACTTTTCTCTTTGGATAATATAGGTTGCCAGTTGTTCCAAAGCTGATCGTTCTCGACCAGGCGGTTGAGAAAACAGATGTTCTAAACTTATAGAAATAAACCTTTCAGCTTCCTGATAAGTTAGATCAATAGACTTGCTCGCGCGGATTGCATCAATCAGTCGATCAATTTTGCCATTATCATTGCTGCAATTTCCCTCATCAAGCTGCGCAATATCCGGATCGTCTGGGTTCTGCTCATTGTAGATTAAGGCTGGCAGAGTGAACAGGCCCTGGCGCAAATCGCTTCCCACCGGTTTTCCAAGTGTTTCCGGATCGCTGGTGAAGTCCAACAAGTCATCGATGATCTGAAAAGCCATGCCCAAGTTGTAACCAAACAGGCGCATGGATTCGACGGTTTCTGGTGAAGAATTGGATATGAGAGCAGCAGATTTGGCTGAAGTCTCAATCAATGATGCTGTTTTTGCATAGATTCGGGTCAAGTACCCTTCGCGATTTTTAGCGCAACGGCTGGTGAATAATTGGGTAATTTCACCATTTACAATGATCGTTAAAGTCTCTGAAAAAAGCTTAATCACTGGAACCGATTCTGTATCGGCAGCAAGTTTCGCGGCACGCGAAAAGAGGAAATCGCCGGTTAAAACAGTTGCCCCAGGAGACCATTGCGAATTTAAGGTTGGCATACCGCGGCGCAATAACGAACCGTCAATCAAGTCGTCATGGACTAGTGTGGCGGTGTGCAATAATTCTATTGCGGATGCCAGAGTGACCAATCGATCAACCGGAGCCTTAAGCATTCGTCCGACAAGGATGGTAATTGCCGGGCGAAGTCTTTTTCCTCCGGCTTCCAATAATAAATTTAAAGCTGAGGAGATATCTGGATGGTATCCTTCCGCTTGCGCTCGCAGTCTTTCATCTACGGATTGAATATCGTCTTGTATGATTTCAAGAAAATTTAGTTGACTCGTCAAGCGGATACACTCCAGCCAAATAATTGTTGGGCATTCTGAGATGTGTTTATTGCTAGGGTTTCCAGATCAATATTTCTTAATTGGGAGACTTGCCTTGCGATGAGGGGTAGATAGGAAGGTTCATTAACCTTCCCGCGATGGGTTTGAGGTGGAAGAAAAGGCGAATCGGTTTCAAGTAAAATGGAAGTTACTGGAATATTCTTTGCTACATTGTGACGCTCGTGGGCTTTGGGATATGTAACCGGTCCATTGATCCCAATAGCGAACTTAATTTTAATGAATGCATGCGCAAAATCGAGATTATCGTCGAATGAGTGGATCACACCGGGGTGGTTGTGGATTGGAGAACCATCGGCAGTCAGTGTTTTTTGCCACTCGGTTAAAATTTCCAGTAAATCTGCTGCTGATTGCCTGCAATGTATGATCACAGGCTTTTCAAGAATCTTTGCCACTTCCAATTGAGCCTTGAGTGAAGAAATTTGCTTGTCTTTTGATGCGTAATTTCTGTAGAAATCCAAACCAATTTCTCCAATGGCGACCACTCGATCACTTTTACCCAAGGCGATGATTTCGTTGATAGAAGATGATCTCCACTCTCTTGTTTCGTTCGGATGAATCCCGACCGCTGCAAACAATTTTGGGTTAGACTCTGCCAATTCAACGGCGCTTTTACTGTTAGCTACATCAATACCTGGGATGATAATTTTGCTTATTCCAGCTTCCCATGCCCTTTCAAATACATAACCAAGGTTATCATGGTCAATCATGATATTCAGGTGACAATGGGTGTCTATAAAATTCATCAAAACAAAGTACCTCGTTATCTGGAAAGCATCTCCTCCGGGTAACCAACCTATTATAACAAGGGTTGCCAGTAGAGAAAAGTTTATTATGAAGAACATGCTATAATTTTGCTTTATGCGAAAACAGGTTATTGTTAGTAATAGAACTATTTCCTGGTAACGAGGATCGGACTAACCAATTATGGCCGAGACAGTGCTGGTGGCGTTAAGCGGGGGAGTGGACAGCTCTGTTGCTGCAGCTTTACTCCTCGAAACTGGATATCATGTTGTCGCAGTTACGCTTAATTTTGGCCTGTCGTCAAGTGTAAATTCTAAACCCTATTCGTATAGCGATGATGGCACGGCTCGAGCAGAGAGAATTGCATCTCAACTAAATATACCGTTTATTAACATCGACGCCAGCCAACTTTTTTCAAAGGTAGTCATCAATTATTTCGTTGAAGGTTATTCGAGCGGACATACCCCCAATCCGTGTGTGATCTGCAATCGCTGGATAAAATGGGAGGTATTGCTCAAGCAAGCACAGACCTTGGGGGCGCAGTGGGTCGCTACCGGTCATTATGCTCGAATTCGAATTCAAGCTGATGGAGGTTGTCGCCTTCAGTGCGGTAAGGATGCCAGCAAGGACCAGGTTTATTTTTTAAGCAACCTTACGCAAAATCATTTACGAAAGACAATCTTTCCTGTGGGCGATTATAGAAAGATTGAAGTTCGTGAACTGGCCAGAAAATATGGTTTAGAAAGCGCCAATCAAAAAGAAAGCCAAGATCTATGTTTTTTGGGAGACCAAGATTATCGCGATTTTCTAGTCCATCGTGCCTCTTCTGTTCACAAACCCGGGAAAATTTTATCCATCACAGGAGATGAGCTTGGTTGGCATGATGGGTTGGCGTTTTATTCTATAGGCCAACGCAAGGGATTAAAGGTATCTTCTGCTCAACCATTGTATGTTCTCGAGAAGATTTTTGAAAGCAATGTGTTAATTGTAGGTCCCGAAAAACTGCTGGGCAGGCGTGAATTTACTGCTGCTGATATGAACTGGATTTCAGGAAAACCACCCAATTTGCCCTGTCAATTGCAAGTTAAGATTCGTTATCGTGCACCCTTGGTGTGGGCGACTGTCAGTATGATCGATGACCGAACGGTGAAAGTGGTCTTGGAAAAGGATCTGCGTGATATAACTCCCGGTCAGTTCGCTGTTTTTTATCAAGAGAACTATGTCCTTGGAGGCGGTCAAATCCTCTAGATCGGCGGAGTGTTAGCTTATGACAATTCCAGCATTTCTATTCGGCGTATTAGTTTCCACCTTGATCGGGGCTTTATTTCATTTATGGAAAGGTGGAGGCCCGGGGCGTGTCTTCTATTATGTATTTCTATGCTGGTTGGGTTTCTGGCTGGGGCATTCACTGGGGAGGCATATCTCATGGATACTGTGGGATCTTGGCCCCCTAAAATTAGGTTTTGGAATTGTTGGCAGCGTTCTTGTGGTTCTACTTGGGTATTGGTTAGCCAACTTCCGGCCTTCGAAATAATGAACAAGAAAGGCAACGAAATTGTCCTGGAATTTACACGGTACGCATGCGCAAGACGGTGATTTGGCCCAGTTGGTCGGATTAAGCCATAAGCATTTCATTCTACGATTAAAAGCTGGGGCTGAATTTCACAGTCATCGCGGAATTTTGCGACATGATGATTTGATCGGCCAAAAATGGGGCAGCCAGGTCTACAGCCATCTTGGAAATCCTTTTTTTCTTCTTCAGCCCTCACTGGCAGATTTATTACGAGAGATACCGCGCACAACCCAAATTCTTTATCCTAAAGAAATCGGTTTCATATTGGTGACAATGGGGGTCGGTCCAGGCCAGCATATCCTTGAGGCGGGCACGGGATCTGGTGCGCTGACATCGGCTTTCGCTTTTGCAGTGGGGAACACGGGGCGGGTTACCAGTTATGAAATCCGAGCAGAAACACAACAGACTGCCATTCGGAACCTGGAGCGTTTGAATCTGGCGGAAAATGTTGATTTTAAGATCAGGGATATTGCTGAGGGGTTTGATGAAACAGGCGTGGACGCATTGTTTCTGGATGTTGCCAACCCGTTTGATTATATGAGTCAGGTGAGAGGCGCTCTAAAACTGGGCGGTTTTTTTGGTTGCATATTACCAACCGTTAATCAGGTTTCTCGTTTATTATATGCCCTGCGGCAGGAAAATTTCGCCTTTATTGATGTATTGGAAATATTTTTACGGTATTACAAGGCGGAGCCAGAGCGCCTTCGCCCGGTAGATCGAATGGTTGCTCACACAGGCTTCTTGATATTCGCCCGCCCGGTTCGCGTTGAGCAGTCAACCAATGAACAGGCGCAGCTTTTTGCTGAGATAGGTCAAGCCGACGAAGAAGGCTAAGAGGATATTTTGGATTGTTTCCAGCGGTATAACCTCGATCGTGAAATATTAAGAAAGCGATTCTCCGACCAAAAAGCTCCTCAAACAGATCTCGGTTTTAAGAACAACGGCTTGAAGAGAGCGGCTATACTTATTCCGCTTTTTTGTAAAGACGGAGACATCCACTTGCTGTTCATTCGCAGAACTGATAAGGTTCAAGATCACAAAGGGCAGGTGTCATTTCCGGGAGGAATGGCGGAAGATCAGGACCACACACCGATAGATACTGCTTTGCGTGAGACCTATGAGGAAATTGGTTTATCGCCCGGTGTTATCGATGTATTGGGCATGCTGCCCCCGATGGAAACTGCGACCGGGTATGAGGTTACACCGGTCATTGGCAGGTTTACGTGGCCTGACCATTTCTCTGTAAATGACGATGAGGTCGAGAGAATATTTTCTATCCCATTAGAATGGTTGTTTTTGCCCGACCATCATAGCTTGAGACCTTATACGAGACCCAATGGTCAAGAAGCACTGGTCACCTTTTTTGAGCCGTACGACAACGAGTTGTTATGGGGAATTACGGCTGAAATCACTTTGAATTTTATTCGGAGGCTTAAATTATAGAAAAGGCAGCACATGAACTGTGCTGCCTCTTCTGCAAGGTCTGAAGCAGAGTTACTCGACTTCTTCTTCTTTCTTGCCTTTTTCGATGACTTCGGGCTCTGCTTGTTCACCAGCTTCGCCAGCTTCTTCTTCAGCAACCTGTGAAGTGATGATCACAATGCTCTCGTCGGGATCATCTAGTACTTCCACTTCAGATGGAAGCTCAAGGTCTCGGACGAAGATGCCATCGCCAATACGGTTCAAGGAAGAGATGTCGACTACAATTCTTTCGGGCAGATGTTGCGGAAGACTTTCAACCTCAATTTCGTCCAACCCCGTTACCACGACACCGTTGAAATCTTTGACAGCAGGCGAGATGCCACTGAGGACGATGGCCACGTTTGCACGAATTTTCTCGGTCAATGATACTGCCTGAAAATCGACATGCAGAAGAACATTGGCCAGGTAATCACGCTGTTTTTCGCGAACCAATGTCGAAAATTCTTGCCCGTCAAGCTCGATGGTGATCAGACTGGAACTGGTCAACCGGAGCAGCGCAAGGGTTGTGCTGTGCAAATCGAGTGTGATGGGAGTGGTTTCGACATGGTGCCCATAGATTACACCCGGAAGTTTTCCTTGCCGGCGTAAAGTGCCAACCTTTTTACCAGTCACGGTTCGACGGGTGGCGTGAAGAACAACTTTTTCCATTTTTTCCTTTTCCTTTGAGCGCCTCTCACCCGTATGCGGGTTACCCTCGCTCGAAAATAAAATCGGCTTTAGCCGTTGATTTCGCGACGGTAGATTTTAGTCTGGTATCCGAGGGCTGTCAAGAGAAACCTAACGATTGACCCACTTATCAAGATTATCTGGGAGCTCAAACGCTTTCATTTTATCAAACAAATCGGCTGGATTGTCACTGGAAACAAACAATTCGGAGTGGTGGGCATAAACGAATTTCTCATGAATTGCGTGGTCAATGAGACGAAAAAGAGGCTCGAAATACCCATTGATATTGAGAATACCCACTGGTTTCTGATGTAAACCGATTTGCATCCAGGTGATCGTTTCAAAGAATTCGTCGAATGTACCCAGGCCGCCTGGCATGGCAATAAATGCATCCGACTTTTTGTGCATGAGCATCTTGCGGGTATGCATATCTGGGGTGACTTCCAAACCTGTTAGATTGGCGTGAATCAAGTGCGAATAATTCAAACTTTCTGGTACGATGCCAATCACTGCGCCTCCTGAAGCAAGCGCTCCATTGGCTAACTCCCCCATCAATCCGGTTTTCCCGCCACCGTAAATGATCGTACAGCCCTGATTAGCCAACAGAAGCCCCATTTGGCGTGCAGCTTGTAGATAGATTGGTGATATATTATCCGCGGAACCACAAAAGACACATACACCACGTATTAGCACCGACATTCATCATCCTTTGCCGGCCTGGACCACCACAATCACCAGCCAGGTGCCATACAGGATTCCTATACTGCCTAATAAAACCAGTGCCCAATTCACGAGAGATAAGACTTTCTGCGTAGGATTTAGGTCCAATACAATGCTTCGTACCCCAAGTAGTGAGTGAACAATCACGATTATCAGAAAGGCCACTTCCATTATGGGAATGATTAGATGGGTGTAGTATTGAAGCACTGCATTGTAATCCAACAATCCTCCTGGCGCGACCACATGATTGACTATTAAGTGAATACCCATCACAATAACGATAGCAAGTCCAGCGAACAACTTGAGCAGCCAAAGGGCAACACCTTCCTGGGATTTTGGTTTAGATGAAGTTAGCTCAGACATGATCTGCTCCTAGTGCACGATAAACATGACATAACCAAAATAAAAGATCGCAACGGCTGCTACGGCCATCAGGCTGATGAAAAGCTGTTTTTGGTAACGAGTCCCGATTCCAAAACTGGTTATGGCAATGCGGATACCATTTAATCCGTGGATGATTGCGGCGGCAATGACCAGCATTTCGCCGACTTTGATCATCGGGGATTTGGCAAAAGCAATAAATGCATTGTAAGACTCCGGGCCTTGAGCCAGTTTTCCTAGCATAACCAGGTGCATCGCCAGGTATAGGGTCAAACCCAATGCAGTGATTCGGTTCAAAATGAACGCCCAAGTTCCAATCTTCCGTGAGCGCGGGTCAAACCATCTGAGTAAATTGCGAGGTGAGGGTTGATTGATCATGCGACATTTTCCTATAGCTTTAAAAAGCGTTTGACTCTTTTGATGATCACTTGACGGCGAAGGGCCATTATTCTGGACGCTGGATCGACGTTGGATGGGCATACTTCGCTGCACTCAAAGCCACTATGGCAGCGCCATAGCCCATCTTGTGAATCGGCAAAAATGAGGCCTTGTTCATTACCGATCATACAAGACAGATGAATGGAAGCAAGAACGCCGGGTCCAAGGTAGGTATCTGATGTGTTTGCTGCTGGGCAAGCACTCACACACATTCCGCATTCTATGCAATCCACTAACCGCTCATATCCATCCACAGAAGTGGTTGGCTTCTCGTTGGGAGAGCCAGACAAATGGACAGGGGTTACCTGTGTAGCCTGCGTTTCGTCCATGTCATTATAAAATCTCGACATATCGACCATCAGGTCACTCACCACCGGGAAATTTTTGAGCGGTTCTACCCGAATGGTGGCACCCGGTTGTGCAATAGAACGGATCGTTGTTATGCAGGTCAATTTTTCAACGCCATTGACCAACATTGCACAGGCGCCACAAGTTGAATGGTGGCAGGCGTGTCTATAAACCAGGCTGCGATCGTGGAATGCCCAAACGCGTTCGATGGCATCCAGGATATATTCATCTGGGTCAACCTCCATTGGAAAAGATTGGAAGGTGCGTTTTTGGGTTCCCTTTTGTCGGGAAATGTTTAATGTTATGCGCCATTTTTCAGTCATTTATTTGCTCTCTGATCTAGATGGGTGCGTAATACGAACGGTATGAGGCCAGGGGAACTTCTGCCGTTAGACAATGTGATTGGATACCCAATTTCTGGCAAACCAAGTCGGCTGTTTTTTCTGCCATGGCACGACAAGTAGTCGCTTTACCGCCTGTGATGGTGATCAATCCATCGATACCGTCACTGGCCTTATGGTCGTAACACTTAAAAGTTCTGGACAGGCTTCGCCCGGATGTTGTTGAGGCGATCAGCGGTCTGGCGGACATATATGCGCCGCGCATGTTTGCAGATTTTACCTTGGGGACCAACTGGGCAGCGCGCTCGTGCATCAACTGAACCTGATCAGCCAAAACCGGTATGTAGTCTACATCGGAAACCTCAAAAGACGTCGTCCCGATCACTGCCATCCGCCGCTGAGGGAGTAGAATATCGCCATCGTCAGGTTCGCACAAGCGGTTGATCACACGCTGCACCAATCGCTGATCATAAGCCACCATGACTCCTGGTGTAGGTTTAACCGGCACATCCAACGCAGCGAAAGCGGCGACTTTACCCGCCCAAGCGCCAGTCGCGTTGATGACAATGTCTGCAGCAATTTCCAATTTTCGATCCGCTGCCCGGTCCCATATTTTGATTCCGGTAATTGCGCCTTTTCCATCCTGGTTTACCCCGATTACTTCGTGATGGATTAAAAACACGGCTCCATTTTTTCGTGCAGTAGCCGCAAAGGCGAGCGCCAACCGTAAAGGGTCAAATGCGCCATCGGGTATGGTAAAGGCAGTTAAAATACCTGGATTTAGATTGGGTTCCAGCCTTAATGCTTCCTGAGGTGATAGTTGTTCGATTGGGATATGGCAACGTTGTGCGCCTTCAACGAATTTTTTACCATAATCCAGATCGTTTTCATCCAAAGCTACGAAAAGGCCGCCGTTAAATTCGATGCATTGAGGCGTAATTTTACGCAGGGTGATGTTTTCTTCGATGCATTCGATGGCTGCTTCCTGATCGGTCACGCAATAACGTCCGCCCGAATGCAATAAGCCGTGAGTCCGCCCGGAGGTGCCTGAGGCGATTTCACCTCTTTCAACGACTGTCACCTGAAAACCCCTCAATTGCAGATCGTGGGCGGTTGCACAACCAGTGAATCCTGCTCCGATGATGAGTGCATGTGGTTTAGTATTCATATTATTCAACCCAGTTTAATGTCCTTTGGACAGCTTTTTTCCAATTAGAAAACAACTTTTCCCGTTTGTCGGTTTCCATATGTGGAACCCATTGTTTATCCTGCCCCCAGTTCTGTCTGAGGTCCTCAGACGACTTCCAGTATCCGACCGCCAATCCAGCAGCGTAAGCAGCTCCCAACGCAGTCGTTTCAATCACTTTGGGGCGGACGACTGGCACATTGAGGATATCGGCTTGGAACTGCATGAGCAATTCATTGGTAACCATGCCTCCGTCAACTTTCAAGGTGGTCAATTTCACCCCCGAATCGCGTTCCATTGCCTCCAGGACCTCTCTGGTCTGGTATGCAGTCGCTTCTAACACCGCCCGGGCAAGGTGACCCTGGTTAATGTATCGTGTCAACCCGACGATGGCACCTCTGGCATCACTGCGCCAATAAGGGGCAAACAAACCAGAAAAAGCAGGGACAAAGTAGATTCCGCCATTATCGTCAACAGTGCAAGCCAGTTCTTCGATTTCTGCAGAGGAACCAATTATTTTAAGATTATCTCGCAACCATTGCACCAACGCGCCTGTAATCGCAATGGATCCTTCCAGACAATACACTACGTTTTGGGATCCGATTTTGTAGCCCACAGTAGTTAATAGCCCACTCTGGCTGGGTATCATCTGATGGCCAGTGTTCAGAAGCATAAAGCAGCCGGTGCCGTAAGTGTTTTTTGCCTCGCCGGGTGAGAAACAGGTTTGCCCGAATAGAGCGGCCTGTTGATCCCCCAAATCACCTGAAATAGGGATATTCTGTAATAGCCCTTGGGCTTCACCATAAATTTCCGATGACGAGAGAATAGCGGGGAGCATCGTATGGGGAATGTCCAGGGTGTTTAAGATATCGCCATCCCAATCCAATGTATTCAGGTTCATCAACATGGTACGCGAAGCGTTGGTTACATCGGTAACGTGAATGCCATGGTTCACGCCGCCTGTGAGATTCCATATGAGCCAGGTATCGATATTTCCGAAAATGGCATCTCCCGCTATGGCTGCTTTATTGAGTCCGGGGACGTTGGACAACATCCATTGGATTTTTGGCCCAGAAAAGTAGGTTGCCAGAGGAAGTCCAACTTTTTCTCGAAAGCGATCCTGTCCCTGATCCTTGGCCAATTCAACGCAGATCGAATCGGTTCGGGTATCCTGCCAGACAATGGCATTACAGTATGGTTTTCCGGTTTTTCGGTCCCAGACCAGCGTTGTTTCGCGTTGATTGGTGATCCCAATTGCAGCAATATTCTGTGAAGTCAATTTCGCTTCGGAGATTGCCAAAGTAATAACTTCCTGGGTGTTCGACCAAATTTCGACGGCGTCATGTTCAACCCAACCCGGTCTTGGAAAGATCTGTCTGTGCTCTTTTTGAGATGCGGCAATGGCCTGACCACGGCGGTTGTAAACAATACATCGCGTGCTGGTGGTTCCCTGGTCAATGGCTATGATATATTTCTCCAAAAATCCTCCTTTACTTCAGGATATTTTGAGCCCTTACCGGTAAGTGTATAACTGTGTAATCCTATCTGGAACGGTAAAATTATACAATAAAGAGGGAATTTATGCGTACCATTT
>CAZCBJ010000105.1:0-12572 GCA_964496705.1 uncultured Anaerolineaceae bacterium | reverse complement strand
TTTTCATCCCAGTTCTTCCTTCTTCTCTTTTATCCTCTTTCCCTATCCATTTCATCCCTTTCATCCCAGTTCTTCTTTCTTTTCTTCTCTTCCATCCTCTTCACCCAAATCCCATCTTCAGCGGAGGCCTCATGAACACCGATCCTCGTTTTCCCGTGCCGGACATCTTCAGCGCGCGGCGCATCCTCGTCGTCCAACCCCACTACGACGATGCCGACCTGAGCATCGGCGGCACGATCGCCCGCCTGCACGACGGCGGCGCCGAGATCCACTACCTGACCGTCACCAACGACCTGATGGGCGTGCTCGACACCAGCCTCTCGCCCGAACAGGCCACGCGCCAGTTGCGCAGCGAGCAGGCCGCCACCGCCGCCATCCTGGGCGTATCCTCGCACACCTGGCTGGATTTCCCCGACGCGGGCAGCTATGATTATTATGAAGTGCGCCGCGGCATCATCCTTGCCATCCGCCGGCTGCAGCCCGATTTCCTCTTCGCCATCGATCCCTGGCTGCCCCACGAAGCCCACCGCGATCACATCCTGGCCGGGCAGGCCGCCGCCGAAGCCGCCATCCTCTGCGGGCTGATGCGCATCCACACCGACCCGGCGGTGGACGCGGCCTACACGCCCCACGCGCTGAAGGGTATGGCCTTCTACACCACGCGCACGCCCAATACGGTGGTGGACATCTCGTCCACCCAGGAGCGCAAGCACCAGGCCGCGCGCTGCTTCCACGCCCAGTTCAGCGACGAAGAGTTGGAGATGCTCTCGGCGTGGTTGAAGATGCGTGAAGAAGCCTTCGGCGCGGCTCACGGGCTGCCCTGCGCCGAGGCGCTGATGGCGCTGCCCACACGCATGCTGCACTGCGGGGTGTGAGATGCGACCGCCAGCTTGCCAACCCGCCGCTGATTACGCCGAGGCCGCCGTGCGCATCGCCGCGCTGCAGCGGCTGGACGGGCCGCAGGTCAACCCGGTCTCGCGCACCCATTTCTTCACTCACGACCGCAAGACCCCGCGCGCGGTGCTGTTCTTCCAGGGCTACACCAACAGCACCTTCCAGTTCAGCGCGCTGGGTCGCCTGTGCCATGAGCGCGGCGACAATGTGCTCATTCCGCGCGCGCCGCATCACGGGCTGCTCGACCGCATGACCAGCGAAACTGCCCGCCTGACCGAAGCCGAGCTGCTGCGTTTTGCCAGCCAGGCGGTGGACATGGCCGCCGGGCTGGGCGAGCGCCTGGTGGTGTGCGGGCTGTCGATGGGGGGTGTGCTGACCGCCTGGGCTGCCCAAGAGCGCGCCGAAGTGGATTTGGCGGTGCTGCTGGCGCCGGCCTTCGGCGTGGCTCCCGTCCCCACCCGCCTGCTGCCGCTGGCTGCGCCGCTGATCAAGCGGCTGCCCAACTGGTTCGTGTGGTGGGACGCCGAGAAAAAGGACGCGCCCGGCCCGCAGATGCACGCCTACCCACGCCTGGCCTCGCGCGGTCTGGCCAACATCCTCAGCCTCTCGCTGCGCGTGCAGGCCGCCGCCCGGCGGCGCAAACCCGCCGCCCCGCGCATCCAGTTCGTGTTGAACGAGAGTGACACAGCCATCGACCCCGCCCTCTGCGCGCGCATGGCGCAGGCCTGGCAGGCGCACGGCGCTGACGTGCGCACCCACACCTTCGCCCGTGTCCACAACCTGGATCACGACATCGTTGATCCGCTCAACCCGCGTCAGAACACCGCCCTGGTCTACCCCATCCTGCTCGACCTGCTGACATAAGGGGCGGGTGGGGCATTGTGGTAAGGGCGGGTCTGGCAGACTGTCAAATGTGAAGGTTGATTCAACCAGACCCGCCCCTACGGACGCGAATGTATAATACCTTCGGAGAAAAAAGATGATCAGCCAAAACTTTAACCCATCCTGGACCTTTGCCAACGCCAGCGACGCAGCCCGCACAACCCTGGTGAACCTGCCGCACGACGCCATGCAGACCGAACAGCGCCGCCCGCGCATGAAAGACGGCAGCAACAGCGGCTTTTATCCCGGCGGAAAATACATCTATACCAAGACCCTCTTCGGCAGCCCTGAGCTGGCTGAGAAAACCGTGATCCTCGAGTTCGACGGCGTTTACATGAAATCCACCGTCCTGCTCAACGGCGAGGAAGTGGGCGGCAGGATTTACGGCTATTCGCGCTTCCACGTTGATCTGAGTGGCCGGCTGCGCATTGGCCAGCAGAACGAGATCAAGGTGCTGGTGGACAACACCCAGACGCCCAACTCGCGCTGGTATTCCGGCAGCGGCATCTACCGCAACGTGCGCCTGCTCACCGCCGGGCGCCAGCACATCGCGCCGGACGGCGTGCGCGTGCTCACCCGCTCAATTCATCCGGCTGTCCTGCAGGTGGATGTCAGGGCTGTCGATGCGGATTCGCTGCAGATCGTCACCGAGATCCTCCTGGACGGCCAGGTGGTGGCGGGCGGCAGGGGTGCCAGCTGCCAGATCGAAGTCCCCGACGCCAGATTGTGGGACGCCGATCACCCTCACCTGTACGATGTCCGGGTGACCCTGCAGGATCAAGGCCGGATTGTGGACGAAGCCCGGCTGCGCACCGGAATCCGCAGCCTGGCCTGGAATGCTGAACAGGGCTTGCTGGTCAACGGCCAAGCGGTCAAGCTGCGCGGCGGCTGCATCCACCATGACAACGGACCGCTGGGCGCGTGCAGCTTTGAGAAGGCCGAGCGCAGAAAGATGAAGATCATGAAGGCGGCCGGCTTCAATGCCATCCGCACCGCCCACAATCCGGCCAGCCAGGCGCTGCTCGACGCCTGCGACGAGGTGGGCATGTACGTGATGCACGAAGCCTTCGACACCTGGCGGCTGAAGAAAACCGACTATGATTACGGGCTGTATTTTGACGCCGAATGGGAAAAAGACGTCACCGCCATGGTCGCCGCCTCCTGGAACCACCCCGCGGTGATCCTGTATTCGATCGGCAACGAGATCCCCGACACCGGCACGCCCGCCGGCGCGGAGACCAGCCGCCGCATGGTGCAGCTCTGTCATCAACTGGACCCCTCCCGCCCGGTGACCAATTGCATCCAGATCATGCTGGCCAGCCTGGCTTCCATGGGCTCAGCCTTGAACAAGTCGGTCACCAGCCCGGCGGACGTGGTCGATCCCTACCGCGAGGCGGCCGATTCGCGGGCTGCCGGCAGCACGATGGCCAACATTCTCGTCACTCTGGCGCCCATCCTGATGAAAGTGATCGGTACGCCGGAGAAAGCTGAGAAGGTGGCCGGCGCATCCTTTGCGGCGCTGGACATCGCCGGGTACAACTACGCCGAATACGCCTATAAAAAACACCATGCCTGGCATCCCGAACGGGTCATGGTCGGTTCCGAGACGATGCCGCGCGCCATCGCCAGGAACTGGAAGATGGTCGAGCAGACGCCCTTCGTGATCGGCGATTTCATGTGGACCGGCTGGGATTACCTGGGCGAAGCCGGCCTCGGCCTGCCGGTGTACGGTCAGAGCCGCGGACCATTCAGCAAGCCTTATCCCTGCGTCAGCGCCTCGTGCGGCTGCATTGACCTGACCGGTCAGATGGACAGCCTGGGCTATTACGCGGTGGTCGGATGGGGCGTGCGCAGCATCCCCTACATCGGCGTCAGGCCGCTGAATCACACCGGCGAGAAAGTCTTCATGGGCATGTGGCGCGGCACCGACGCGGTGGACAGTTGGAGCTGGGCAGGGCAGGCAGGCCGCCCGGCTGAGATTGAAGTGTTCAGCATTGGCGAAAGCGTCGAGCTGATTCAGGACGGGCAGTCGCTGGGCAGGCGCGGGCTGGTTGACTGTAAAACCAAATTCAAGACCACTTACCGCCCCGGCGAGCTGCTGGCGGTCAGTTATGACGCGGATGGAAAGGAAATCGGGCGCAGCTCGTTGAAAAGCGCGGGCAAGGAAACCGTTTTGACCGTCCTGCCGGAAGAGGACGCGATCAACGCCGACGGGCAGGACCTGGCCTATATCGCGGTGCATCTCAGCGATGCGGCTGGCATCCCCAAAATGATGGAAGATCGCACGGTAACGGTTGAGGTGCAGGGTGCCGCAAGCCTGGCCGCCGTTGGCAGCGCCAACCCGTTGAGCGAGGAACCGTACACCGGCGCCAGCTACACCACTTACCAGGGGCGCATGATCGCCATCCTGCGCAGCAACGGTCAAAGAGGCCCGATCCGGGTGAAATTCTCGTCCGACGGGCTGGAGAGTCGCGAAATCGTCCTGCAGGCGCGCTGATTCCGCCCGGCAGGGCTAATCCGCCCGCGAACCTCGCGGGCTGAAAACATCGTCAAGGGTTTCACACAGCGTTGGTTTGATGCGCATCTGCAAACCAGGGATGATATAATCCCCTCTAATTTTTTGAGGAAACCCGATGAACTACGTCTATTTCTCGCCGCATTTTCCGCCCAATTACGTTGCTTTTTCGCGGGCGCTCAAGGCGCTGGGGGTCAACGCGCTGGGGTTGGGGGATGAGCCGTACGAGAATCTGCCCGCCGAGCTGCGCGCGGCGCTGGGCGAGTATTACCGTGTGAGCAGCGTGCAGGATTACGACCAGCTCTACCGCGCGCTGGGGCACTTCGCCCACCGCCACGGGCGGCTGGAACGGCTCGAATCGCACAACGAGCACTGGCTGGAGAGCGACGCGCGGCTGCGCACCGATTTCAACATCCCCGGCTTTAAGGCCGACAGCATCGCGCGGGTCAAGCGCAAATCGTTGATGAAGGCCGTCTTCCAGCAGTGCGGGGTGGCTGCGGCGCGCGGGGCGCTGGTGCCGGCTGCCGATGCCGACGCCGCGTCCGCGGCGCTGCGCGGGCTGGCGGCGCAATGCGGCTACCCACTGGTGGTCAAGCCGGATGTCGGCGTGGGGGCGTGGAAAACCTACAAGCTGCACAATGACGCCGAGCTGGAAAACTTCCTGGCCAACTGCCCGGCGGCGGACTACTACGCCGAGGAATTCATCCAGGGGGTGATCGTCTCATTCGATGGGCTGGTGGACCAGGATGGCGAGCCGGTCTTCTACACCGCGCACGTCTTCAGCCAGGGGATCATGGAGACGGTCAACCAGGGGCTGGACATCGCCTACCATTCGCTGCGTGAGATCCCGGCGGACCTGGAGGCGGCCGGGCGCAAGTTATTGAAGGCTTTTGAGGTGCGCGAGCGCTTCTTCCATTTCGAGTTCTTCCGCACGGCTGATGAGCGGCTGGTGGCGCTGGAGGTCAACATGCGCCCTCCGGGTGGGCTGACCACCGACATGTTCAATTATGCCAACGACATTGACGTGTACCGCGAATACGCCAACGTGGTGGTGCACAACCGCTTTGCGGCAGGCTACAGCCGCCCCTATCACTGCTGTTACGTGGGGCGCAAGCACCTGCATCCCTACCGCTACCGGCACGACGAGCTGCTGGCACGGCTGGGCGGGCTGATGGTGCATCACCAGCCGATCAGTGGCGTGTTCAGCGGGGCGTTGGGCAATTACGGCTATCTGCTGCGCTCGCCGCATCTGGAAGAGGTGCTGGCAGCGGCGGACTGTGTCCGGGAGCGGGAGGCATGAACAGCGAATACCACAAGTGGTGGAGCCCCAGCCTGGGGCAGGATATGGAAATGAAGGTGTACGGCTGGTACGGCAAGCCGCTGCTGGTCTTCCCGGCGCAGGGTGGGCGCTTCTACGAGTTCGAGGATTTCGGTATGATCGAGGTCTGCGCGCCGTTCATCGAGGCGGGCAAGATCAAGGTGTTCACCGTGGACAGCGTGGACGGGCAGTCATGGGCCAACTGGGGCGCTCATCCCGCCGACCGCGCCCGCCGCCACGAGGATTACGACCGCTACATCACCGGCGAGGTGGTGCCGTTCGTGCGGCAGCACTGCCAGGATGAGGGCATCCGGCTGCTCAGCACGGGGGTGAGCATGGGCGGCTATCACGCGGCCAACTTCTTCTTCCGCCACCCCGACCTGTTCGACGCGCTGATCAGCCTGAGCGGGGTGCTGCGCTTAAAGCTGTTCGTGGGCGACTACATGGACGAGACGCTCTATTTCAACAGCCCGCTGGATTACCTGGCGGGGCTGGAGGACGATTGGTACCTGGCGCAGTACCGGCGCAGCCAGATCATCGTCTGCGTGGGGCAGGGCGCCTGGGAGGACGAGATGCTGGCGGACGCGCGCGCGCTGCAGGATATCCTGGCGCGCAAGAACGTGCCGGCCTGGATTGACTTCTGGGGTCACGACGTGAATCACGACTGGCCGTGGTGGCGGGTGCAACTGCCCTATTTTTTGGGGGAAGTAATGGGTAATGGGTGATGAGGGAAGAGGGCGGAAGCGTGAACTGTGATTCGTGATTTGAAAGAAACGACCGCATCATCGCAGACGATTCCCAAGACACGACTCCCGATTCAATTGGGTTTCTTGTCGCTGACGGCTGAAAACTGTCAGCAACCGACAACCGATAACCGATAACCGACAACCGACAACCGTAAACCGCTCAGCCTACCGCGCGTATCCGCCGCCGAGGATGTATTTCTCCAGGTTCTCGATGGCCATATCGCGGTCCATAATCATGGCTTTGACCACGTCGCCGATGGAGATCACACCGACCAGGCGCTCGTTTTCAACCACGGGCAGGTGGCGGATGTGCTTTTCGGTCATCAATGCCATGCAGTCTTCGATGGTGTTGTCGGGAGCCACGTAGAAGACGGGCGAAGACATCAGGTTGCGCACCGGCTCATCGAGCTGGCAGAATTCCGCCTGGGCTGTGTGGCGGGCGATGTCGCGCTCGGAGAGGATTCCGACCACTTTGCCCGCTTCGGTGACCAGGATCGCTCCGATGTCCTTATCGGCGAGGACATGCAGGGCTTCCAGCACGGTGGCGTCCGGCGATACAGACCAGACTTCATCCCCCTTCATCTTGACAATATTCCTGACAGTGAGCATGCGGGCCTCCTTTTTTGACCGGGTGAACAGGGTAACGCTAAAAACCGGCGACGAAACCACAATGAGCCATTCGGGTTGGTGAGTGTATTATAGCCAAGCGGAGAGGAGAAGTAAAGGAAGGGAAAGAATTTGGGGGGTGGGGATTCGGGATAAGTGATGAGTAACGAGTAATGAGAGATGAGGATGAAGGATGAGGGTCTGGCGCTCAAATATGCTGAATTGAATCAGCGTGGAGGCAGGCTTGTGCGAAAAGCAACCCAATTCGTCACCCAACCAGACCCGCTTCTGATCTGAACTGAAAGCTGATGGCTGACGGCTGATAGCTGATATCTATTGGCAGGCCTAAAAGTAATCCAGGACGACCATCGGCTTGCGCGGGAAAGCGCGCAGCAGCGCGGGATGGGGATTGAACACTTGCAGCCCGGGGAGCAGGGCTGCGGCGGGCTCGCCCAGGCTGAGCGTGCCCAGCAGCAGGCGCGCCAGGGCCTGGATGCTGACGGCCAGGTCGGGTTCGGCGCTGGTGCGCTGGGCGCGCAGCCCATTCTGGCCGTATTCAACCTGGAAGGCGGCGCAGTTCTGCGGCAACTGGGGATCGCTGACCTGCAAGGTGAAGCGCCCCTCGCCGTCCGGCGGGCGCATGCGCAGCAGGGCGGTTTCGACATTGACCACCCGCGCCATGCCGTACCAGCTCATCTTGCGCGAGGTTCCCTCGCCCGCGGGGATGAGCATCTCGGGCAGCAGGTCAGCGGGCATGGATATTTCGAGGCTGGAATAACCGGCGGTGAAGCTGCCCAGGAAGGCCAGCAGCCCCGCCAGCGCCTCTGGCCGGGCCGCAGCCCACTCGGTGACGCGCAGGCTGCGCTTGCCCTCGTCCCAACTCCAGGGGGCGGCCTCATAGAGGACATAGGCCTGCGGCGCGCCGGCGGGATCATACAGGCAGTAGGCATATTTTTTGTCCTTCCATGGGTCCTGGCTTAAGCGCTCGGACCACAACTGCGGCGTGCGGCGCACGGCCAGGTTGCGGTCTGCGCTGAAGGCCTCGTAGACGGTGTTGAAATCGTCAAGCGGCTCGCCGGGCAGGTTCAGGTGGGGGACCAGGGTCTGCGGCAGGTGGCTGAGGTGATTCAACGGCAGCCGCCATTCGCTGGACTGGAAGACGCATTCGTAACCGGACTTGCGGTAGTAGGCTTCAGAGAAGGGGTAAAGGTAGGAGAAGACCAGCCCTTCGGCGAACATGACCGACAGCACCTGGTGCAGGATGGCGCGGGCATGACCCTGACCGCGCGCCTCGGGATGCGTGGCCACGCCGCCGATGCCGCCCATCGGCAGCCAGGCGCCATCAAAACGCGCCTCAAAGCGGTGGCAGACCATCTCGGAGACCAGGCGGCCGCGCTCGTCGAACGCGCCCCAGGTTTTTTCAGGGTCGAACCAGCCGCCGTTGGAAACGGGCGAAGACTCTTCAAATGCCAGCGCAAACAGGCGGTTGGCTTCCAGTTCGTTGTCGGGCGAAAGCTTGCGGATTTGCATGGATACCTCCGCCGATATTATAGTGCAATAGGAGAAAGGGGATTCGTGATTGCTGAGACGGCGCGAATGATTTATTGGAAATGAGAAAGATGGTATACTTATCTTGTATTACGTTTTTGAATCGATAAAAAAAGGTAAAAATATGGAAGCAACAATTATTTCATCGAAATACCAGGTGGTGATCCCAAAAAAAATCCGCCAACAGTTTAACCTGAAACCTGGACAAAAAATCGTTTTCATACCTTATAAAAACAGTCTGAGGATTCTGGTTGTTCCCAACATCGCTGAGGCGCGCGGCTTTGTGGAGGGAATCGATACGGATGTGGATCGGGAAGAGGATGAACGCGTATGAACGTGGTAGATTCGTCCGGTTGGCTGGAATACTTTGGCAAAGGTCAAAATGCAGAGTGGTTCGCTCCCGTGATTCTCAAGCTTGACGAATTGGTTGTTCCCACCATCTGTATGTATGAAGTCTTTAAACGAATTGCCCTTCAGCGCGGCGATGAAGAGGCTTTGCAGGCAGTTGCCTGGATGTCGCTTGGACAGGTATTGGATGTCACCCGCGATATTGCGCTGCTGGGCGCTTCGCTGGCCATCGAGTATAAATTGCCAATGGCCGACAGCCTTATCCTGGCAAGTGCCCGGGCGAACAACGCGGTCTTGTGGACGCAGGATGCGCATTTCCAGGGTTTGGAAAATGTGCGCATGATCGAGAGAGGTTGAGGGTAAACGATGACAAAAACAGTCCTTTCTTTTTACTGCGACGACACCAACCCCTATGACGCGCCGCCGGAGGCGCTGCGCATCTTCCTCGATTTCTGCGCGGGCGAGGGCATCGCCGGGGAGGCCAGCGTGATCCTGGGCTATGGCTGGGAGGAGCGCGGCGAGCTGCTCAGCCGCCCGTCCAGTGGGCTGCACGAGGCGCAGTTGGCGCAGATCCGCCGCGCTGAAGACAGCAACATTGACACGCACTTTGAGCTGATGACGCACGGCGGGCTGTACGACTTTGGGCGCGGCTGCGTCCCGCCGGGGGCGCTGCACGAGGGGTTGTGGATGCACGAGCCGGGGGTCGGCGTTGGCGAGTACGAAGCCTACTTCGCCAATATCCTGGCGGAGGGCGAGCGGGTGGGGGTGCGCTTCAGCGGGATGACCGAGCCGGGCTGCGGCTGCGCGGTCTGCCGGGCGCGCTTCGCGCAGCTCCATCCGGACGGCAACGAGGACCTCAACCCCAACGTGTGGCAGGCGCTGCTCAACCTGGTCAAAGCCGGCCGGTTCCGCGGCAAGACGCTGCCGTGCTTCATCGGCGGTCACCGCGAGGAGTGCCGCGCGCGGCTTACCGCGCGGGACGGGGATTGCGCGGTCTACGACCTGGCGCCCAACGCCGAGGACCGCCTGGCCACCTGGCTGAACGCGGGCGAATACACCGACGCCGATTATTACATCAGCGCCGATGGGCAGCGTGGGCGGGTGGTGGAGCTGGTGCGCTCCGGCGCGCCCTACTGCATTTTCTACGCCCACTGGCAGGGGCTCAACCCCGTCAACGGGCTGGGCTGGGCGGCGTTCGTCGAGGTGGTGCGGCGTGTGCAGCGCCACCTGGGGGATGAGGTGGTCTGGCTGCGCCCGAGCCAGTACACGGCGCAACTGATCCAGGAAAATTCACTGGGATAAAAAGGATGAAAGGGATGATGGATTCATTTCCCCCTGCGGATGATGGCGGGGAGGAAATCCGCTATAATCTGATTGGGAGAATCTGAGATGAGGCCGGCATGGGTATGGGATTACGACATGGATGAGGCGCAATTCCGCGCGCTGCTGGATGGGGAGCTGACCATCGGCAGGCTGGACAGCGATTGGGCGGCGGTGCGTCTGTTGGAGTATGCCCCGTATGCGGACATCATCCGCCTGCTGGGCTTCAAGCGCGCGGTGGAGGGCTGGCCGCGCTGGCGCGAGCACATCCGCTCGGTCAGCCGCCAGCGCGGATTTGATTTCCTGGCCGAGTGGCTGCCGGTGCACCATCCGGAGTTGATGCGCTAATGGATTCTGATTTTTTTCTAAACAAACTTTATCCATTTCAAGATCAAGTTTTGCGGGTTTTTTCGCTGCTCGACACCAATTTTTACTTGACTGGTGGAACGGCCTTGTCCCGGGGTTATTTAAATCATCGGTTTTCAGACGATCTGGATTTTTTTGTGAACGATGAAAACTACTTTGGCCTGTGGGCGGACCGCGTTATACACGCCCTTTCTCGCTCGGTAGATTGGCATTTTCAGGTAGTTGTGCGCGAAGAGCGTTATGTCAGATTGAATCTGACGCGAACTGGTATTGATCTAAAAATTGAATTGGTGAACGATGTGCCATCCCGGGTGGGTTTGCCCAGGCAGCATCCGACACTTGGGCGCATCGATACGGCCGAAAATATTCTGGCAAATAAAGTTACGGCTGTTTTGGACCGTACTGTTCCAAAGGATCTGGCTGACATCTGGGGATTGGTTTGCATAATGGGCTTATCTCTGCAGGAAGCCATCGCAGGCGCACAGGGCAAAGCAGCTGGCGTGTTTCCGTTGGATCTGGCACGGGTTTTATGCTCGGCTTCGCGCTCCGATTGGGAGCTTGTTCGCTGGGTCGAACCGCCTGACCCAGATCGATTTCTTCAGCAATTGCACAAGCTGGGAAATAGCCTGATCATTTAACAAGGGCTTTTTACTTCCCCTGGCACAAATTCCGTCCATCGATATCCTTCGCGTCCCGCTTTCTTACCCTGTTTCCATCATGCTGCGCAGCGCGCAGTGCAGGATGCCGCCGGCACGGTAGTAAGCCACGTCCAGGTCGGTGTCGAGGCGGCACAGCGCTTCGAAGCGCAGCGCCTGACCGTCGGGGCGGCGGGCGTTGACGGCGGCGCGCATGCCGGGCCGCAGACCGCCGGACAGTCCCGCGATATCGTATACTTCGTATCCGTCGAGTCCCAGGCTTTGCGCGCTCTGACCGGGGAGGAATTGCAGCGGCAGCAGCCCCATGCCCACCAGGTTGGCGCGGTGGATGCGCTCGAAGGATTCGGCCAGAACCGCCTTGACGCCCAGCAGGAGCGGCCCCTTGGCGGCCCAGTCGCGGCTGGAGCCGGTGCCGTATTCCCTGCCGGCGATGATGATCAGCGGGGTGGAGTCGCTTTGATAGCGCAGCGCCGCGTCATAAATGGGCATTTCCTCGCCGGAGGGCTGGTGCAGGGTGCGCGCGCCTTCGGGGGCGCCGGGCAGCAGGCGGTTCTTGAGCCGCGGGTTGCTGAACGCGCCGCGCGTCAGCACCTGGTCATGCCCGCGCCGCGCGCCAAATGAATTGAAATCGGCCGCCACCACCCCGCGCTCCAACAGGTACTGTCCGGCGGTGGAGCGCGGCGGGATGTCGCCGGCGGGCGAGATGTGGTCGGGTGTGACCGAGTCGCCCAGCAGCCGCGAATGTCGCTGACTGGCGGCGGGGCGGCGTCCAGCTCGCGGAAGAAGGGCGGCTCCTTGAGGTAGGTGGAGTCGGGCGACCATTGGTAGAGATCGCCCGCGCCGCTTTGCACGGCGTTCCAGGCAGGGTTGGCGCCGGGCAGGTCTGCGTAGCGGCGGGCGAACAGTTCCGGGGTGATGTGGGCGCGGGCGGCGGCCTGCACCTCGGCCGAGCCGGGCCACAGCTCGCGCAGGTAGACCGGGCGGCCTTCGGCGTCCACGCCGAGCGGCTCGGCGCGCAGGTCAATGTCCACACTGCCGGCCAGCGCAAAGGCCACCACCAACGGCGGTGAGGCTAAGTAATTGGCGCGGATCAGCGGGTGGATGCGCCCCTCGAAATTGCGGTTGCCCGACAGCACCGCCGCGCCCACCTGACCGCCGGATTGCAGCTCCGCGACCACACGCGGATCGAGCGGGCCGCTGTTGCCGATGCAGGTGGTGCAGCCGAAGCCGACCAGATGAAAGCCGAGCGCGGCGAGGGGTTCGAGCAGCCCGGCGCGCGCCAGGTAGTCGGCGACCACGCGCGATCCGGGCGCCAGGCTGGTCTTGACGTACCAGGGCACGCGCAGCCCGCGCGCGGCGGCCTTCTGCGCCAG
>CAZCBJ010000104.1:0-12599 GCA_964496705.1 uncultured Anaerolineaceae bacterium | reverse complement strand
GTTGGCGGTGCTGGTATATGCCATCATATATGGACTAGACCTGTCCAGCGGAATCGTATTCGCCCTGATCACCATTCTCATGGCAGGAGGGAATGTCGTTGATAATGTTTTCATGGGCGCAAGCGCGCGAACGAGCGGCGCATCCTGGTGGGCGATTGGCGCAGCGCTGGTAGCTGGTCTGGTGGGAAGTGTGCTGCTGCCCCCGTTTGGTGGGCTGCTGTTTGCGCTGGTGGTGCTGTTTGTGATTGAAATCATCCGCCTTAAGGATTTCCGCAAGGCGATTGAGTCCACACGCAGCATGGCAATGGGCTGCGGGTGGTCAGCGGTGGTGCGTTTGGGAATTGGGTTGGTGATGATTTTCCTGTGGATTATTTGGGCGATCTGGTTGAGATGAAGGTGGATGACTGGATTGGATTGGAGGGCAGATGCAGCCCGGGGGCTGCCATCTTGCAAAATGGCGAATCATCATGGAGATTGTCCATTCCCGGTGGAGAGGCACATCAATATCGTGTGGCGCAATTGGATGATTACCGGCGCTTGGCGCGTAGAAATTTTCTTTGGCAGCCTCCAGTGAAGTTGTCGCTCAGAGCGAGGGTTTCTTCGGCTGACCTGCCCGGAACCTGGGGGTTTGGATGGTGGAATGATCCTTTCACCGCCAGCCTTGGTTTGAAGGGTATGGCGCGCCGTGCGCCGCAGCTGCCCAATGCCGCCTGGTTTTTTCATGCCTCGCCTCCCAACCACCTGGCATCCCTCACAGGGGATGTTGGCAGCCACGTTTCGGGCCCGTCATATTCCGCGAGGACTGTGGATGGCTGCGCCGCTGGCTTTGGCTGGGATGGTTGTTCCACTGATTGCCCGCCTGGGACGAAGGATTCTCGGCGGCTGGATCGCTGAAGACGCAGAGGAAATAGATTTGGAAGTCGAAAATTGGCAATTGTATGAGATAAATTGGGGAACTGAGCGAGTAGAGTTTCGTGTAGATAACCAATTGGTGTTTGAAACCCACATTTCACCCATGCTCCCTCTGGGATTGGTTATCTGGGTTGATAACCAATATGCATCTTTACCACCCGATGGGCGGCTGCGTTTTGGAACATTGGCGAATTCAGAGCAGTGGCTGGATATCTGCAATTTAAAGGCAGAAGTCCTGTCGTTATAAGCCACTAGGGGGGCGGGATCGAAAATGCTCGAATAGAGGTTGACAGGTACGACCCCAGAATGATGATAGGTTGTTCATTCGTGAATCTGGTTTCTAACATTAATCGAGGCGGCTGTCTGTCAGGAAACTTCGACCCCTAAGGTATAATTTGCCACATGCCGAAAAAAGCACCGCTTGTGATCGGGATCGCTGGCGGAACAGGTTCAGGGAAAACCACTGTCGCCAATCAGGTCCTAAAAAATGTTGGGCTGGATCGGATTGCCTTTCTTCCGCATGATGCATATTATCGTGAGCGCAGGGACCTGACATTCGAAGAACGGGTAAAGATTAACTATGACCATCCGGATTCACTGGAAACCAGTTTGTTGATAGAGCATATTCATCAACTCAGACAATGGAAACCGGTTGAGCGCCCTGTTTATGATTTTGCTGACCACATGCGCACTACTCATACGGTGCATGTCGAGCCACATGGAGTCATCCTGGTGGACGGAATTCTTATATTTGCTGAGCCTGAGTTGAGAAAGCTGTTTGATGTAAAAATATTTGTGGACACCGATGCCGATATTCGATTTATCCGGCGGCTGCAACGGGACATCGTTGAGCGGGGTAGAATCATGGAATCGGTTGTTCAACAATATCTGGAAACCGTGCGTCCCATGCATATGGAATTCGTCGAACCTTCCAAACGGTATGCGGATGTCATCATCCCCGAGGGTGGAATGAATGTTGTGGCGTTGGCCATGGTAACCGCTCGCATTCAGGAATTGTTGTCCATAGAGAATCGATGACCAAAGAACGTTGGATCTTTTTGAGCCGAATTCTTATCCTCATCCTGGTGGTTGGTTTATCGATATTTCTTTATCTGATTCGCGATCAGGTACAACACCTAGAGGGTTATGGGTATCCAGGTATTTTCCTGGTCTCGATCATTGCCAACGCCACTGTGATCATCCCACTGCCGGGGGTGATGGTGACTTCTGCGATGGGCGCGGTTTTTAACCCGTTCTGGGTGGCGGTCGCTGCGGGAAGTGGGGCAGCATTTGGGGAGCTGTCGGGTTACCTGGCTGGTTACAGCGGACGCGGAGTCATCGAACGGGTGGAATTCAATGAGCGGGTGAACCGATGGTTTTCGAGGTTGAATATCTTTAAGAAAATTTTTAAGTCCAAAGTTGAGGAAAGCACTTCGCCGGAAGTGGATTGGCTGGCAAGATTGGAAAATTGGTTGGTCCGCTATGGCGGATGGGCAATTCTGATTCTCGCTTTTATTCCCAATCCGTTGTTTGACATGGCCGGCTTGTTGGCTGGTGCACTCAAGATGAAAGTGCATAAATTCCTATTCTGGACCTGGCTGGGAAAGATACTCAAAATGATGTTGTTTGCCTATGGCGGCGCATCCCTTCTGGGTGGTCTTTAGTCATAATCCTGGAGCAAGCAATGGTAAATTACCAATCTCACGACAACTATCTACAAGCAAATTTTCAGGCAAGCATCGATGAATTAGCGCAGCTTCTGGCGCAGCCAAGCATTTCGGCACAAAATCTGGGATTAAAGGAGTGTGCCCAGATGGTGGCTGACTTGTTGGCCAGTCGCGGTTTCCATGTGGAAATATTGCCAACCAAGGGTGCGCCGGTTGTGCTCGCTGAACGCAAAGGGCGCAGCGATAAGACTTTGATTTTCTACAACCATTATGACGTCCAGCCCCCCGAACCGCTCGAGCTGTGGGATTCGCCTCCCTTCACGCCTACCATCCGCGACGGCAAGTTGTTTGCCCGTGGGGTGAGTGATAACAAAGGCAACATTACCAACCGTCTGTTCGCCATAGACGCTCTTCTGGCGATGGATGGCGAGCTGCCTTGTAACGTAAAATTTGTGATTGAGGGGGAAGAGGAAACGAGCAGCGTGCACCTGCACGATTTTGTGAGGGATAACCGGGAGAAGCTGGCCGGAGATGTGTGCGTCTGGGAGTTTGGGGGTGTGGATCACCGCGATGTGCCCATGCAATATCTGGGTCTGCGCGGAATTTGTTATGTCGAATTAAGCGTTGAAACGGCTGAAAGCGATGTGCATTCCGGGCTGGGAGGTTCGATTTTTCCTAATGCGGCATGGAGATTGGTCTGGGCACTCAATAGCCTCAAGGGTCCGGATGAGCGCATTCGAATCCCTGGATTCTATGACGCGGTTGTGCCTCCTTCCCAACGGGATATAGAGCTGATGACCGCCTTGCCGGAGGTGGCGCAGGAATACCGCACGCGATATGGGGTTCAGGAATTCCTGAAAGGCTTGACCGGTGGTTTGGAACTAGCTGTCGCCGAGGTTTTTGAACCGACCTGCACCATCTGCGGTCTAACCTCAGGATACCAAGGCCCGGGTGGAAAGACAATCTTGCCGGCGAAGGCTTCGGCCAAAGTTGATTTTCGCCTGGTGATGAATCAGCAGCCTGAGCAGGTGGTCAAGCAGTTGCGTGAACACCTGGATGCAGAGGGATTCGATGATGTGCATGTGAGGTATCTTGGCGGAGAAGCGCCCGACCGCACGGATCCGGATCATCCCTTCGTCAATTTGGTCTGCGAGACGGCAACAGATGTGTATGGTGTGCCGATGCAAATTGTGCCCAGCATCGGAGGCTCTGGTCCCAATCATATCTTCGCTCACGAGCTGGGTGTGCCGATCGTTTCAGCCGGGATTGGCGATCCAGGATCAGGTGCGCATGCTCCCAACGAGAATGTGCGATTGGACCTGTACCTCAAAGGCGCACAGCATTTGGTGCGTATTTTAAAGACCTTTGGAGAATGAATTGGTGATGGGCGCTGCCTGGTTTTTCTCTACTGCTGGATCAGGTTTCTCCCTGCTGTCTGAACCTGTTTCCAGGCAGCCTAAACCCGTGAAAGCTCTGCGGGATCTTCTGGAAGCTGTGCGTACCGTACCTGAAGATATGCATGGGTGATGATGCTCAGGTTGGGTGCTTCATTCGGCAGCAGGGCGGTTGCCATGGGTAGAAATTCCAACGGCGTGATTGACCGGGGGCGAACATGGCCCAGCGCTGCACAAAGATCAAGCATGTGGCACACAACTGGTATGCGCTCGATATATTTTCATGCGAAAGAGCGTATCGACCAGAGCAGGTTTTATCACCGCAGGTACAATCTCCAGACTGGCGCCATAGGGCAGCTTGGGGAGTGAAAGACTTAAGAAATCTTCAAAGGGAGCGGTGATGTATGGAGTGGCTGAGGCCAATGCCTGAAGCAAATGGGCCAATTGATCTTGCCCAGCGAGGAAGCCAGTGCGCGAGCCAGCGCGGTCTCCCCAGTTCCCGGAACATCTTCTAGGAGAACATGCCCTTCGTATAAAACGGCTGTCAAGAGTTGATGAACGGTTTACCGGCTACCGATGGAACTTTGAGAATATTATTTGTTATGCGATCGATCAGTTCGTGAGACAAGCTCTGCCTCCGTTGATGCATTTAGCCGCCATTTAATTTCAATTTTTCGAGAGTAGTTCATGCCAAGCAGGTCGCATTTTTCGAAAAATCCCTGCTCTTCTTCGGTGGGATTAGCCTTAACGGTACATTTAACAGTGATTTTTTTGCCGCGTATGGAACAGTGCAAATCCTGGACTCTTGACTGATGTGAGCTATCCAGACCATCCGCCAGCCTGAGCATGCCGGATAAAAGAGATACTGTGTGTTGTTCAATTTGGTTCAGGGCGGAAAAGTGGTCGTGCGCTTTTGACGGGAGGGCTTGGCGATGATACCTGGCAATACAACTGATGATCAGTCGTTCTTTGTGATTCAACGGCAATAATTGGGTGTTAAGAATGATCCGTTGAGCAGTTTTGTGGTGACCTCGCCAACCTTCCACCCAACCAATATCGTGCAATAATGCGGCCATTTCGAGCCAGTATCGTTGTTCATCTCCCAATCGGTGTAAATCCGCCAGCTCATCAAAGAGGATCAGTGCAAGGCGGGTTACCTGAAATGTGTGCTGGCAGTCGAATTCGCATAATTTGGCCAGAGCCAAGGCAGCCTGCAACCCCCGCATCTGCCTGGGGCTTCCCTTCACGGGGTAATTTTGTTGATCTGTTGGCATCAGCTCTGGTTACCTCGCATCCCGAAGCTCTGTATTGCGATATTCTACCCCTGATTATTTATATGCGGGATGATGGGTTACAACTGGGGAAATCAACGGTTGTCATCCAAGTCTTCAGGGGCGTAATAGCCAATTGTCCCCAGTGGAGGATACATTCGATCGATACGCAACAACGGCTGATTGACAGTTGCCAATAATTCAACCCACAGCGCCTTCTTTGACCATTTCTGCCATTCTTTCAAGAACCTTGCGTATTCATCCTGTCTGATTTGAAGGCGGTCTCTTTGGAAGAAATGGATGCCGGGCAGCAGAGGATTAAGCGGTTTGGCGTGTCCATAGAAGGCAACCATTCGGTCACGCTCTTCCTGGATAAATTGCGGCAAGAAGGCAGCCCATACATCACAATCGTGGATGTTCCCCAATGCTTCCTGCGCCAGCTTGACGGCTGTAATTGACTTTTTTAACTGATCAGGATACAACACCGCGAACACTTCCATCGTATACCGCAGCCATTTTGCTGCGATTCGCATCGCATGCAGCTCATCCACATGCTCGGGTTGGTGAATGAACGGCTCATAGGAAAGCATTTGCTCCAATCGGGCATGAATCGCACCGGCCCCTAGTTGATATAGGGTAAAGGAGAATGGCTCACCCGTCTCCAGGTCAGTCTGTCCCTGTTGATAAAAAGCCCTCATCTCTTCCAGCACGTTGCTGGTCAGGATGTCTTCCAGCGCAGTATTGACCTGTTCCTGCAATCCCTGACGTTTTTGAGTCAGGCGCAAACGCAGCCGTTTAAGACCCGGTCCGAGGATCGGGTCGTTCTCTCCGGCCATCACCTGGTCTACGGCTCCAATTTGAACGTCAGTATCACGCGCATTTCCCAGAGCCTGGGTGATGCGCTTGAAGTGCTTGATCCAGCGGGTTGCCTTTTTCTGCGGGAAACAAGCAATGAACAAGGGCAATGCGCTGCGCAGGCGCCGGGTGGCCACCCGCATGCGGTGGATGTATTCGATATCGGTGCTGTTGCGAACGCCGTCAATTTCTGCTTGAAAGGCAGCCAGGTGATTACCCAGAACTTTTGCTCCAAAGGAGCAAATGAAATGATCAGGTTTGTTGGGGTAATCCATTGTAAAAAACCCTCTCAGTTATTCATGCGGATCATCAGTCTGCAAGAATAATTCGCGAATACAATTCCTTATTTTCTCATTGACTACCTGCACGCTATTATTTGCGTCAATGGTGAGAAATCCAAAGCGTTCAGCCATTCGATCCAATTGTTGTATGATTTGGGATTGATACGAGACGAAGCCATCAAAAAGATTCGATGCACGGACGATATCCATCCCAGACTCCCAGTAATTGAATCCGCGTCCATGCACGATACGGGAAACCAGTGTGGAAACATCAGCGCGGAGATAGATGACGAGGTCAGGTTTGGGGGCAAAACCATATATTTTGTATGCCCATTCGGGGTTCAGACCGCGGACAATATCGCGGGCAACCAAAGAGTAAAAATAGCGATCAGACAGCACAATGAAACCGGCTTTCATCACCGGGATGATTTGATTTTCCAACCGGTCGGCAAAATCGGTTGCATAGAAAAGACTCATCGCCAGCGGACCCATGGTGTGACCTTGTTTGGCAGCATCCAAGCCGGGCTGGCAAAGCGGAGAACGACGAAGACCGGTATCAGATACGCCATAGCCTTCGTCTTCGAGCCAGCGGCGCAATAATTGAACCTGGGTGGATCGGCCGACACCATCGGTGCCTTCCAAAACGATCAATTTTCCGGGCATATCCTCCAGAGAACGGTAAGGAAAACCGGCTCCGTAGAATTCAACTTCCTTCATGGCCGGACCTCCTGTTCCTGAGGGATGCGGATTTTCTTGCGGTGGACTCGCAAAGGAACCAAAGGATTGGGCAATCCTTGCCATCCTTTTAGGACTTTACGAACAGTTTGGCGGATCATTTTTTGTTGTTTTTCCACCGGTAGGGTTCCATCAATGACGGTGAATTTGTACTCCGGCACCATGCTTTCATATTCATCAATGATGCGTTGTTGGAAGAGCCTGAAGCTGGTGATCTTGTTATCTGATAACCCCAGGTCCATGCCGGCTTCGTAAAATTTTAGTTTGGGACGCCCGGAAAGGATTCGTTCCACGGCAGTGTCCAACGGGACCCTGAAGTAAAATGCCAGGTCAGGTTGGACGGCAAACGAATACAAATTTCTCACCCAAGTTCGGTCAACACCCCTGGCGACATCCCGGGCAAAGGCTGTAAAAGCGTAGCGGTCTGCCAGAACGATGACACCTGCTTTTAATAGCGGTAGAATATAATTTTCCCAACGGTCTGCAAAATCGGTTGCCTGGAGCAGACTGAAAGTGGTGGGGGTGAACATCTTTTCCACTTTGCCCAGCTTGGTTGTGCTTTTTACCAGAATAGATGAATTCCATTCGGTGAAATACACCGACCTGCCGTGAGCTTGCAGCCACTTATGAAGGAGATCAATTTGAGTGGATTTTCCACTACCATCGATTCCTTCCACAATGATTAATTTACCTTTGTGATCGCCAGATTTTAACACCATAACCCCTTTCACCTGAACATTTAGTTGAATTATAGCATTGCAGATGAAACAAGAAAAACTCCCTCCGGCAGATGCCTTCGGGAGAGGTGGTCATGATTCGGTGTCCTCATCGTCACTGGTGTCCATTTCGATCAGCTCACCTGTGGCGATAAACACGGTTCGTTCGCAGATGTTGGTCACCCGGTCTGCCATTCGTTCCAAATTATGGATCACCCACAATAGAAGGTTGGCATGGTCGATGATTTGTGGATTGGCAATCATCGAGGCAGTGATGAAGCGATAACATTTATGATATATATCGTCAACCAGATCATCTTCGGCGGGGATGCGGTACGCCTGAGAGGCGTCCTCATTGATAAAAGTTGAAATTGCCCGGTGCAGCATGCTGACGGCCATATCAGCCATCTGTTCAATATCGCGCATGGGAATGGGGATGTCGGCATTTCCCAGGCGAATGACTACTTTTGCGTTGCCTTTGGCGTAGTCGCCCATTCGTTCCAGCTCGGTGTTGATTTCCAACATGGCAGCCAGTATGCGCAGGTCTTTTGCCATCGGTTGCTGTGTGGCAATCAGGATGAGGATGGCATTTTCAAGCGCAAATCTTTTTTCATTGATGCGATTGTCATTTTCAATCAACTGCTCCGCAGCCGCAATATCACGTTCTCGGAGAGCGCTAATAGACTTCAATGTGGCTTGTTCAACCATGCTGCCCAGAAGCAATATTTCATCCTGTAGCTGATGCAAGTGTCGGGTGTAAGATTCACGTGTCATGTGATTTCTCGATTAAGGTTAAGGCTAACCAAAACGACCGGTGACGTACTCTTCAGTCTGTTTATTCTTTGGATTGGTGAAAATCTTGATCGTCGTATCAAATTCAACCACATTTCCAGCTCGATTCTCGTCAATCATCATAAACGCGGTGAAATCAGAAACCCGGGATGCTTGCTGCATGTTGTGGGTGACAATCACGATGGTGTAATTGGCTTTGAGGTTCTGCATTAAATCTTCAATTTTCAATGTGGATATTGGATCTAATGCAGAAGCCGGCTCATCCATCAAGATGACATCCGGCTCCACAGCCAGTGCGCGCGCGATGCACAGCCGTTGCTGCTGCCCGCCTGAGATGGACATGCCGGAGTTGTTGAGCTTATCTTTGACTTCATCCCAGAGTGCTGCTGATCGAAGACTTTGCTCTACAATTTCCACCAATTCAGATTTCTTATTGATCCCGTATAGACGCGGTCCGTAGGCAACGTTGTCGAAAATGCTCATCGGGAACGGGTTGGGCCGCTGAAAGACCATGCCCACTCTGCGCCGCACATTCACCACGTCCACGCCGTGAGCGTAAATGTTTTCACCGTCCAGCAAGATTTCGCCTTCCACCCTGGCTTTAGGCGTCAGGTCTGTCATCCGATTCAGCGAGCGCAGAAAAGTGGATTTTCCGCACCCGGATGGGCCGATGATGGCAGTGATTTTATGGGCCTGGATGTCCAGGTTGATGTTGGTCAGAGCGCGGAAATTACCGTAATAAAAATCCATATTCACCGCGCGCATTTTAACTTCAGCCAATTCGCCGGAGGTTGTGCTGGCGGTGTCTGGATGGACAGCAATACCGGGTAATGCGGTTGATACAGGAATGTTCGTGCCAATGGACAGGGATGAAATTTCACTCATGGGTTACCTAGTCTTCTGCCTTTTAGTATAACATCAAAAAATTGTTTCTTACTGACGCGAAATGCGCAAATGCACGATCACTCTGGAGATCAGGTTGATGGAAAGCACCAAAATTAGAAGCACCAAAGCAACTGTCCAGGATTGATTGATTCGCTCAATCGAAGGTTGTTGTGTATATTTGAACAGAGTGAGCGGCAACGAGTCCACCGGTTGTTGCAGTACATTCCAGAGAGCAGGGAAAAAACCTCGTCCAGTCATCAATTGGGTCAAATGGAAGCGGTCATTTCCCAGGGCGGTGAACAATAAAGGCGCAGTCTCGCCGGAAGCGCGCGCAAGGGCCAGCAGGCAGCCTGTCACCACACCACTCAAAGCCGCCGGCAGAGTCACCTTGAGAGAGGTCTTCCATTCGGGGGCGCCCAGGGCAAGTGAACCTTCGCGTAAATTATTAGGCACCAGCTTAATCATTTCTTCAGTGGTGCGGATGATGATCGGTAACATCAAGATTGCCAGCGCAATACCACCCGCCAGCGCTGAAAAATGACCGGCAGGTTTCACAATAGCTGCATAACAAAAAATGCCGACCACAATTGAAGGAACACCCGATAAGACATCGGTGCTAAAACGCACTGCAAATCCAAGGGGGGTATTGGGATTATAGGCGACATAAAAAGCGGCCAAAATACCTGGAGGAATGGCCAGAACTGCTGCAATCAAAGACAGGATCATGGTTCCCTGAATGGCATGCAGCACTCCGCCGCCCGGCATGCCGATGGGTCTGGGCAATTGGGTAAAAAAATCCAGGTTAAGATACTGTCCACCCTTGATGGACACGTAGCCGATGATCCAGAAGAGAGGAATGAGTGCCAGTAAGGTAAAAGCGCCGGTGATCAACAGCATCAATATGTTAGCCACTTTCCTGCGCGTATACCCTTGCCGTGAATCTATGCGGAAAATAATTTTTAATTGGGGGTTGTTGTATTCGGTCATGCGCGCGCCTCCTGGGGCACCCGTCTGGCGACACGCCAGACTAATATGCGGGCGATGATATTTAGGATTAAGGTGAAAGCAAAAAGTACCAGAGCTATTTCAATTAACGCTTCTGAATGGAGGATGCTGACAGCTTCAGCAAATTCATTGGCAATAATGCTGGACATCGTATACCCTGGCCGCAACAATGAGAGAGAGCCTTCAATGCTGTTGCCAATCACCATGGTTACCGCCATTGTCTCACCCAAGGCGCGTCCGAGGCCCAGAATGACCGCGCCTAATATGCCTGATACGCCATAAGGGATCAGGACTTTCCAAATGGTTTCCCATTGGGTGGCGCCAAGCGCAAGGGATGCCTCACGCTGCGAGCGAGGTATTGCTTGAAAGACATCCCGCGTAACCGCAGAAATGGTGGGGATGATCATGATGGTCAGGATCAAACTGGCTGCCAGCCGGCTGGCGCCACTAACCGGCATGGGGCCAGCAAACAACACATTGATCAACGGAATTTTGGCCATGAAATTCTGTAAAAAGGCTCCTAAAGAGCTGACCAAACTAGGCAAGAAGACAAAAATACCCCATAGACCATATACGACGCTTGGAATGGCTGCCAATAATTCGATCAAAATACCGAGTGGCAGGCGCAGCCAAGGTGGACATAATTCAGATAAAAAGATGGCTATGCCCACACTAAGTGGTAAAGCAAGAGCTATCGCCACCAGTGAGGTAATTAACGTCCCATATATGAACGGCCAGGCATGAAAATTTTCGCCAACCGGGTCCCACCTGGAATCTGCGGTCGGCAGGATGAATTCCCAGCCATAGGATGCCCGCGCCTGGTGGGTCGAATTCCAGAGCATCCATCCGATAGCGATGGTAAGCAAGACTGTGAGTGCGGAAATACTGATCAGGGTTCCCTGCCAAGGATTATCCCCATGTTTGAATAACCGCTGAAGTTTTGTTTTCCAGGCGCTTGCTACAGAAGGTTTTTTTTCCATGCATCATTTCCTGTTGTTCTGCCGCAAAGAACGCAGAGCGCATTGGGGCACTCCGCGTTCTTTGCGATTCGTGGATCAGGTCAGGTAGTAATTTAATCCTTGATCACTGGCTGACCATTGCAGGTCACTTCGCTGAGTTTTTCGAGAACAATCTTTTGGACATCAGCGGGGAGCACGGAATATCCGAGAGTAGAAGCGCGGTCAGCCGCACCTGGATCGGTCAGGGTCCATTGGATGTATTCGAGGAGTTTCTGAGCTTTGAGGCAGTCGGTCATGCTGGTGGTATGCAGAATGAGATAGGTGTAGCCAGTTATTGGCCAGGAGCCAGCTCCGGGGGCATCGACAATGGTGGCGGTGAGTTTATCGTTGAATGACCCAGCAAAGTCGCTCATTGCAGAAGCCAGGCTGTCGGCGTTGGCTTCAACCACGTTACCAGCTTTGTTGACCATTCGCGCAAAGGGCATGCCGTTTGATTTAGCATAGGAGAGCTCGACGTAGCCAATCGAATTGGGGGTGTTGAGCACCACACCGGCTACACCGGGATTTCCTTTGCCGCCCACACCGTTACCGGCTTTGTCAACTGGCCATTCAACTGCCGAGGCGCCGCCAGCGGTCCAATCCGGGCTAAAGGCGGTCAACGACTTGGTGAATATTTCGGTGGTTCCAGAACCATCCGAGCGGTGCGCCACGGTGATGGCAGCATTGGGGAGGAAATCCTTGATTTCTGGATTGAGGGCAACAATCGCTGGATCATTCCACTTGGTGATCTTGGCATTGTAGATATCCACCAGGGTCTGGCGGTCGAGGATCAGGGTGACAGAGGGGGCTTTGTCTGTGTTTTCCCATTTGATGTTGTAGACGGGCACAACAGCCCCGGCCAGCATGGGATACATCTGCAAGTCCTTGCCGGCTTCGTATTCTTCGTCTTTCACAAGTGAGTCAGAACCGGCAAAATCAATGGTGTTATCGATGATGCCCTTCTTGCCGCCACCGGAACCGATACCCTGGTAATTGATCGCCACTGAGGGGTCCACATAAGTGTAGGCGAAAGTCCATTCGGTATAGACCGGCAGTGGGAAGGTGGCGCCTGCACCGTTGATTTGGAC
>CAZCBJ010000103.1:2812-12821 GCA_964496705.1 uncultured Anaerolineaceae bacterium | reverse complement strand
AGGAGATTGCTTGATGCGCACGCCCACCGCGTCGTAGATGGCATTGAGGATGGCCGGTGCGGTGGCCAAAGAAGGCGCCTCGGCAAAGCCTTTCACCCCTTGCGGACCGAGAGGATGGGGCACTTCCACGATGACCGGGATGATCTCAGGGGTCATATCCGCGCCCGGCAGGCGAACTTTGTGCAGTGAGTTGGTCAGGTTGACGCCCTGCTCGACAATGAACTGTTCGCTGAGCGCCATGCCCAGACCCATCATCACACCGCCGTGAATCTGCCCAACCACCGTTGCAAGGTTGAGCAGCTTGCCCACGTCCACCGCGGCGACAACCTGCAATACTTCCACCTCGCCGCTGTTTTCATCCACCGCCACCACCGCTGCCTGGGTATTGTACGCATAACACACGTGGGTTTCCATGGAGGTGAAACCCGGTTGACCGTATTTGCTTTTCGTACCAACCTCGTGCATCTGGTGGGATTCGGGCGGGACATACGTGCGCTCAAACACGAATTTTGAGCCCAGTGTGCTCAACTTGATGCGCTTGCCGCTGGGAGAATGCACCACCTCGTCGCCGCGGATCACCAGTTCCTGGGGCGGTTCTCCCAGCTCATCGCCTGCGCGGCTGGTGATCTCTTCTTTCAGCGCGCGGGCGGCCATGACCACCGCGTTGCCGGTCAGAAAGGTCTGCCGCGAGGCGGTGGTGGGGCCGGTGGGCGGGGTGAGGGCGGTGTCAGGGCCGATGAGCTGGATGTCTGCCGGATCGGTGCCCAGCTCGTTCATCACCAGTTTGGTCAGCCCCACCTGGGCGCCCTGCCCGTATTCGTGTTGGCTGTGGCGCACGGTCACCTGTCCGCTGCTGGTCAGCTCAATGATGGCGCCCGCGCTCTCGGGGATGTGATGCCCGAAGCCGACGTTCTTGACCGCCGAGGCAACACCCACGCCAATTTTCTTGCCGGGGCCGGGTTTAGGGATCGACAGCTTCCTGAAGGCTTCTTCGCAGGCGGCGATGGTTTCTTTGATCGAAACAACGCCTTTGGTCATGATGTGATCCGAGGCGGTGGGCAGACCGACATCCAGCGCATTGCGCATGCGGAATTCGAAGGGGTCCATGCCGATGGCGCGCGCCATGGCATCCATTTGCTGCTCGAGCGCGATGGCGATCTGGTTGACTCCGAAACCGCGCATCGCGCCTGCGGGAACGTTGTTGGTGTACCAGGATTCACCAATGATATCCAGGTTGGGCACATAGTAAGGACCGGCGCCAAAGACCACCGTGTTTTCCAGAACGTCAATGCCCAGCGAGATGTAAGCGCCGGTGTCGAGGGTGGTGCGCGCCTGCAGAGCCAGCACCTTGCCGTCGCGGGTGCAGCCGGTCTTGTAATGCATCCAGGCAGGGTGCCGCTTGACATGCACGCGCAGGCTTTCCTCACGGGTCAGCACCATCTTGACCGGGCGCCCGGTTTTCACCGCGCCCAGCGCCAGGTGCTGCAGTAGAATCGGATCCTCTTTCCCCCCAAAGGCTCCACCGATGGGCATCTGGATGACGCGCACCTTTTCTTCCGGCCAATTGAGGATGTCCATGACTTGGGCGCGGTCGTCGAACACGGTCTGCGAGCAAAGCTGGATGACCAGCACGCCGTCGTTGCTCAGAAAGGCGATGCCTGACTCGGGTTCCAGAAAACCATGTTCAATGAAGGGCGTGGAGTAGTCATCTTCGATGATCACGTCGCAGCGGGCAAAGGCTTCTTCCACGTCGCCGCGCTGGATGGCGGCCCTGTGGCACAGGTTGCCCGTTTCCTTGATCTTTGGCGCATCCGGTCGGGCAGATTCAAAGGGTGAATGTACCCCCGGAAGCACTTCATAATCGACCTTGATCTTCGCCAGCGCTTCTTCAGCCTGCTCAGGGGTCTCGGCGAACACGGATGCCACCGGGTCGCCGATGAAAATGACTTTTTTGTCCGCAAAAGCGGGCATATCGCGCATCACCACGCCGCATTGATTCTTGCCGGGCACGTCCCGCGCGGTCACCACAGCCGCCACACCGGGCATGAGCTCTGCCTCGGAAGTGTCGATGGAGCGGATATTGGCATGCGGGTGCGCTGCCCAGAGGATCTTTCCGTACAGCCCGTTCTCAGGATAGACGTCATCGCCGTAGAGCAGCCGACCGGTGACGATCTGCATGGCGCTGGCCATGCGCCGGGAACTGCCGATTTTCTCTTCAGCGGGAAGCTCCGGTCTGGTCTCTTGACCGCTCATCCAACGCCCAGCCAGTTGGATGGCATTAAAAATGCTGGTGTAGCCGGTGCAGCGGCACAGGTTGTTGTTTTTGGACAGGTGTTTTTTTATTTCATCAATGGAAGGATTAGGGTTTTGGTCCAGTAGCGCCTTGGCGGACAGAATCATACCGGGGGTGCAAAAGCCGCATTGGATGGCATCGGTCTGGATGAAAGCCTGCTGAATGGGATGCAGGCGGCCGTCCACCGCCAGGCCTTCGATGGTTTCCATCACGGCGCCCTGCACACGGCTCATTTTCACCAGGCAGGCGCGCGTTGCTTTTCCGTTGAAGATCACCGTGCAGGTTCCGCAATGCCCGCTGGCACAGCCGTTCTTGGCGCCGGTCAGGTGCATCTCGTCGCGCAGGAAGCGCAGCAGGGTCAGGTTCGCCGGCGCGCGGGTGTGCACGGATTTGCCGTTGAGGGTGAAATCCAGTTCGATCAGGGCGGTTTCTTTGACTTCGGCCATAGTTTTCAGCCAGCTCCAAATGCCGTCAATTGGTACCGGGCAGCATCAATCAACTTTCCATGACTGATGGTAAAGGCGGGGGCTTCGTGGAAGCGCAGGGCTTCGATCACGCTGGGTTGGTTGAGAACCACCAAATTGGCAGGCGCACCCACTTTGAGCTCGAAGTTCTTCAAGCCGATGCAGCCGGCGGCGCTGGTGGTGACCATGTCGTACAGCGTGTTGATATCCTCGGTGGATGTAAACCACAACAGGTGCGACGCGAGGAAAGCCACCTCGAGCATGTTATTACGCCCAAAGGGGTAATATGCGTCGGAGATGTCGTCCTGCCCGAGGCAAACCAGATTACCATTGTTCAGCAGCTCGCGCACACGGGCGTGCAGCGGGCCGGTGTGCGGATCGGTAACCACGCCCATGCCGGCCTGTTTTAGCAGCGCCGACACTTTTTGGAAATAGGGTGTGGGATAGAGCGCCATGGCGCGCGCGTGGTGGGCGAGCGAGCGGCCATGCCAGCCGCGCCGGATGGTCTCCAGCGCCATCGCCTCCAGAGAGCGCAGTCCCGGGTCGCCGGCATCATCCACCAACATGGAAACGTCCTTGCTGAACTGTGCCGCCAGATCGAAGATCACGCGCACATGCTCAAGGATGTCAGCATCGGTGAATTCAATCCAGGGGATGCCGCCAGCCACATCCGCGCCGAGCTGCATGGCTTGCAGCATCAGCTCGGCGGCGCCCGGTTCGCGCACGATGCCGTCTTGGGCAAAGGCGACCACCTGGATATCCACCACGCCTTTGAACTCCTCGCGCACTTTGATCAAGGCTTTCACCCCTTCAAGACGGGCTTTGGAGTCCACATCGGCAAAGGCGCGGATGTGGGTGCAACCGTAAATGGCAGCCTGGGCAACTGCCTTGCGGACGTTTGGCACAATCCAGGATTCATCGTAATTAGCCTTCACCCGCGCAGCCAGCTCGATGGCGGTCATGGCCTTGCCCATGTCCGCGCCGTGATAATCCTTCAAGGCTGCCTCGTCCATCATGGACAGGGTGTACACCTTGCACAGGTGCAGGTGGGTGTTGACGAAGGATTCGCTCACCAGCATGCCCTTTGCATCGATCACACGATCGGCAGGGCTGTCCATTGTTTCAGAGATGGCAGCGATCTTGCCGCCGGCGATGGCGACGGTCATCATCTTTTCGGGAGTTGTGCGAAGTCTGGCGTTTTTGATCAGGATATCATAATCAGCCATTAGAAAATCCTCCAGGAGAGTTTGTGATATTGTTTGGAATGTGGAATTACAGTACGATTTACGTTATGTTGCGGGACACTACTATTATAAAGTTTCTAAATGAAAAAACAATCATTTACTTGTCATCGAATTGAGCGTCATTTGTAAGACAACTTGAAATTAAGCGCATAAACGGTTGACCAGATCTGGGCGGGCTAACAGCGCTTCCATTACACCGCCGCCCACCGCCAGGGCTTTATCCGAAACCAGGCGCAGCGCATTGGGGTCATCACGCGGATCCACATCGCCAATTTTCATCCCGCGCGGAACCCGCAAACCTGCGTGCAGCAGGCCACGCAACCGCCCGCGAAAAGCCGCGCGAACGATGACGCCACCGACTTCGGCAATCGGCTGGCCTTCTTCCACCCGTTCGCCTATTTCCACCAATGCGCGCAGTTCGCCTTCTGCAGGGGCTTTGATCACACGGTCCGACTGGTGGTTGGACACCGGATCGGGCAGCCCGGTATCCTGGATGGCAGTTCCTTGCCAATACACGCGCCCCAGGGTGTGCCCGCGAAGGGTCTCCACCACCGCATGACAATCGACCCCAGCGGTGAATCCAGGTCCCAGACCGATCACCAGCGGTGCAGCGTCCATGCCCATGCCGGGGGATGTCTTGGTCATGCGGGCATCCACCAGCACATCTGGCTTGAGCCAGGCTAGGCAGGCGGCTTCAGGGTCGATCAGCACCGGCACCGCGCCTTCAGTCAGCCAATGGCGCACTGCGGTTTCGTCGCTGGCCAATTGACCGCGCAGCTCCTCAATGGTGACGCTGCCGGAATACACCGCTGCAGCGAAGGAGACCAGTCGGCGGACAACCAGCGGTTGGGGCAGCTCGGTGACCACCACCTGCACCCCGGCGCGCGCCAGCCGTAAAATCACGCCACTGGCCAGGTCACCGCCGCCGCGAACCAGAGCGGTGACCGTCATCGTGGTTCATGTCCTGAGCAAACCAAAAGCATGAGGGCGATTATATCATCAGGCGGGCTGGTTCAAATCTTAATTATTCGGTTGTAATCTTCGTATCTTATCAAATAGAAGAAAGGCGCTTTCGCGGTATAATCCAGCGCGGATGAGGGTGACCTGATGATGCCTTTCAACGATCCGCAGCAATTCTTTGATCAATTACGTACCAATCCACGTCCGGTGGTGGTGGATTTTTGGGCTTCGTGGTGCGGACCTTGCCGGTCGATAGCGCCAATTCTGGCGCGGCTCAAACAGGAGTACAGCGGTCGGGTGGACTTCTGGCAGGTGGATGCGGACGCCTATCCGCTGCTGTTACAGAAGCTGGGCGTGCGAGGGATACCGACACTGATCGCCTTCAACCGCGGGTATGAGGTTACCCGCATGATTGGCGCGCGCCCGCCGCAGGTGCTGGAAACCATTTTCCAGGCAGCCTTGGACGGAATCTCGCGCACGCCGGTTTTATCCAACACCGAGCGGTTGATCCGAGTCGTGGGTGGTTTCATCCTCTTATATTTTGCCGACCAGAGCAAATTCCAGGGTTGGATGCTGCTGGTCGGCTTGATTGGCGTGATTGTCTTTTTCAGCGGGGTATACGATTATTTTCAAATTTTTCGAACCTTGAAGGCCAGGCTGGATAATATGCTGCGCAAGAAATAGGTATCTTCAGTCCCGCTGCAGGGTCAACAGAGCTGGAACCCGGTCAAACATCCAGAAACCAACCGGCACACCGATATAGGTCATGCACAGCGCATATGCGGCTTCGAGCCACACGGCGCTCAACCACCAGCCGACCAGCAGGAAGTAGATCACGCGCAGAACAAAATGCACCTGTACGGGTTGAACAGGCCTAGTGGCAGCCTGCCCTTCACCGTGCGGGATGACCTTGAGTTTTTCATCCGGCTCTCGCAATGCCATCACTTTGGGAATGCGGTTCAACATGGCGATCCCGACCGGGATGCCGATGATGGTGATCATGAAGAACCAGGCGGCGATCATCCAAGCCTGGCCCAGCCACCAACCGATAAAAGCAAACCACAGGATCTGCCACAGGCAGCCGGGGCTTTTCTTGCGTTCGATAATGGTGTCAGTCATTTTTTTTATCCTTTCCAATAAACCAGCCGCCTGTATTTCCTAACGCCACCAAATAACGGTATTGGTGTTTCTACAACCATATACGCAGGAATGGCAGACAGGTTGCAGAAATGATTCGAGATATGGACGAGTGCGGTCACAGCTTGCGGGGCAAAGTCATCTTGATCACCGGCGCCACTGAAGGCATCGGCAAGTATACGGCGCTAGAACTGGCAAGGCGGGGGGCCACTGTGGTCATTGTCGGACGCAATCCCCAAAAGACCGCGATCGTCAAGGATTGGCTTCAGCTTGAGACCAATCATTCCAGCATCCATCATCTGGTGGCTGATCTTTCGGTCCAGGCGCAGATTCGCCAACTGGCAGCCGAGTTTGGTCGTCGATTTGACCGGCTGGATGTGCTCATCAATAATGCGGGTGCGCTTTTCGTCCGCCGCCAGATCAGCGCAGAGGGGATCGAGATGAACCTTGCGCTCAACCACCTCAGCTATTTTCTTCTCACGGATCTGTTGATGGATGTTCTGCTGGCCAGCTCGCCAGCGCGGGTGGTCAATGTCTCTGCCACAGCGCATTTTTTTTCGGGGATTAACTTCGGCGATCTGGAGCACAAGCGATTTTACAACGGATGGTTTGCCTACGGTCAATCCAAGCTGGCCAACATCCTGTTCACCTATGAGCTGGCGCGGCGCGTTGACCCAACCCGGCTGACCGCCAATGCCTTGCATCCGGGATATGTGGCCACCAATTTTGGGCGTTCGAACGGCGGATTCTATGATCGAATTTTTAAATTGTCACACTTGGTGACGCTTTCGCCAGAGGAAGGTGCGCGCACACCGGTTTTCCTCGCCAGTGCGGGCGAAATGACCGGAAAGACGGGCGGTTATTACGTGAACTGTAAGCCGGCGAAATCCTCACGCCTTTCTCACGATCTGCAAATTGCGCAGCGATTGTGGCGGATCAGCGAGAAGATGACCGCTCTGTAAATTGCGCCTGGAACTCAGTACTATGTCGCCAAAGTTTTGTAAACCAATCGTGGGTAGTCCCTTCGCTTTGGGGTGCTGCGCATGAGAAGCTCTGATCAAATCCGCTCAGGGAATCACCCTGCGTGAATCCCTGAAGGAGCGCAGCGACTGAAGAGAGTCCGGGCTTTTTTTGGCAGAACTTTGTTTACACAATACTCAGAGGAGCAGCTCAGCGCAAAATACGGTGACCGCCTGACCGGCGATGCGCACGCGCTCTCCATCCATGTGAACCCATAGAATCCCGCCGCGAGCGGATACCTGATGGGCGCACATGCGTTCTTTGCGCAGGCGGTCTGCCCAGAAGGGCGCCAGGCTGGTATGAGCTGAACCGGTCACCGGGTCTTCGGGCACGCCAACGCGCGGGGCGAAGAAGCGCGAGATAAAATCCACACCTGGCTGAGTCGAACGACTGGTGACGATGACACCGCGCACATCGATCTTTTTCAGGGCTTCGAAATCAGGATGCAGGCTGCGCACGGTCGACTCGTCGCTGGCTTCGATTAGGTAATCAAACTTGCTGCGTCCGACAAATTTTGCCTGCAAGCCCAATGATTCCAGCAATCCGACTGGCGGTTGAACCGTTTTCACCGGATTGGCTGGAAAGTTCAACTCAATCCAGGTTTGGCCCTCGACCTGCACCTGTTGAGCGGTGAGCAGGCCGCTGCGGGTATGAAAACGCGCCATTTGGCCGGCAGGCAGACGGCCGCTCTGCCACAATGCGTGGGCGCTGGCCAGCGTGGCGTGCCCGCACAAATCCACTTCCACGGCGGGTGTGAACCAGCGCAGGCGGAAGCCGTCGCTTTCAGGCAGCAAAAAGGCGGTTTCGGAGAGGTTCATCTCAGCAGCCACCGACTGCATGCGGGCCTCCGGCATGGGTTGATCCAGAAAACAAACTCCGGCTGGATTACCTTGAAAGGGCTGACTGGTAAATGCATCCACTTGAAAGAGGGGTATGGACATACGAGCTCCTGAAAATATGGTTTTTGACTGCAGACTTTCCGACAAAGCATCCGAACAGATCGTGTATAATTTTAACAGGTTAGAGGTATCTTCTTTGCCGCAAACACGATCTGTTGATGATTTATCCACTGAGGAACTGCGCCAATTGCTGATTGAGCGGCGGCGGGCAGAGCGGCAGGCGCGCCTGGAGCATTACCGCCGGTCGGGGCGCTTGATCATGGTTGAGCCACCGCCAGCGGCTGCGCCGCTGCATAGTCTGCGCAGCGAGGTTTTGACCGAAACAGCCGATGATGAGAATGGAGAGGAGACCAGCGACTCCCTCAATCGCAGCCGCAGCCCGAAGAAATCGCGCAGACCCAGCACCTGGCTGGACCGGGTACTGGTTTTGATTGAAGTTGTCGCCGTTATCGGTCTGTTATTTGTGTTGTTCAACGGCGTTTCGCTGCTGCGCACGCTGAACCAGGAAGTCTCCATGGCGCTGGTGCAGCCTACTTTTACCCCCACGCCGTTGATCACGGCGGTGATCCTGCCCTCCGGTCACACTCCGCCCAATTCACCGGGAGGTGTGCAGCCCAACGAAGCAGAAATACCAGCCCATCTCAAGCCGTTGGTGCAGGCGCTGGCAGCCTTGCCGGTGCCCACCTCCAGCCCGGAACAGGCTGTGCGCATCCAGATCCCAGCCATCGGGGTGGACGCGCCGATCGTAATGGGGGATGGCTGGGAGCAGTTGAAAAAGGGTGTGGGAACCCACATTGGCAGTCCCAATCCCGGAGCGATCGGTAATCTGGTTCTCTCAGCGCACAATGATGTTTTTGGTGAGATCTTCCGCAACCTGGATCAGCTGGTTAAAGGGGATCAGATCATCATTTTTACAAACCAGCGCACCTTCACGTATATTGTTAACAATACCACCATCGTCGAGCCGACGCAGGTGGAAGTGATGGCGCCGACCCAGGATAGCGCTGTGACGCTGATTTCCTGCTATCCTTATCTGGTGGATGACAAACGCATCGTCGTGCGCGGCTATTTACAGAAATGAGATAAGCGGGTATCATCAGGGTTACCACCAGAAGAGTTGACGGGGTTGGCTCCTGAAATTTCTCCAGGTGGAACAAGTTAAGGAGTTTTTTCGTTCATGGCAAAAAAACAAAAACGCCGCGCCCCAAGCGCCGCTGCTGTCAAATCGCCCGTCACCGTAACCCCCGCAACATCACCTTCACCGCGTCCACGCCCGGCATCATTGACCAGTTATGAGTTCAATCCGGATTATGCTTATGTCATCCGGGATCTCAAGAAAATTGGCATCATGGCCGTTTCAGCCATTGCGCTGCTGGTGGCGCTCTCATTCTTTCTGCGCTAAAAAGACTGATAGAAGTTCCGCCTTCTTTATCACCCGCCTTTCTTACTAAAAATTTAATACTCATAAGGAGGTAACCTTTTCATGTCCCCGATGTTTGTCCCCGGTCCAGTGGATGTGGCTCCTGAGGTTTTGGCCGCGCAGGCCAAGCCGATGATGCCGCACCGCAGCAAGGATTTTGAAGCCCTTTTTCGAAGCACGGAAGAACGGCTGCGCAAGCTGCTATACACCCAATTCCGCGTTTTTCAGGGCACCCATTCCGGTTCGGGTATGCAGGAGGCGGGAATTCGCAATTTTGCCGAATCGACCGTTTTATCCTGTGTGAACGGTGCTTTCTCTGAACGCTGGCATGAAGTGGCGGTCACCAACGGCAAGCAGGTGGACCGTCTGGATGCCGAATGGGGAACCGGCGTCACGCCTGATCAATTGGCTGAAGCCCTGCGCAAGAAACATTATGAAGTGGTGACCATCGTGCACAATGAGACTTCGACCGGGGCCGAATCACCGGTCAAAGATCAGTGCAAAGTGGTGCATGAAGTCAGCCCCGAAACGCTCATCCTGGTGGATGCTGTCTCTTCACTGGGCGGGGTGCT
>CAZCBJ010000103.1:0-2773 GCA_964496705.1 uncultured Anaerolineaceae bacterium | reverse complement strand
ATGGATGGATGGGGCATTGACTTTTTGTTGACATCTTCGCAGAAATGCCTGGCCCTGCCGCCAGGCCTTTCCATGGCAGGCGTCAGCGACCGTGCGATGAAAAAAGCTGAGAGTGTCAGCAACCGCGGTTGGTATTTTGATCTGCTGCGTATGGAAAAACACCGCCTGAAGGATTCCACGCCGATGACCCCGGTGATGCCCTTGATCTATGCCCTGGATGTCCAATTGGATCGCATCTTTGCCGAGGGGCTGGAAAATCGGTTTGCCCGCCATGCCGCCATGGCGGAGCGCACGCAGACCTGGATGATCGAGCATGGGATGCAACCCATGCAGCCCGAAGCGTTCCGCTCCAAAACGGTCTCGACCATTCAAAACAGTCACGGTTGGGATATCTCTGCGTTGAACAAATTCCTGCTCCAGCGCGGGATGCGCATCTCGAATGGATACGGCGCATGGAAGGACAAGACCTTCCGCATTGCTCACATGGGCGAGATCCAGATGAGTGATGTCGAAGCGTTGCTGGCGGCATTGGAAGAGTACATGAATTTGTGAGTCCGGCGAACGCAGGCTGATCGTAGGCCAATCACCGTCCAGCCGTCAAGCGAGGCTGCCAATAATCTGCTAAGATCATACCAGCTTCACACCTAACGGGGTGCGAACAAAAAAAAATGAGAGCCACGGTTTCCGTGGCTCTCGACCATTATGTGAATGCGTTTAGCGGTCGTTGCGCGGGCGTCCACCACCCGGGCCGCGGCGGTCGTAGCCGCCACCACCACGTCCGCCGTAGCCGCCGCGTTCTTCGCGCGGGCGAGCCTGATTGACGGTCATGGCGCGGCCTTTGAAGTCCTTGTTGTTGAGGCCTTGAATGGCTTTCTGAGCAGCTTCATCAGGCATCTCCACAAAGGCAAATCCGCGCGACTTCCCGCTGAACTTGTCTTTGATGATGGCCACGGAGGTGACTTCCCCGTAAGCCGCGAACAATTCCCGGACTTCGTCCTCGGTTGCGTTGAAAGGCAAATTGCCGACGTACAGATTCATCTTTCTTCCTTCTTTCTCAAAATAACGGATATGATTTCCCCATGCAACATCGAGGGCGAGCAAAAAAACACCATACTAGCAACTTCGACTTGCGAATGTGGACAGAAGAATTATAGCACAGCGTATAAATTGTGTGAATTGTCAAGGGTTATGTTTATGGAACAACAAAACTCAGAAACGGCTTCGTTCCAAATGGATTGCCGGACGGGTCATGCATCTGCCAGTTGTTCGAATAACTTGCTGTTGAGCCGGGGGCAGTAAATTCCACGGAAATATCAAGTTCTTGACCGGGTAACACTTCACGGTCGAGCGGAATTCTGGTAGGCGCGCCGAAGGCATCCCCGACAATCAACCGCCAGGTATATTGCGTCGTCCACGTACAGGTGCCGCTGTTTTTCAATCGCCATGTCTTGGTAAACTTTTCACCTGCTGGAATATTGGCGTAATCGGGTATGGTCACATCGGTGACAAAGTCAGCCTTGTTCGTGCAACTTCCAGGGCCAAGGGTGGGAAGTGCTTGCCCGCTGTACGGGATCAACCAGGAGACTTTTCCGTCGCCTTCAGCAGTCCAGCCCCGGGTTCCGTCTGGCAGCGATACCAGCCAGTAGATGCGCTCCGGAGAGCAAGCGCGGGCGATCAACTTTAACAGCATGCCCTGCTGGATCTCAGTCATCTGGTACGACTTGCGTCCTGGGAAAGCGCGCAACGGGTTGGTGGGCCGGTCGGGTGCAAGGATGGCTTGCTCACCCTCACTCAGTTTGGAAGCCCCTGCCGGGCAGTCCGCAACCGCAGTCTTGCGGTTGATCGGCTGCGGCAGCCAGTGGAAAAACCTGACCTCATCCCAGGTTTCGAGAAATGCCCCTGAATTTATATCCACGAGACGCGTTGTATACCTGGACCGGTTATTCTCCCAACCCCAGGCTGAATATTGGATAGCCCGTCCATCGGGTGACCAGCCGATATTATCGAACGCCTGGTTTTGATAAGATACCAGTAGGCTTCCGTCATTGCTGGTTATGTCAATGAATATCAGGCTGTTAGCGCACGGTACGCAAGTATCACCGGTCGAATAGGCCAGTTTTGAGCCGTCCGGTGACCACACTGGCATTTTGGAGACCATGTTGGAATGCTGGATCAACTTGCCGGTTGGCATGTGGAGTAGAAACAAGGCGCCGCTGTCAGGATCGCCCAAACGGGGGTCAAAAACAGTTCTGGAGAAAGCCAGATACTGCCCGTCTGGTGACCAGGCTATGTTTTCCAGCCAGCCATCGGCCGCCTCTCCTGAGGTGAGTTGTTGGACATCGCTGCCGTCAGCGGTCATCAGATAAATATGAGATTTTGCGTAGGAATAGCGGCGAAGGAAGGCGATCGACTTCCCGTCTGGCGACCATTTCGGCGCGGCGCTGATCCCGTCACGGGTTAGTCTGGTCAGGCCGCTTCCATCGATGTTCACTCGCATGATGTTTCCACCTGACGTAAATGCGACCGCTTTTCCATCCGGAGACCAACTGGGGTAGAGGTCTTTCCCATCGGTGTCCGTCAGGTTGGAGAGCAAACCGTCCTCGAGCGAGAGGGTGAAAAGGTTCGATTTTTGCGGGCTGGAAAAATCACCGTCCAGCCAGCGGAACGGCGTGTCATCGACAATCAGAAGCACCTTTGTCCCATCTGGCGAAATGGCCTGAACCCAGATGCCCGGGAGCTGCCCTTCGAGAAGGGGGATTGCTTCCTGACCATC
>CAZCBJ010000102.1:2572-12994 GCA_964496705.1 uncultured Anaerolineaceae bacterium | reverse complement strand
TCATACAGCTTGTTGAAGATCTGGTCGCAGGCGCGGAAGGAAGAACCGTCGGTTTCATCCGCGCAGTCGAGCGAGACCGGCTCGCCGTCCTGCGAGAAAACCACCTGACCGGATGCGGTCGTCATTTCGGTGAAGTTCTCATTGTAAGGTCCGATGACCACATTGCCGACTTTGGCAGTGAAGGCCAATGAGGTGGCGCCGTTGGCGATGGTGATGCAGGGCACATCCTCGTCGATCAGCTTGTTCAGCTTGTCATAGGCGTCCTGGCGCACTTTGGCATCACCGCTGGTGGCGCCGGTGCGGATGAGTTCCATTTCAGCAGGGAAGGGTTCTCCAAAGCCTCTGGAGGAACCCATCAGGAAGACATCGTACCAGTTGGTCGCATCCGGGAAGTCTTCGCTCCAGCCGAGGAAGTACATGGCTTCCTGTCCGGCGCGGACGCGGGGCAGGAATTCAGCCCATTCCATCAGGTTGAGCTTGACATTCACACCGATTTCGGCGAACTGAGCCTGGACAGCCTGGGCAATCTTGGTCGGCTGTGGGAAATAGGGGCGGGTGCGCTCGGCATAGGAGAGGACATACTCCTTGCTGAAGTCAAAACCGGCCTCTTCCAACATGGCCTTGGCTTTTTCCTTGTCATACTTTGGGGCGGCGTAGCCGGTGGTGAAACCGGGTTTCACGCCGGGCGGCAGGAACTGGGTGGCCGCGCTGGCGCCATCCGGATAGAAATCGCGCACGATGGATTCCTTGTCGATGGCTATGGCGAAGGCCTGGCGCACTTTCTGATTATCGAAGGGCGAGAGAGTATTGTTGAGGCCCAGGTAGAGGAAGTTGTTGAACTTGCGCGGGTAGAGCTTGAGGTTTGCATCAGACTTGACGGTGGCGTAGTCATCGGTGCCAACGTTATCTATGCCGTCGATGTTGCCGGACTGCAGGTTGAGCAGGCGGGCGGCGGCTTCAGCGTTCCACTTGAGGATGAATTTATTGTTGGCGGGTTTCTCGCCGAAGTACAACGGGTTGACTTCGAAGGTCAGACTATCGCCGCGCACCCATTCTTTCAGGAAATAGGGGCCGGAGCCGACGGGCATCTCATTGATCTTGGCAGCGTCGCCGCCGATGGAATCGAGATAGCCTTTGTCATAGATGGTGAAGGCCGGGACCGCGATCTTGGGCAGAAACGCCGGATCGGGAGCGCAGAGGCTGAATTTCACAGTGAATTCGTCTACGGTTTCGACAGCCTTAAGGTTGCCGCCGTAATCACAGTTGGGGGCTTCCATTTTGGCAGGTGCGAATTTCTGCATCTCATACTTCAATTCCATCGGTGCAGCTGCGGGGGCTTCGGTCGGCTTGGCAGCCTGGCAAGAGGCCAGCAGCAGGCTCATCAGGACGAGCAATGAGACAAAGGCAAACAAAAAGCGTTTTTTCACGTTCTCCTCCTATAGAGAATGATTTAGGTACAGTGTGATTTTGAAATTGGTTGGATGCATATTTTCTTTTGGCGCATCGCCGATGATATCACCTCCTTTGCTGTAAATTAATACAAGGTTAAAATGAGATTATAACAACAAATCGCCGTTTGTCAATTAAAACAACGATATTTGTCATATCGAGATGAAGCACATCAGCGTTCTTTCAGCCGCGGCTCAAAAACCCGCTCCAGCGAGCTGCCGAGCAGCAAAAAGGCGTAACCGGTGAGCATGAGCATCACCGCCGGGGCGTAGACGAGGTGATAGGCGCCGCGACCAATGCCCTTGGTTAGGCCTTCGAGGATGAGCTGGCCCCAGGTGGGCGGGGTGAGTGGGTCATACAGACCCAGGACGGCCAATGAGGCTTCGAGAAAAACATAGCTGGGAACCAGGACGACCATCTGGGGAATGATGATGGCGCCGACGCGGGGGATCAGGTAGCGGAAGATGATGCGCCAATTCCCTGCGCCGTAAGCCCGGGCTGCCTCGAAGTAGGGCAATTCTTTGATCTGCAGGAAAAGGGAACGGTAATTTTTTATGCTGCTGCCAAAGACACTGAGTAGGACGGTCATGCCCATCAGCACCCAGAAGCTTTTGGAATACAGCGTGTACACCATTAAAATGACGGGGAAAAATGGCAGGATCATGTTCACTTCGGTCAGCCGTTGAATGAGGTCATCCAACCAACCGCCAAACCAGGCGCTAACACCAGCCAGAAAAATGGTGATCAGGGTCGTGCTGGCGGCAGCCAGCAAGCCAAAAGACAACGCCACCGGGGTGCCCCACAGCAAGGCCAGCAGTGAATCGCGCCGCCGCCCGTCGGTGCCGGCCAGACCAAACACCTTGCCGTACAGGACGAAATCTGCGCTGACATCCGCCTCCTGGTCGAACACAAAAGCCGTCACCTGCAGTTCGTAGCGGCCTTTCAAAGGAGGAGCATCAGTGACACCAACCTCGCCAAACAGACCGCGATAGACGGACAGGCTGTTCAATTTGCGCAATAGGCGCTCATCATTGAATACGTAGTAGGAATAACTGGAGGAGATCGAAAAACTGCCCAGGTCCACCGATCGGCCGTCGGGAGTCACCCATTTGATCGCCACCAGCGGTTTTTTCTCGCTAAAAGTGGAGGCAAAAAACAGGATCAGGTCACTGGGGTAATCACTGGCGGTGAAGTCAAAGGGGAAACTGAAGCTGATCTCGCGCGTGGTTGCCGACACCCCGCGCTCGCTGCGCTGGGCTGCGGGGTCACTGCTGCGCAGTGAGATGGTGCCGGGCAATTTCTCGCGTCGGAATAGGTTCACCCATGCGGGTTGGGCGTAGGCGGGATTGCGCAGCCAGCGGAAGTTGTCTCCACGCCAGGCGCGGACCACCGTGTTATAGGGATAAGCCAGCATGGTAAAAATGGAGACGGCTACCAGGAAGAGGATGATGCTGACGCCCAGAGCTGCGCCGGGATAACGCCGGATGGGCTGTGTCTTTCGCAGCCATCCATTTGCGCGTCTGGGAAGGCTTCCCATCCATTGCAGGGCGGTGAGAACGGCGCGCGTCAGAGATACGGTTGCGGCATTGTTGGAATAGGACGGCAGTTGCTGCGTTGTCCTCAGGCGCAGTTGGCGGCTTGTCCGGCGGCGCTCATGAACGATGCGGTTCAGGGGTTGAACGGGGCGTTTATTTTGCCAGGCGAATACGGCCGCCTGCAACTCAGCCCGGGTCAACCAAAGTGCGTCGCTGGCAAAGAGCAGCACGCCGGCCTCGGCCAGGGTTTCAGCCGCCTGGAGCAGCTCGCGGTTTTCCTCACGCCCCCGGTCGCTGGCCTGTGAATCAAATAGCAGCAGCCCGCTGAGGACCAAAGGGCGGGTTTCGCCCATATCGGGCGGGGCGTGGGATGGATGAGCTGCGGGCATGGTGGCTGCTTTCTCGTACAGAGGAGGGGCGGAGCGGCGGAAGAGTCCGGGTCGGCGGGCCGGCCTGGAAAGCGTGACGGGCTGACTGGATTGACCCAACCCGCCGACGCTGATGCGCGGATCGGCGAAAGCGTAGCTGATATCGAGCAGAAAAACGGTGATGGCCAGCATGTAGGCGAAGGTCACCACCAACGCGACGATCATGCGCACATCGAACATGCCCACTGCGATGCGGAATAGCAAGCCGATCCCCGCCACATTGAAGATCGATTCGAGAACGATGACCTCCTGCCACAGCCCGACCAGCAGGAGGGCAAAACTGGTGAGCACATTGGGCAGCACCGGACGCAAAATGTAGCGGTTCTCAAAGATGCGCGGGGGCAGGCCTTTGGCGCGGCCAATCTCGACGAAATCTTCGCGCGAATTGACCAGGTAAATGGTGCGCCAGGCGTAAAGGCTCTGGAAAAATTTGCTAAGGAAGATGGCCAGGGCGGGCGGAGCCATGACCTTTATGTAGAAGGGCAGGTATTCGAGTTTAAATTCGGGCAGCCAATTGTCAAAGCTTGGGGCGGTGTTTCGAAATACATGGATGGTGAAACCGGCCAAAATAAGTCCGTACACCCAACTGGGCGCGGATGCCAGCGGGGCAAGGGCGGTGACCAGTTTATCCTGCCATGCGCCGTAGCGGCGCGATAATCCAAGCGCTAAAAGAACCGTGGTGAAGAAGAGCGCCAGATTAGCGGAGCCAAACACAAGCAGCGTGCGGGGAAGGAAGTCGCGGATGATGTTGCGCACCTCGTTCACCTGGGTGCCTTGGGCGGTGATATAGGGGCGGGCTTTGCCCCAGTCGAGGGTCAGGCCTTTCCACAGCCATCCAGCGGTGCGCACCAGAAAGGGCGAATCCAATCCGGCAGCCTTCTCCATGTTTGCCCGCGCCTCGGCGATGATCACCTCGCGCTCGGCTTGATCCTCCACATCGCGCAGCCAACCGTTCTTGATCATGAATCCGATCGATTCATCGATATTGGCGCGCAGCACCGTGTCCAGGAAGCCGCCCAGATTGGCGACATAGATGGTAATCAGGACGCTGACCACGACCACCAGGGCGAGGGTCAGCAGGCGGATGAAAACATAACCAGTCACCCGCTTCAGGGTGCTGGCTGGACGCCGGGGTGGAACAATCAACTCTGGGGAAGTGGATGCGGATATATCACTCATGCGTTTACCCAAGTCCGCAATATATGCCTACATTGTAGCAGGTATTGCCGGTGGAGTGCCGTGAAACAAGGCAATCGGTAATGGATCGCGCCCATAAGCCTTTCTGTTTCCTGTGATATACTCGTGGCGATCATTCTTCCACCGGGACATTCAATATGCGCAAACTCAAGCTGGCTAAATTTTCTCCCATCCTGATTGCCGCGGCTTCCACCGTGTTGGGTATTCTGATCCCTTCGTTGTTGGATTGGCTGGTCAGCCCGGTCTTGGAGGATGCCGGCAAGATCATTTTGGCGTTCCTGGCGGGTAGCGTCTTTGTGGTGGTGGCGGGGATGGTATACGTCTCGCTGCGCACTCATGAGGTTGCCGAAGGACAGAAGCAAATCTTGCAGCGGGTCGGGGTGACGGCGCGCATTCACACCTACGGTGAGGGGCGTCCCAACAAAAACACATTCGAATATCCGACTCCGCTGGTGAAGACAGCACAGGAAATCCTGGTCATCGACTACATCGCCGGCAGCGAGGTGGCGGAGGTATCCAAGGATGACTCATCCGATTATCGCGCCTGGTATGACACACTCAACGCGGCCGCCCGGCGGTCTGGCATCCGATACAAGCGCATCCTGCAATTGTCCAACGGAGCAACCGATGCGCTGGGGCCGGATCAGATCAATGACCCGATCGTGCTGGGGCATTTCCGCGCCATGGTGGAGGCAGCCCAATGTTCGCGCTCGCGGGTGGTATTGAAAACCAGCCCGGTTCTGCTGCCCAATATGTGCATCATCGTCATCGACCAACGTTATGTCATCTGGGAGATCCCTTCCATCGAGCGCGGAGAGGTGTTTCGCTTTGATATGGACCTGGTGATTGAGGATCCTTACGGTGACCTGGTGCGCGATTTGTTGACGCTGTTCGAGCAGTTGGATAACAACGCCCAGCCCGTGCACAAGGTGAGCGCGGCATGACCAGCACGTTGACCCGGCAGATCTGCGTTGCCAATCCCCACGCGGGGCTGCTGCTGCCGCCGGAGGTGGCTCCAGAATGGCTCTCTGCTCATTTCCGGGATTTGGTGCCGTTGTCCAACGACTTTTACACCGATGCGCTGTACAATTTTAGCGACCTGCTGGGATGCGCGCAGATAATCTTTCCATATACTCCGGTGGTGATTAACGCCAACCGCAATCCAAAGGTGCTGGATCACGCCGTACCGCTGACCGTGCGCGGCTTGCCGGTTTACCGGCCGGATTGCGAGCCGGATGCAAATCTGCGCCGCGAGCTGCTGCGCTACCACCGCGCCTTTCATACCCGCATTGCGTGCGCCACCAAGCTGTTCATCCTGGATGGGCACTCAACCATGGACGGTGACCCGGACGAGGACGGCAGCCTGGTGAGCGAAGACATCATCCTGGATGATACCCAGCAATCTGAATTTGATCCGCCCGGTGGGATACGCACTGCCCCGGCGGGGTATCTGGATACCTACGCGGAGGAACTGACCCGGCGCTTGCCGCGTGAAATTCAGGTGACACGCAACAGCCGCTACCTGAATGTGTATGGGCATGTCATGGCGCAGCACGGTTGGGATGGCAGCGGTCCACGCGGTCACCGGGCGCCGTTGATCCTGCAGGAGACCAATGAGCGCCTGTATATGCAGGGCGGCTGGCCGAACGTGGATGCGCTGGACGGCCTGCGTCGTATTTTTGCCGCAGCGCTGGAAGCAACGCTGGAGAAAATGAGCCGCATATATCCAATCAATTGAACGTCATATCCAATGTGCAGGTATTGTGTTACAAATAACGGTCTTCCGATTGGTGTTTTTGGATGTTCTTGTGGTGCCCGGTGGGGTCGCTCCATCCTGTGCCGTTAACTCCGGCACAGGGTAAAAAATTGTCACGGAGGTATTTCACATGAAACAAGCGGTCAGTGTAAGCATCGGCTCATCCCGGCGGGATAAGGCTGTGGAAATTGAGCTGCTGGGTGAACAGGTTCACCTGGAACGCACCGGCACCAATGGGGATATGGATCAAGCGGCGCGCATGTTTGAGGAAATGGATGGGAAAGTGGATGCCTTTGGCATGGGTGGGGCGGATCTGGGCGTGATGGTGGTGGACCGCTGGTATTCCTTGCACTCTGCAGCGAAAATGGTGCGCAATGTTCGCCGCACACCGGTGGCGGACGGCAACGGGCTGAAAGCGACGCTGGAAGTGAAAGCAGCCGGGATTGTGGATAGAGAGCTGGGCGGATACGTGCAAGACAAGAAGGTGTTCATCATCACAGCGGTTGACCGCTGGGGGCTGGCGCGCGGCTTCCTCGAGGCAGGATATGATTACATTTTTGGTGATTTAATGTTCGCGCTCGGCCTGCCCTTGCCGGTGCGCAGTGTGCCGGTGCTGAAGGCTTATGCGGGGGCGCTTCTGCCGCTGGTTTCGCGGGTGCCATTCCATTGGCTGTACCCGGTGGGCAAAGAGCAGGAGAAGCGCACGCCCAAATGGGAAAAACAATTCCACTGGGCCAGCGTGATCGCCGGCGATTGCCATTACATCCGCCGCTACATGCCGGAGCGGATGGACGGCAAGGTGGTGGTCACCAATACCACCACGCCGGAAGACCAGGAAATTTTCCGCAGAGCCGGGGTCAAATACCTGATCACCACCACGCCGGTGCTGGAAGGTCGTTCATTTGGCACCAACATGATGGAGGCGGCCCTGCTGGCAGCGCTGGGATGGAAAGAAAGGGTGGATTATGCGCATGCTGAGGATTATTTCCGAATGATGGCGGGCGTGGTGGATCGCTTGAACATGCGCCCCCAGATCCAGGAGCTGTGAGGATGGATGTCATTCTGACTGCCGGGGGCTTTCCCAAACCAGGCGAACCACTGTATAGCGAAACCGGTGGAGGGTGCAAGGCGCTGCTGGAACTTCACGGGAAAACGATGATCCAGTGGGTGCTGGATGCGCTGGCCGGGTCTCCGCGGGTGGAATGTGTGGTGGTGATCGGGCTGCCGCCGGGCACACCGCTGGATTATCCCGGACCGATATATGCGCTCGATAATCAGGGCAGCATGTTGGACAATATCATTGCCGGAGCGAAGGAAGTGCACCGTCACAATCCAGAATCGCAGCATTGCATCCTGACCGCCTCAGATGTGCCCTGCATCCAGGCTGAGATGGTCAACTGGCTGGCGGATTTGGTGGCAGCGGGTGAGGATGAGCTGTATTATCTGGTGGTGGAGCGCCAGGTCATGGAACGCACCTTTCCCGGCTCGCGCCGCACTTATGTCAAACTTAAAGGTTTGGAGGTGTGCGGAGGAGATGTCAATGCCTTTACCACCCGGGCAGCGCTCAACCCAAACCCACTGTGGCGTGAACTGATTGAAAACCGCAAGAATCCGATCCGGCAAGCCTCGATCATCGGTTTTGGACCGCTGCTTGGCTTGCTGTTGGGCAATCTGGACCTGCACCAGGCGGTGAAACAGGTGAGCCAGCGCATCGGGCTGCGCGGCAGGGCAGTGATTTGTCCGTTTGCCGAAATGGCTATGGACGTGGACAAGCCTTACCAGTTAGAATTAGCGCGATCCTATCTGGCGAGTGTGTCTGGATGAATTTGAGCCGATTTCTGCAACTCGACAAGCAATATTCACAGAAATTGCGCCTGCAACCGGAACAGAAGGGCTGGTTTGGGCTGATGGCGGTGCTGGCCCACTCTGGGGATTCGTGGTTCTGGATGACCGGCCTGGGGCTGATCTGGTTGTTCACCCGCGAAGAATGGCGGGCGCGGGCGTTGGTGTTGGGATTTGGGGTGGTAACGCTGGCGGTGTTGGTGCTGGCGATCAAGTTCACCGTGCGGCGCAGACGCCCTGTGGGCGAGTGGGGCGCGATATACCGCAACACTGATCCACATTCATTTCCTTCGGGTCATGCGGCGCGCGCTTTTTTGCTGGCAGTGCTGGGTTTGGGTCTGGGGCCGGGTTGGTTCGGGGTGATTCTGGCGTTGTGGGCGCCGCTGGTCAGCCTGGCGCGAGTCGTGATGGGTGTGCATTATCTGTCAGATGTTCTGGCGGGAATGGTGGTGGGGATGGCGGTGGGGGTGTTGATTCTGCCGGTCAGACCTGTGATGGAATTGGTGCTGCCGTTTTTATTTTAAGTTGAAATCTCACCATTTTCTTAACTTTGCAGGGATTGCATTATCTACCGAATGGGTGTATATTCGGCAGCTTGTATTCGATTGACTCGTATGGAGATAAGAAAATGAAAGTTGCAGTGTTGGCAAATCTAAAGGAGGATGCGCCGGTCAGTCCCGAAGACCCTCCTGGGCGTTGGGACGACCTTGACGATCGCATCACGGTTGACGCAATCATCTCTGCCCTGGAAAGCCTCGGTCATGAGGCCCGCTACTACGCGGCAGACGTGAATCTGGTCAAAGATCTGGCGGAGTTCAGGCCAGATATTTGTTTTAACTGGGGGGAAGGTCATTTTGGGCCGTCGCGCGAAGCGCAGACCCCCATTTTGCTGGAAATGATGGGCATCCCGCACACAGGTTCCAACGGTCTGGGGATGCTGCTGTCGCATAACAAACACATCGCCAAACAACTTTTTGCCCAGAACGGACTGCCGACGGCCAATTTCCTGGTGATTGAAGACCCGGAACACATGCCCCCGGTAAATCTGCGTTATCCATTGTTCGTCAAACCAGCCACCGAGGGTTCGTCAGTGGGCATCAACGACAATGCCAGGGTGGAAAATTACGAGCAACTGCTGGCCCAGGTGCGTTATATCTGGGAGGTGGTGAGGGCTCCCATCCTGGTCGAAGAATACGTGGATGGGCGCGAGTTCACCATCTCGGTGGTGGGGGATGAGGTGCTGCCGATTGTGGAGATCGTTTCACCCACCGGGTTCTATTCCCACCGCCTGAAGGAAGCCACCGACAGCGGTGTGTATCGCATTTGCCCGGCGCCCTTGCCCCTTGATACCACTGCATATTTGCAGGACCTGGCGCTGCGCGCGATGCGCGCATTGAATCTGCTGGACGTGTGCCGTATGGACCTGCGCATGGACTCACAGGGAAATGCGTTTATTCTGGAGGTCAATCCCCTTCCGTTGCTTTTCCCAGACCCCGAGCAGGCTTCGATTGTTTATGCCGCCCGCACAGCCGGGTATTCGTACACCGACCTGATCGGTAAAATACTGGCTGCCGCCTGGCGGCGTCTGAACTCCACGCCCTCAGCGCAGATTCGGCAACTCTCCCTGCGACCTTTCGAACCGGTGCCAGCTCTGAGGTAACTGGTGGCAACTCCACCGCCTGCGCCCGCTGACTGTTGAGTCAGGTGGGCGCCTGCCAAAAAATGATTGGAGTAGAAAACCTTCCTGTGCGATACCTGCTGCAGGAAGGTTTTCTCGTTTGCGGAGGCAGTCGAGCCCTCCGTAGGGTCTTTGCAGTTGTCAATTTTTTGATATCATTATTGTATCGGTTGTTTTTTGCGACCACGATTGGAGGCACGATGATTTGTAATATCCTGCTCCCGCCCATCTATTACTGGCCCATCTTTCGCTATATCCCGCCCTATTTATTCTGGCCGGTTGTGATCCTGGTCGTCGGCCTGGTGATTTACCTGCTGGTTAAGGGGGTGACTGCACTGACGAATGATTTTTCGGCAGGGATGGTTATCATCGGCCTGGCTTTTGTGTTTCTGGTTGCCAGCATTCTGATCGTGATCAACGTGGATGCAATCATGGGTTTCATCCGCCGGGTGATGGGACCGTTGTTTGGCTTTTGAGCGCGGGATGGACAGGCGACTGGACATAAGTTAGTGGGTGGGGTATGCTTAAGCCGGGAGT
>CAZCBJ010000102.1:0-2562 GCA_964496705.1 uncultured Anaerolineaceae bacterium | reverse complement strand
TTCACCTTCTGACCTTGCGCAAGCTCTCCCTTTACGGTATGCTTAACTCCGTTGTGGGAGTGGTTGAGTCCCGGTGGGTTCCCCGGTCTTCAAAACCGGTGGCGGGTCGCGTTGCGGGCCGCGGTGGGTTCGACACCCATCCATTCCCGCCTTTTTATTGGAGAATTTATTATGGAAATGTCTGTTGAAATGGATATGCTGGCGGGTCTGGTCAGCAAGGTGATGCGCATCGAGGACACCACCCAGGGAACCGGAAAGACGAAATATGTGGTGCGCTTTCGCGGCCGGCTTTACTCAGAGGACAGCGAGCGCGCCTATGACCAGTTATTCGAGCAGCTCAAACCGTACGGCATCACGCCGCTGTTCCGCTGGGACGGCAACTTGCATGCCGTTCTGCTGGTGAAGGGTGTGCCACAAAATCCGAAACCTTCCAACCCGAGGGTCAACCTGCTGTTGTTCATCGTCACCTTCTTCAGCGTATTGTTGACCGGGGCGCTGTTCGGACTGCAGGAAGCGCCGAGCGGTTCGCTGCTTGAAATCGCCGCAGCTTTGGTTCAGCAAGGCTGGCCGTTTGCGGTCAGCATGTTGGCAATTCTTGGCGCGCATGAATTCGGCCATTATCTGGCTGGACGCTTTCACCGGGTGCACGTAACCTTGCCCTATTTCATCCCACTGCCGCTGATGAGCCCGTTTGGGACGCTGGGGGCGTTCATCAGCATGAAGGAAATCCCGCGCAACCGCAAGATCCTGCTGGATATTGGCATCGCCGGTCCGTTGGCGGGGTTCATCGTGGCGGTGCCGGTGTTGTTCATCGGTTTGTGGCTTTCACAAGTTCAGCCGGTGGTGACCTCAGGCTTGGGCGCAGGGGTGGGCTACCAGTTCGAGGGAAATTCAGTGCTCTATCTGTTGGTCAAGTATATCGTCTTCGGTCGTTGGCTGCCGGAGCCGGCCAGCTTTGAGGGTCTTTCGCCGTTTGTGTACTGGCTGCGCTACTTCTTCACCGGGCGCCCGCTGCCGCTGGGCGGATATGATGTGACCATCAGCCCGGTCGCCTGGGCTGGGTGGGGCGGGCTGTTGGTGACGGCAATGAACCTGATCCCAGCCGGTCAGTTGGACGGCGGGCACTTGATGTACGTGTTGTTCGGGCGCAAATGGGCGCAGCGCTTGTTCCCGGTCATCCTGATCGTGTTGATTGGACTGGGGTTCTTCTGGAGCGGCTGGTTCATCTGGGCGGCTTTAATTTTCTTTTTCGGGCGCGTGTATGCTGAACCGCTGGACCAGATCACGCCGATTGATGCGCCGCGCAAGCTGCTGGCGGTGGTGGGCTTGCTCATTTTTCTGCTGACCTTCACGCCCATCCCGCTGACGGTGGCGATGTTCTAGATCACGGGGAGAGGCCGACCTTCGAGGGTCATACAGCCGCGCATCACCTGCACGGTGAGGCAAACGTGCGCGGGGATGATGCACAGCAAATCGCCGACCCGGATACGCTGCAGGTGGTGGGCAGGAATGTGCGCCACACCGTGCTCCTGTGACAGGCGGGCGACGTAGGCGCCGGGCAGGGGCGAGCCCCAGATGTCCCCTTCGGGCAGACATACCCGGCCGTGCACCGCGCGGCCATCTTCCAGAAAGAAATCTTTGGAAAGGTGTATCGCGCCGCCGTATAGCACGGCCTCCTCGCGCTGCGGGTGAACGGCCACCACCGGGCAAGCCAGCGCGGCGGCTACATCTTCTTCAGCGCAAACCCCCCAGGTGAGTTGTTCGGCGTCGTAGAAGACAAAATTACCGGGGCGGATTTCATCCACGGCGCCCAGGTCGCGGCTCAAAGTGCAGCCCGGCGTGTCCCCCACGCTGAGTTGGATACCGGTGAAACCGCTTTCAGACAATGTCTGGCGGGCGTGATTCATGCGGGTCACGCTCTCGCTGTATACTGCCCGGATGGATTCCGGCGAACCGCCAGTATAGGTATGTCCGGCGTGGGTGAGGAGTCCTTTCAAATTCAGTTTGCGGCTGGCTTGAATCGCCCGGGCGAGCTCCAGCAGAGGACGGGATTGGTCCCAGGGGATGCCGGTGCGCCCCCCGCCGCTGTCGATCTTGATCCAAACATCCAGGGCTAGGCTGAGCTTTTGCTCGAGTTGCGCAGCGCTCTCAGGCGATTCGACCAGCAGCTCCAAGTGAATGTGATCGGCTAGTCGGTTCAATCCCTCGATCTGGCGCAGGTTGACCGGGAAGGCGATGGTCATATCCCGCCAGCCGTGGGCGGCAAAATACTCAGCCATATCCAATGAGGTGACGGTGATGGCGGTGACGCCGGCTGGCCGGAACCACTCGCCAATCTCGGCGGATTGGTGAGTCTTGAAGTGCGGTCGGAAGCGAATGTTCTGGCTGGCGGCTTTGACAGCCATGCGCTGGATATTGGCGCGGACGCGCTGCTCAGCGATCAGCAGGGTGGGTTTTTGAATCGAGTCAAAAATGGTCATGGCTGGGCATATCCTGTGCAAAGAGGTTGGGAGTATTGTACCCCAGGATGAGCACAGGCTAATCAGATCGGAGGACGGCTTC
>CAZCBJ010000101.1:0-13449 GCA_964496705.1 uncultured Anaerolineaceae bacterium | reverse complement strand
TGTCCTGCGAGAAGAAAGCGGCAGTTGGGGGGTGGACATTCCGCCGGGTATATCTGCCACCAGCGGCGAGTTGTACGAGGTCAGCGACCACGGCCGCCAGGACCTGTTCCAGATTCAAATCCGCGCTTTCCGCGATTGGATGGCGCAGCGCGGTTATCAGGATACCCCGCTGGCATTGACCGAGTTCGGTATCCTGATGCCAGAGGATTACGGCTTCCCCAAGGGTTTTGTGCAGGATTACCTCACGCAGACCTTCGCCTGGCTGGCAGAGGCGCGCGATGAGCAATCCGGCTATCCCAGCGATGATTACCGCCTGGTGCAGCGCTGGAATTGGTTCAGCCTGGCGGATGAAATATATCCCAGCGCTGACCTGGCAGACGTAAAGATGGGTGTTCTCACACCCATCGGGGAAGCCTATTTCACATTCAGCCAGAATCACCCATAAGGAGGAAGACATGCGAAAAAATGTAATGCAGGATGGCTTCGAATACCGCGACCTGAACAAGAACGGGCGGCTGGATATCTATGAAGACCCGCGCCAGCCAGTCGAGAAACGGGTTGAGGATTTGATCTCCCAAATGACGCTGGAGGAGAAAGCCGGTCTGATGTTCCACACCATGATCGGCATCCCACCGGACGGAGGTCTGGACAGTTCTGGTGAATTTCTGCGCATGCCTTCAGCGCGTGAAATGGTCGCGGGGCGCAAGATGAGTCATTTCAATGTGTTCATGCTGCCGGAACCGAAGATGGCAGCAGAATGGCACAATCGCCTGCAGGAGCTGGCTGAGAGCACCCGCCTGGGCATCCCGGTGACCATTTCATCCGACCCGCGCCACGGCTTCACCAGTAATCCGGCGCTGAGCGCCATGACCATTGGGTTTTCACAATGGCCGGAACCGATTGGTCTGGCCGCCATCGGGGATGAAGACTTGGTGGAAGAATTCGGTGATGTCGCCCGCCAGGAATATTTGGCTGTGGGCATTCGTGTCGCGCTGCATCCGATGGCCGATCTGGCAACCGAGCCGCGCTGGGCGCGCATCAACGGCACCTTTGGCGAAGATGCCGATCTATCCGCGCGCATGACCGCCGCCTATATTCGCGGTTTTCAAGGCAGCCAGATCGACCAACACAGCGTGATCTGTATGACCAAGCACTTCCCCGGCGGCGGTCCGCAAAAGAACGGCGAAGACGCTCATTTCGCTTACGGCAAGGAGCAGGTCTATCCGGGTGCGAACTTCGACTATCATCTCAAGCCGTTCGAAGCCGCCTTCCAGGCTGGCACGGGACAGGTCATGCCCTATTACGGTCAACCCATTGGCCTGTCCGGCATCGAAGAAGTCGGCTTTGGCTTCAATAAGGATGTCATCACCGGCATGCTGCGCCAGGAATACGGCTTTGAGGGCGTTGTATGCACCGACTGGGGGTTGCTGACCGACGTCAGCATGGGCGACCAGTTGGTCATGAGCGCCCGGGCCTGGGGCGTGGAACACCTCAGCCTTGAACAGCGCGCCCGCAAAGCGCTCGAAGCAGGTGTTGACCAGTTTGGCGGAGAAGCTTGCCCGGAGGTGATTGTGGCGTTGGTGAACAGCGGGCAAGTGAGCGAAGCGCGCATTGACCAATCCGTTCGGCGTATCCTGCACGACAAATTCCGCTTGGGGTTGTTTGACAATCCATACCTGGATGTACAGGCGGCGGTTGAGATCACCGGAAAAGCGGAGTTCATGCAGGCCGGGGATCTGGCGCAGCGCAAGGCGATTGTCCTGTTGAAGAACGGTCAAATCGAATTGCCCGTGACGCTTCCCCTGCCAGAAGGGATTAAAATCTATATCGAGGGCATGGAATCAACCACAGCCGGGCGATATGCTCAAGTAGTTGCCTCTCCAACAGATGCGGATGTCGCCATTTTGCGTCTGGGTACGCCATTTGAGCAGCGCAATAGCGAATTCCTGGAAACCATCTTCCATGCCGGCGACCTGGATTTCAAAGGTGCTGAAAAAGAGCGCATCCTGCAATTGCTGGACCAGGTTCCCACCGTCGTGGGCATCACCCTGGAACGCCCGGCGGTCATCCCTGAAATTGCCGAACGCAGCGCCGCTTTGTTGGCTGATTTTGGCGCAAGTGACGCCGCGCTATTGGATGTGATCTTCGGCAGGTTTCAACCGCGCGGGAAACTGCCCTTCGAAATGCCGTCTTCGATGGACGCGGTGCGCAAACAGAAAGAAGACCTGCCCAGGGATTCGGAGCACCCATTGTTCCCGTTTGGTCACGGTCTGGGGTATGAATAGCACATGAACTTTCCCCAGAGTATCTCCTTGACCATCACTAACCGCTGCAATCTACGCTGCCAAATGTGCGGGCAGTGGAGCGCCGAGGGATACATCCACTGCCACCCTGAACGAATGAAAGATGAGATGGGATTGGGCGAGTGGAAACGGGTCATTGATGAACTGGCAGAGCATCAAATTCACTCGCTGTTGATCCGCGGCGGCGAGCCGTTCATCTTCCCCGGCATCCTCGACCTCGTGGAATATATCCATGCCAAAGACATTTTCATTTCCTTTGACACCAACGGCACACGCATCAAGGAATATGCTGCCGACCTGGCGCGCATCGGAGGGATCCATCTGACCATCTCGCTGGACGGGCCGGAGGAAATCCATGACCATGTGCGCGGTATCCAGGGCACCTTTGCCCGCGTGCGCGAGGGTCTGCAAACGCTGGCGAAAGCCGAACAGCAAACCGGGAACCGGATCAGCAAGTCCTTTAATTTCACCCTCAGCCCTTACTCACTGAATGGTTACGGCGCCGTGCCCCTGGCTGCCCGAGACCTGGGATTCGAGGTGGGCTGCATGGTGCCTTATTACTATTTTCCCGATTCGGTGGGCAAAGCCTATGAGGCTGAACTGCAAACGGTCTTTGGTTGTCCTGCCTTCTCGTGGGTTGGTTTTCATCATGAGACATCCGGCGTAGACCTTGAAATTTTCCAGCGCGAGCATCACCTGTATCAGCAAAACATGGCCGGCCTTTACGATTTCCCCTACATGCCGTTGACCGAGGAGCAGTACCGCGACTGGTTTTCCGATGCAGTCACACCGGTGACACCGCCGCGCTGCACCAACGTGGAAAAATTGATGGACATCCAACCCAACGGCGATGCCAATTTCTGCGTGGATTTCATTGATTATTCCATCGGGAATGTGCGCCAGACCAGCATCGCCGAAATCTGGAATAGTGAACGCGCCAACCATTTCCGCGCTTATCGGCGCGCCAAGCAGTTGCCCGTCTGTCTGCGCTGCGGCGCCAAGTTCATGTCGGAGATGTGATATGAAACAAACTGATTTGATGTACCACATCCAAATGCGAGCGGGCGATGTCGGTCGCTATGTGCTGCTGCCCGGCGACCCCGGCCGCTGCGCATTGATCGCCAGCCATTTCGATCAACCCAAACAAATGGCCAGCCACCGCGAATATACCACGTACACCGGTACGCTGCTCGGCGAAAAGGTTTCCGTCACCTCCACCGGCATCGGCTGCCCGTCCACCGCCATCGCGGTTGAAGAATTGTGCGCCATCGGCGCCGACACCTTCATCCGGGTGGGCTCTTCAGGGGGCATGCAGCCGGAGATCATCCCCGGCGAGCTGGCCATCATCACCGCCGCCACCCGCGACGAAGGCACCAGCCGTCAATATATGCCAATCGAGTTCCCAGCTGTGGCCGACATCCAGGTGGTGCAGGCTTTACGCGACGCAGCCCTCAAGTTGGGGCACCCTCACCGCCTGGGCATCACCCAATCCAAGGATTCCTTTTACGGTCAAAACCAGCCCGAACGCATGCCGGTGGCCGAGCAGCTTAGGCAGCGCTGGAAGGCATGGAAAATGGGTGGCGCGGTCTGCTCAGAGATGGAAGCCGCCACCATCTTCGTGCTGAGCAGCATTTATCGCAAACGCGCGGGCGGCATCATGTTGATCATGGCCAATCAGGAAAGCCCGCATCCCAATGCCGGTGTGGTGGACGACGTGGGTCCGGTCATTCAAACAGCGGTGGAAGCATTGTGTATTCTTATCGCGGCGGACCGCAATAAACCAGGTTAAAGCTTCCAAAGACTAAATCGCCTGGCCTTTGAACTGCGCCAGGTAAAGTTTGTAATAAAAGCCGCGCTGTTCCAGCAATTGCTGGTGTGAGCCTTGCTCAACGATCTCGCCATTGTTGATCACCACCACCTTGTCGGCGTCGCGAATCGTGCTGAGACGGTGGGCGATGACAAAGCTGGTGCGCCCCTGCATCAAGCGCAGCAGCGCCGCCTGGATACGCGCCTCCGTGCGTGTGTCCACGCTGCTGGTGGCCTCATCAAGGATCAAGATGGCCGGGTCAGCCAGGATCGCCCGCGCGATTGCCAACAACTGGCGTTGCCCCTGGCTGAGGTTGCTGGCGCGCTCTGAAAGCTGTGTCTGGTAGCCGTGAGGTAGCTGACGAATGAAAAGGTCCGCATCTGCCAGGCTGGCCGCCCGCATGCATTCCTTATCTGTGGCATCCAGGCGTCCGTATCGAATGTTTTCCATCACCGTTCCCGAGAACAGGAACGTGTCCTGCAGAACAATGCCCAACTGCCGGCGCAGGTCGGCTTTGCACAGATCGCGGATATCTTTGCCGTCAATCAAGATGCGCCCGCTTTGAATCTCATAGAAGCGGCTGAGCAGGTTGATGATGGTGGTCTTGCCCGCGCCAGTTGGGCCCACCAGGGCAATCGTCTGCCCGGCTTTTGCCTCCAGGCTCATGTTCTTGATCACCGGATGTTCCGGCTGATAGCCGAAGCGCACATGGTCGAACTGCACATGCCCGCGCATGGTTGTCGAGCAGGGAGCATCTTCGGCATCCGGCACCTCGACCGGTGTGTCGAAAATTTCAAAAACCCGCTCAGAGCCTGCCAGCGCGGCTTGAATCGAGTTGTACATGAATGCCAGATTGCGCAGTGGATTGATAAAATTTTGTCCGTAACTGATGAAAGCGGCAATGGTGCCCACACTGACCAGCGCGCGCAGCGCCAGCCACCCGCCCAAGCCTGCCAGGACGATCACAAAGAAATTGCCCAACACGTTGGTCAGCGGCATGATCAACATGGCGTACGAATTGGCGTACACGGCTGAATGATATACTGCCTGGTTGTGCTCGCGAAATGTCTCAATGACAGCATCGTTGCGCCGAAAAGCTTTGATCACCTTCTGCCCGCTGATCGATTCTTCCATCACCGCATTCAACCCACCCAGGTCTTTCTGCAACCTCCGGAAGCCCTTGCGCGTGTAGCGGGTAACGAACTCGGTGAACCAGTACATAATCGGCACCACCACCAACGTTGCCAATGCCAGCCAGTGATTGAGGGCGAACATGGCAATCAGAATGCCCACCATGGACAGAACGCTGGCAAACAACGAGGTCACATTCTGCGAGACAGCCTGGTTGATCGCCTCGATGTCGTTGGTCAGACGGCTCATCAGCTCTCCGGCAGGATGGCGGTCGAAGAAACTCAAAGGCAATTTCTGGATATGCCTGAACAGGTCGCGGCGCAAATTTTTCAACGCGCGCTGTGAGATGTCAGCCATCACCCAGTTGGAGCCAATTTGCACCAGATTGTGTCCCAAATAAACAGCCAACATCCACAAAGCTGTGCGCACCAATCCTGGGACATCTTTGCCGCCAATGAATTTATCAATCGCCAGACCCATTAAGAAAGGCCCGGCCAGGCCCAGCAGCGTATAAACCACCACCGAAAACAACACCAACACCAGCGGCAGGGTAAAAGGTTTCAGATAGGGCAACAGGCGAATCAGCGCACGGCGCGGATTGCCGGCTTTTTCCACACTTGCACCCCACGGACCGCGGTGTTGGTGGGCGCGCGGACGCTCTTCAGATTGGCTTGCGCCCCGATTGGTCATGGCTGACCTCCTCCGAAAGAAGTTCAGCCTGATCAGGTTGGAACCCATTGCCCAGTTGCGAATCATAGATCTCGTGGTAGATTGGGCTGGATTTCATCAGTTCCGCATGCGTGCCCATTGCCATGATTTTCCCCTGATCGATGACCAGGATCTTATCGGCTTTCAAAACCGTGCTGATCCGCTGGGCAACGATGAAAGTGGTGCGCCCTTGCAATTGGGCATCCAACGCATCCTGGATTTTGGTTTCGGTCTCAACGTCCACAGAGCTGGTGCTGTCGTCGAAGATCAAGATCTTTGGGCGGGTCACCAGCGCGCGGGCTATCGCCAGGCGCTGTTTTTGCCCGCCGGAAAGGTTCACCCCGCGCTCTTCAACATGCGTGTCATAGCCTTCGGGCAGCTCGAGGATGAAATCGTGCGCCTGGGCCGCCCTGGCAGCCGCGATCACCTCGTCATCCGTTGCCTCCGGTCGTCCGTAGCGCAGGTTTTCCCAGACCGTGCCGGAAAAAAGGATCGTCTCTTGAGGAACAATGCCGACATGACCCAGCAGCGAGTCGAATTCCAGATTGCGGATATCCTGACCGTCGACCGTCACCCGCCCGGCGCTGGCATCATAGAAACGCGGTATGAGCTGAATGAGCGAGGATTTGCCCGCCCCGGTGGCTCCCAGAATGGCAACCGTTTCGCCCGGTTTCACCTCAAAGCTGATATTTTCCAAAACCATACCGTCGCTGCTGCCGTTGTAGTGGAAGGACACATTCTCAAATGCCACGCGACCCTGGATCTGCTCGGGCAGACTGTGCGCATCCGGGTCTTCCTGCACCTCTGGAACCGCGTCCAATACTTCAGACACACGTTTCGCCGAGGCGAAACCTTGCGCCCAGGTGTTGGAAAGCCAGGTCATCATGGTCAGCGGGCCCATGGTGGTCAACAGGTAGTTGGTAAACGCCACGATCTGCCCGATGGTCAACTCGCCGCGGATGGCCTGTAAACCGCCCGCCCAGATCACCGCCACCATGCCCAGGTTGACCATGATGGCCAGCACCGGCCACATGCTCGACATCAGGCGCATCACCCGCACCGTCCGCAGGGTGAAATCCTCGTTGGCAGCCTCAAACCGCTGGCTTTCAAATTCGTCGCGCACAAACGCTTTCACCAGCCGGGCGCCGGAAATATTCTCCTGCAACACCGTATTGAGGCGGTCCAGTTTTTGCTGGACGCTCTGGAAAAGCGGCTCCATTTTTACACTAAAAAAGACGATCAACGCTGAGGTGACCAGCAGCAGCGGCAGCATGGTGAGTGCCAGATGCGGAGAAGTGTTGACCATCATGATCAGGCTGCCGATCATCATCATCGGCGCGCGCGTGCCAACCCGCAAGGAAATCTGAAAGACGCGTTGGACTGCGCCCGCGTCGCTGGTCAGGCGCACCAGTAAATTGCCGGTGGTAAAACGGTCCAGGTCGCCGTAGGACAGCTTTTGAATTTTCAAGAAAATGGCTTCGCGCAGGTCGCGGGCGATACCCTCGCCAACGCGAATCGAAAATACACTGTTCCCCACCGCAATCGCCATGGTGGCCAGGGATACGACCAGCATGATCAACGATGTCTGCGCAACCACCTGGGCATTGCTCTGGGCGATTCCTTCGTCAATGATGCGCTGGATCAGGCGCGGGATGGCCAGGTCCAGAAAGATTTGCGAGGTTAACAGCACCAGCGATACGACAGACAAGAACCAGTACGGCTTGAGAAAGGGGTAAAATTTTTTGAGCTGATTCATACCGCTAAGAATTATTCCAGTTTCATCTTCAGTATCTCAAAGGCCTGCATCAGCACCTCGCGCTCCTGGGCGGTCAGAGCGCCAAATCTCTGCGCCATCCAGGCGCGGTTGTGCGTAAAAATTCCGTTAAGCAGCTCATTTCCCGCCGGTGTCAGGTCAAGTTGGACGTAACGCCGATCGTTCGCATCCTGCATCCGCGCCACCAATCCGCGGCCCACCAGTCCATCCACTGCCTGACTCACCGCTGGACGGCTGACCCCCAGTTCAGCAGCCAGCCCGCTGATCGAGCGGATGCCTTTTCGGATATGGCGCAGCACATGAAATTGCGCAACCGAAACGCCAAACTGGTCCGTAGCTGCAGCACGCAGGTTGCCGCGCACCGTTTTCCAGGCTGGTGGCACGGATTCCCAGAATCGATCAATCAAACGGGATATTTCTTCAGAAGTCAGCGACACAGGTAAATCTCTTAACAGTTAATAACATTAACGATTATAACCATCTTCACAATTGTCTGTCAAGGGATGCAGGTTCAGGCGCACCACTCGGCGATGGTTCGGGCATAAATGCGCGCCAGGTCAACCAGATCATTCACCAACACAAACTCATCCGGGGAGTGGGCGTTGCCTCCGCGCGGTCCAAGGGTCAGCGCAGGCGTGGGGCTGTATAAATTGAACACATACGTATCGCAGGCAAACTTGGCCCCATCCATCTGATGCACCACCCCGGCGGAAGTAAAACTGCGCTGAAGCGCAGGCAGGATCGGATGCTCGGCAGTCAGTAGCGAACCGGGAATGTAGCGGTACAGGCGTTGATAACGAGGGTACACGCCGTCAAAATCCGCACCCTGTTCAAGATATGTGTTAATAAAATCCTGAAACTGGCGCGCATGGGTGTCGGCATCGGTGCCGGGATGTTCTTCGCTCCACACAGACAGCGTGCATTCGGGCGGCGCGCCGATCGCCTCGGCAAAGGTGGTGCCGCCCCCGCCAACCTGCTGGATATAGGTGGGCAGGGCGGGATCCGATTCATACCACCGCGGCGCATTTTCCAATGGATTGCGCTGCAGGTCGTAGGCCTGGATGGCCTGGATCACACGCGCAAGTTTTTCCACCGGATTCGCCAGCCTCTTTCCGGTAAAGCCGCGTCCCCGCTCTCCGCTGACGGTGATTTTCCAGGCCGTACCTCCGCGGTGGGCTGGGGCGATCACCATGCTGGTCGGTTCGGAATTGATGGCGACATCGGCGTTATGCCCGCGCAGCCGCGCAGCCAGGCAGCCGTGTGATCCGGCGTATTCCTCATCGCAGACCGACTCGACAATCACGTCTCCGCGCAGCGGCAGCCCCAATTCGCGAACGCACCGCACTGCGAACAGGCTGACCGCAATCCCCCATTTGGTGTCCCAACTGCCCCGTCCGTAGAGCTTGCCCGCTTTGATTGCTCCGCTGAACGGTCCGGCTTCTTTCCAATCTTCTGGATTCCCCGCTGGCACGGTGTCCACATGCGAGGAAAACAACAGCGACCGCCCGCTGCCAGTCCCTTTGAAAGTGCCAACCACCACCGGACGGTTGGCAAGGTCGCGAAATTGGTCATCCCATTCGGGATAATATGCCGGATGGGCGCGGAGCGATTCCACCTCATCGGGTGTGAACATATCCACCAGCGCTCCCGCCTGCCGGTAAGCGCGGGCGATGTATTCCTGGCAGGCACGCTCGTAGCCGACAGGCGGAATGGCTTCGGACGGTATCTGGATTAGCTGGCTGAGAAAAGCCAGCATCTCGTGCTGATGGGCATCCATCCAGGCGTCCATGTGACTGGCAAGTGTATTAGACATGGTATCTCCGGGAATACGGGAAAATAAAGCCGAAAACTCCAGCAAATCCATTATACTTGGACTGGCGCTGGTTTACTCGGCGATCTCTGGTATCCAATCCCATAACATTCATCACAATCAGGAGACATACAAACATGAACGTGCGCATGAAAGTGTTAAGCTCGCTTGCCAAGGTCTTTTCCGATCAAGAGCCCAGCGAATATCTCGAAGATGGTAAGTTGACCGGATTCAAGAACGAGGCGATCTCTTTCCAGGTAGCCTACACCGCCGAGGAAATGTACTGGAACAACTTTGCGCGCATCGAAGTGGTTTCGCCCATTAAAGAAATTATTCATCTGCGCAGGGTCAACCTGGTACCGGTGGGGCTTGCCACCTTCGTCGATGCGGACGAGAATTATCTGCGCAAAACCTCAGGGATGTATCCTGACCTTCTGACTGAGCTGCGCGGGGATGAAATCCGTTTGTACGGCGGGCAATGGCGCACGGTGTGGGTGGACGTGGAACCCACCCCCGACACCCCCGCCGGCATTTATCCGATCAAAATTCGCATCACCACGCCAGAAGGAGAATTATGGGCAGAGCGCGAAACCAGCGTGGAAATATTGGATGCCAGCCTGCCCAAACAGGTGCTGCGCCACACAAAATGGTTCCACACCGACTGCCTGGCGACTTATTATCAGGTTGAAGCCTTCAGCGAACGCCATTGGGAAATCATCGAAAATTTCCTGCGACTGGCGGTCAAGCGCGGGATCAACATGATCCTCACCCCCACCTTCACCCCGCCGCTGGACACGGCGGTGGGCGGCGAGCGCCTCACCACCCAGTTGGTGGAGGTCACCGTCATCCAGGGCCGCTACAGCTTTGGATTCGAACGGCTCAAGCGCTGGGTCGATCTGTGTCTCAGTGTTGGCGTGGAATATTTCGAGATTGCCCACCTGTTCACCCAATGGGGCGCCGGACATGCGCCGAAGGTGATGGCCAATGTGGACGGCGTGTACAAACGCATTTTCGGCTGGGAAACCAATGCCACCGGCCCGGAATATGCCGCCTTCCTGCGCGCCTACCTGCCCGCGCTGGTGGAGAAACTCAAGGTTTGGGGTCTGGAGGGCAAATGCTATTTCCACATCTCCGATGAGCCTTCCCTGACTCACATGGAAGCCTATGCTGCCGCCAAGGCCATCGTGGCACCTTACCTGCAGGGATTTGAGATCATCGACGCATTGTCCGACTTTGCGTTCTACGAGCGCGGCGTGGTCACCAAGCCCATCCCTTCCAATGATCACATCCATCACTTCATCGAGGGCAAGGTGCCCGGTTTATGGACCTATTATTGCGTCGGGCAATATAAAGATGTCGCCAACCTGTTCATCGCCATGCCGTCCGCCCGCAACCGTATTTTCGGCGTGCAACTCTACAAATTTGACATTGAGGGCATCCTGCAGTGGGGTTTCAACTTCTACAACACCCAGTACTCAACCGATCAGGTGAATCCTTATTTCGTCACCGACGCGGATGGGTTTGTGCCTGCCGGGGACGCTTTCCAGGTCTATCCCGGGCGGGAGGGCAAACCGGAGGATTCGATCCGCAGCATGGTCACTGCGCAGGCGCTGTATGATTTGAGAGCATTCCGAATGCTGGAAAGCCTGACCAGCAAAGAATATGTACTCAATCTCATCGAGGGCGAGCTGGCGGAACCGATCACCTTCGATCAATACCCCAAGACGGATGCCTACTTGTTGAATTTACGCAATCGGGTCAATCGCGAGATCATGGCCAGGATAAAATCCTAAAAAAAGCCTGATTCGACCCATCCTGATAAGGAAACCGATGCGGTTTCCCTTTTTTAATCTTAATAAATGTTGACTCTACTCGGTGATTGTGGCATAATAACGTTACCGGTAACGTTACCGGTAGCGTTATCAGTCAAATCCACTCCCAATTCACACCATGATACGGCAAAAAAAGCGCGCTGCGACGATCCACGACGTTGCCCGGGAAGCGGGCGTGTCGGTGTCCACCGTCTCGCGGGTTCTCAACCGCAAGGACGATGTGGCCTTCGAAACACGCCAGAAGGTCGATGAGGTCATCAGCCGATTGGGATATGCTTCCAGCCTGGCTGCCCGCGGTATGCGCAGTAATACCACCCACGTGGTTGGCGTGATCATGCCCGACATCGGCAGCGCTTATTGTTCCGAAATCATGCAGGGCATCAATCAGGCAATTGCTCACTCCAATTATGATGTGATTATTTTTTCCAAAGGCGATATCTCCAAATACGGCCCAATCGACCAACAGCGACTGACAGCCATGCTGCTCAACGGCGACCTGATCGACGGGTTGATCGTCGTGGCTCCAGCCAAGACCAGCTCTTACGAAGGCTTGCCGGTGGTGGTGATTGACCCTAATGTCGGCGATATTAACTGTCCGTCAATCATATCCACCAATTACGAGGCTGCGCGCCAGGCAACGGACTACCTGATCGGACTGGGGCACCGCCGCATTGCCCACATCACCGGTCGGCTGGAGCTGGTTTCATCCCAGGAGCGCCTGCGGGGATACCGGGATAGTCTGGAATCGGCAGGGATCCCAGTGGATGAGACGCTCATCCTGACTGGCGATTACACCATCGAAATCGGGTTCAAGTGCGCCCGCGAACTGCTCACCCTGCCCCATCCACCCACCGCCATTTTCGGGGCGAACGATATGACCGCGTTTGGAATCTATCAGGCTGCACGCGAGCTCGGTTTGAAAATCCCACAGGATTTGTCGGTGGTGGGTTTTGACAACATCGAAGAAGCCCGTTTTGCCGAGCCCCCGCTGACCACGGTGGACCAAGCGGTGATCCACATGGGGAACCTGGCGACCGAAATTTTATTTAAACTTTTGGAAGGCGAAGAGGTGCACGCACAGACGCATCCGATCCCAACCAAATTTGTCATTCGGGAGTCATGTTGCGCAATCTGAGCAACCCCGAAACAAACACCTGCACCTACTGCTTCAGCTCTGCGCAGGCAACCAGAAATCCAAGAACAGGAGGTATGTATCACCACCAGGCAAAATCATAGTTTTGAAAAAAAGGTTCGACCCATTTGTTTTAAGTTTCAAAAAAAACGATTTGGAGGAAGAAATGTCAACCAAAGTTAGTCGACGTAAGTTTTTGAAGATGTCCGCCGCAGGCGCGGCTGGACTGGTGATCGCTTCTTGCGGTCCTGCACCCACCCCCCAAGTGATCAGAGAACAGGTAGAAATCACCCGCATCGTGGAAAAAGAAGGTGAAAAAGTGGTGGAAGTTGTGACAGCCACACCGGCACCCGTAGTTCAGGCAGCGGTGGCCGATGTTATGGGAACCTTCCCCCGCCGAGAGACTCTGATCGTCAGAATTCTCACCGGCCGGGTTGGCTCACCCGATAACTTCAACCTGCATGTTGGCTGGAAATGGCAGGACCGCGGCATTCAGAACCTGGCCGACGAGCCGCTGTGGTCGGTGGATTTTGCCACAGGCAATATCATCAACGGCCTGGCAGACGGCGACCCGACCTACAACGAGGATTTCACAGGTCTTACGATCCCTCTGCGCAAGGGAGTCGCCTGGAATGACGGTCAACCGTTCACCGCTGCGGACGTGGTCTACACGATTGAGGCCAATATTCAGTATACGGGCTTCAACGGCCATTCCTTCTTCGTGGACAACATCGATTCTGTGACCGCCGTGGATGATTACACGGTGCAATTCACCCTGAAGCAGCCCAACTCGCGCTTCCACACCACTTTCCTCGACCGCTGGGGCTGCACCCGGATCATGCCCAAGCACGTCTTCGAGAAGCAGGAAGATCCGACTCTGTTCCCCGACAATCCATATGTCGGCTGCGGCCCGTACAAGCTGCACAGCTTTGATCCCCAGGGCACCTGGACC
>CAZCBJ010000100.1:5329-13453 GCA_964496705.1 uncultured Anaerolineaceae bacterium | reverse complement strand
CATGCTGGCAGGGATCAGCGCCGTGTTCGGCATGCCGGTCACGACCGCATTTCTAACCACCCTGATCAGCGGCACGCTGGCGGGCACCACCGGCACCATCCTTGGGCGCGCAACGGTGGGCGCGCTCTTAAAAATCATCCCCGGCGCCGGCACGGTGCTTGGAGGAACCATTTCCGCCGCCACTGCCAGCCTGATCACCGCCGGGTTCGGCGAAGCCTACATCGCCACTTTGCAATCCCTGTTCGCCAAAAATCCTTATCAGTTGCCCACACCGCAGGAAGTCGTCACCGTTTTTCGCGAGCAATTGAAGAATTCGACCATTTTTCAGAGAAAACCTTCCAAGCAACCCGCAGAAAGGAGTGCAAACGATGAAAATTTCGCTTCTTGATGACAGCCTGATTGTCGAGGTATTTTACGAAAAGAACGATTCTGAATACGACGACAACGTTTGCATTGCTTTCACAGAGCCCTGCGATGATGATCAATGCATTTTTCGGGCTGGTGAAACTTACATATATCTGACTTCCAATCAAGCCAGGGAACTGGGACAGGCGCTGATCTACGCAGCCGGCGAAAGCGATCTAAAATCCCGCGATTCGTAATTCTAAACGGTGAATCAGAATTGCTTTTTCTGAAGGGAAATGTCCTCCCGAGCCAGTTGGCTCAGGAAGGATTGGACTTCGTCAGGGCTGTAGAACGCCTTTTCATAAGTGTTCACCACCAGCAAAAACCCTTTCCCCCCCAGATTGCGCACGATGTGCAGCGCGCCTTCCGGTGAGACAAACACCTGGCACAACTTTCCTCCGTCCCGGATTCGTTTGAGCAGAGCAAGCCATTGGTCAGGCGTGGGTTGACCATCGCCCGGGATCCACTGGATTCCGCGCAGCCGTTGGATAGACAGGAGCATATCCAGATGCGCGATTTCGCCCTTGCCGTCCAGGTGATAAAAACCGTGATCCAGATAATTGCAAATATTCTCCAGATCAGGCAGAACGAAACGCTCAAACATGGCTGGCGAGATCATGTAGCAGAAATCGGACTGCAGCATATAGGTCTTGCCCGGCGACCATAGGGGAGTCCAACTGGAAGAGCCGCGGCTGAATGGGCGGTTAGCCTGATACAGCTCATCGTAATAGCGCAGCCACAAGCGGGTGATCTGCGACACCTGACGGTCCACCTCATCCGGATGATCCAGGCAATCAAACAACAGATTCTGAGTCTCGCGAAAAGATGCCAGGATATCCAGGTTTCCGCCCAAGTCGGTGATCCCGACCGGCATCATGTTGCCGTAGCGCCGGGTGATCGCGGCAGTCACCGCCTGAACACGCTGCCACCAGGGATTTTGCGCGTCATATTCCAAATGAATGTCCTGGATTTCCTGCTTCTTCACAGGCCAGAACCAGACATTTTCAACCGGCTCGGTAACCGTACCCACCTGCGATCCGGCGAAACCCGCCATGATCCCGGGGCCAAAATTCACCCACAGCCAGGGAAAAGCATCGGCGTAGAAACGAGTGGAAGCCAACCAGGGCTCATAAACATCCACCACCTCATCCGCGGTCATCGTAAAGGGGAAGTTGGTCATGAATCCAAACGGCCGGCGCGCCTCCACGGGGTGAACCACCGCCAGGTAAACCAGCGGGCGCTGCAACTCACCTTCCCACCAGGCGAGGGTGTCCTTTTCTACACGCTCCCAATCCTGTTCGCTGAAATTCAAATGCGCCATGAAATCCTCCACAGGATAAAATATTATCTGGGTAAAACCCGATACCAACGACTGGCAACCAGTTGATCTAGTTTAAAATATTGCTCCAACCGACCGAACCTTTGTGCGGTGAACACCGGGCGACCTTCTGCCAGGTGTTTTTGAATTTCCTGGATCATCGAAAGGGCCACCCCACCATCATTTCCATACGGAGTGCCCTCATAAATGATCAAGCCGGGGGATTGTTTTTCTGCCTCGGCCAGATAATACGTGGCATATAGATCGCGCCATTCCATGATCAGCACGGCGTTATCCGGCACCTGCATCAGGGTCAGTTTCGCCATTCCGCGCGGCTCCTTCAGACTGTGCAGCGGAAAGACATAGTCCTCCCGCATAAAGGTCGCCAGCCCTTTCTCCAAAGCATCCGCGCGCTGCGGCCAATGCGGGCTCAAGACCGGCGACACCAATAGCATGGCGATCGCGGCATAAAACGGCAATCGCCAGCGGTTCCGGTCCACACGCATAAGTCTGGATAACCCTTCCAAAAGGATGCCCAGCGCGCTGCCCAGTCCAATCGTCACCAGCACATAACTGGATAAGTAAAAGACATATTTATCGCCGGTGCGGTAGTGCAAAACGTAATACATCATCGTCGAAAATGCGATGACCAGGAACGAGGCCAGGTCAGGCGCGCGCCAGAACATGATCACCACCCCCAACCCGCAGGCCCACAGGATGAGCGCTGAAAAATCGAGGTCAAGCATCCGTTCCATATAGTTTTGGAATTCCACCCAGGCATCCAGGTCCTTGGGGAACATCGCATCCCGCCATTGCAGCGCAGTCGCCGTGTAATACATGCGCTCAAAGGGCGAATCCAGGTCCTGCGGGGATAAATTCCAGAACGAACGCGAAGGGGATGTCATCACATTGTTGAAACTGGAGGGCGGATGATGCAGTTCAATCGCCAGCCAGGCGGCTGCCAGAAAACACAAACCAGCCAACGCTCCCAGGAAGCCCGCCAGCAAGCTCCGCTTCCATTCGGACCATCGCGCTCGGTGAATGATCAGCGTTGCCAGCACCAGGGCAACCATCGCCGGCGCAGCCAACCCCACCGAAGCATGCACCCCCAACCCGAGGGCAGATAACATGGCTGCCAGAAACAAACTGCGTGTGTGCCTCGCCGGCTCACTGCGCCAGCGCCAGAGCAGCGCCAACGCAGCCGTCATGAAAGCCAGCCCGGGCGTGTACACCTCGGCGATGACCGCCTGAGACCAGAAGGTGTAGCCCATGCCTAATGCCAGGCTGCCCAGCACTGCCGCGATCCGGCTGCGGGTGACGTAACGTATGAGCAGATAAACGCCGCCAATCGTAACCGCCGCCCCAAGCGCCGAGACCAGATTTACCCGCCAGGCGAAGGTCTCAAGCGGTAGAAATCCGATCAGGCGGGCAATCAACAGATAGATGGGATACCCGGTCGAGTGAGTCATCCCCAGTGTGTAGGCCAGCGCCTGAAACTCACCGCTGTCGCCGTAGAGCATGTCCGGCGCCAATGTGCGCACGTAGGCGACCAGGGCCAGGATGCCAACGCCAAGCGCGATCCATAAATCCGAACGGTTTGGTGAAGAGAATGCTTTCTTCAACTGATTAAGGCTCAAGGGCGGTACGGGATGAACGAAGCATCCCGTACCGCCAGGCATGTTTACATCAACCCGCTTTGTCGGCTCAAGCCCAACGGCGAATCGCCCGGGTGAAGTGGGCGCAAACGCACACTAAACTGGAATTCACGCGGGTAGATTTTATACTTTTCCAGGCTGCCCGGCCCGCAGGCAGCGCTGCCCAGACCAGACTGGGCGTAATCCACATTCCAGATGACCTCGTCCAGGCGGGTCAATTCCGGTGGATGTTTGGCCTGCTCCAGGTCCTGGGTGGTGTAATGAAGCACGCTCATCTCCAGTAAACGGTCGCCGGTTGCCAGCAAGCCAAACCCGACCCCGTCACACAGAGCAGCCCAACGCACTTCGGTTTTGTTGCCGTTCTCCTCGGGAACGATATAGGGGACAAACTGCTCATCCACCGTCCCGGAATAGACGCCCACCGGCGCGGCGAAATTGCGGTCGACATAATTCTCGTGTGGGCCGCGCCCGTACCAGGTGAATTGCTCCAGACCCGCCGCGGCAGTCATCTGTACACCCACCCGCGGCAGGAAGGGCATTTCTGTGACTGGATTTACCCTACAGGCGACGACCACATCGCCGCTGGGATAGATGGTGTATGCAACCTCGCATTCAAACCGTGCAGGCGGTTTCGGCGCCGGCTGTTCCACGCCGCCGGTCTGAATGGTTTCCTCCAAGTCTGGTGGAATCGGCAATCCCATCTTTTTCATCAGTTGATAAACGACCTTTAGCAAATCCAGCATACGCCCTTCAGCAGCCATGCGAGCCACCAGATTGCGCATCTTGACGTACAGGGTGTCGCCGCGCAGGTCGTCCACTGGAACTCCGATTTGCTGGCAGAAGTCCGGCAGCATGTCATCGTTCAACATCATGGCCAGCCCCTGCGCGATCATTTCAGTGTTCTGTTCAGTGCTCTGCTGAATGGGTGTAACGCTGCGCGCCTGGATGACGGTGTGGACCATCAACTTGATCTGATGCGGGTCAGCGTGAGTCACCGCGAAGCCCGTCACCTGTTCAGCCAATTGGTCCAGCCCCACCTCGCGCCAGCGCATGGCTGCCCGTTCGTCGCCCCAGGTGTTGAGGTCATTTTCCGTGGGTGCGCGCCAGAAATTCAAGCGTGGACCGCGCTCAAGCAGCGCCCTGCCTTTGGACCGGAAGGAGGTGATCAAGCCGGCCTGCTTATCAAAGGTCAATTCGAAATCACCGCCCTGAACATGCACCTCACCGGCTGAGTCCACCATCTGAAGACCCGCCAGACCGGTGAAGTCAGCTTTCGGCGAAGGCAGTGCCTCCACCGGCAGCTTCAACTGCTCCCAGGCCACCTCGTGCCCTTTTTTCGCCCAGTCAGTGTCCGCACCCAGCTTGAAGCTGACCGTCAGCCAGTATTCGACCCCCACCTGGGGTTGAGGCGCGCGATAGGGGATCTCCACTTCGCTGCTTTCTCCGGCGGGTGTGTTCAACCGCGGCAGGCTGCCCTGGGCGATGATTTGGTCATCCGCTGCCAGCTTCCAGGCGATATCCAGGTAATCCAGGCTGGAGAAAAAGTGCTTGTTGACCACCCGCACACGCCCCGCCGCCAGATCCACTGCCTCAACCGCCACCGGCTGATAGACCTTTTTCACTTCCCACATCGCCGGATGAATGGAACGGTCCGGAAAAACGATTCCGTTGCAGCAGAAACTGAATGAGCTGGGCTCATCGCCATAATCACCGCCGTAGGTGTAATACAATTGACCGTTTTCCGCCACTCGCTGCAGACCTTGATCCACCCAATCCCAGATGAAACCGCCCCGCGCGCGCGGGTGCGTTTCGATCAGTTCCCAATACTCTTTCAGGTTGCCGGGGCTGTTGCCCATCGCATGCCCATACTCGCACATGATGTAGGGGCGGGTCTCGCCCGGCGCTGTGGCGACCGCCACAAACCGCTCCAGGTTGGGATACATATTGGAAATGATGTCCACATACGGTTCATTCTGCGCCGATTCATAATGCAGCGGGCGGGTGGGATCATGCTGGTGAATCCAATCCGCCAGCCTGGCATGATTCGGCCCATGACCGGATTCGTTGCCCATCGACCAGATGATCACCGAGGCATGATTCTTGTCGCGTTCCACCATGCGGCTGCCGCGCTCCAGGAAAGAGATTTCCCAATCCGCATCCCGGCTGAACTTGTCCCACAGACCATGCGTTTCGATGTTAGCCTCATCGATCAGGTACAGACCATACACATCGCACAAGTCATACCAGATGGGCGCGTCGGGATAATGGCAGGTGCGCACCGCGTTAATGTTAAATTGCTTCATCAACAGGATGTCCTCAACCATCGACTCCACCGTGATGGCATGCCCGCGGTCGGGCATGTGCTCGTGACGGTTCACCCCGCGGAAATAGACTGCCGCGCCGTTGACCAATATTTTGCCTTCCTTAATTTCCACCTTGCGAAAGCCCACATTGGCGCGTTCCACCTCCAACACCCGTCCATGCTCATCTTTTAGCGTTAAGAGCAGCGTGTACAGGTTGGGGAATTCCGCCGACCATTTCTTGGGGTTGGCAACCGGGACTGACACCTCATACACGCGCTCCTGCCCGCCCGCAACCATCACCTCGAAATGCACCGGGAAGCGTTCCAGAGGTCTCTGCTCGCCATCCAACAGCACCGCCTCCACCCCGCCGACCCGCGGCAAACCTTTTCCATAATTGCGCACATGGACTTTCAAAGAGAAAATTGCATCGCGGTATTCGGCGTCAAGGTCCGTGCGCAGGCTGAAATCGCGGATGTGCAATTCTGGCACCGCCATCAGGGTCACGTCGCGGAAAATGCCGCTCAGGAACCACATGTCCTGGTCTTCGAGATAACTGCCATCGCACCAGCGCAAAACCTGCACGGCCAGTGTGTTCTCACCCGCCACCAGTCCATCGGTAATGTTAAACTCAGCCGGCAGGCGGCTGTCCTCGCTGTAGCCCACGTACTTGCCGTTGAGCCACAGGTAGAAAGCCGAATCAACGCCGTCGAACACCAGGAAGATTTGCCTGCCCTCCCAGTCCGAGGGAATGGTGAAAGTACGCCGGTATGAACCGACCTCATTGGTATCGTACTGGGTGAAGGGCGGATTGGATTTGTCAAAGGCATACTCTGCGGACAGGTAGCGCGGGATGCCGTAGCCGAGCACCTGCCAGTTGCTGGGCACAGGGATGGTGTCCCACTGCACATCGTTGAAAGTCACTTCAAAGAAATTTTCCGGGCGCCGGTCCGGGTTGGGAGCGAAATGGAATTTCCAATCGCCGTTTAACGATTGCAGAAAGGGTGTGTCCGCCTCGCTGCCTTTCAAGGCGCTGTGCGCATCCGCATATGGGCGCAGCGTGGCGTGCATGGGTTCGCGGTTGACCGCGTTCACAAATGGATTTTCCCACTCGTTTTTGTGTTCAGGACTCATCATAACCTCCGTAGTTGATAAATTTCCTTTCTCATAAAAAGCCTGGTGAAGTGATCCACCAGGCTTTCAGATTGTGTTAAGGGCCGGGACCGCCTCGCCTATCCTTTGACCATTTCCAGCGCACCAGTCAACTTTAACTCACGGGCGCGGTGGCACTTGACGAAATGCGCCGGCGCCACTTCCTCAAACGGCGGATCTTCCTTGCTGCATTTATCCACGCAATAAGAGCAGCGCGGATGGAAATAGCAGCCGGACGGCGGATTGGCTGGGTTGGCCACATCTCCGGTCAGGTAGACGCGCTTGGTGCGCGGGCGCGGATCTGGTCGTGGGATGGCGGACATCAACGCCTCGGTGTAAGGGTGCTTGGGTTGATTGTAGAGGTCATAGGTGGAAGCCATCTCCACTATTTTGCCCACATACATCACCGCCACCCGGTCGCATATGTGCGCCACCACACTCAGATCGTGCGCCACGAACAGGTAAGTCAGCCCAAAATCGTTCTGCAAATCCTCCAAAAGATTGAGAATCTGCGCCTGCACCGAAACATCCAACGCGGATACAGGCTCATCACACACCACGAATTTGGGGTTAACCGCCAGGGCGCGGGCCAGGCCGATGCGCTGGCGTTGACCGCCGGAGAAAGCGTGCGGGTAACGGCGCATATATTCCGGGCGCAAACCCACCGTCTGCAGCATGTTGGCGACCCGGTCTTCCAGCTCTTTGCCCTTGGCCAGGTCCATCGCACGCAGCGGCGCGCCGACAATCTCCAGCAGGGTCATGCGTGGGTTCAGTGAAGCATAAGGGTCCTGGAAAATGACGCGCATGCTGTGGCGGATGTGATACACCTGCTCGCGGTTCAGCTCAGGGATGTTGATGCGTCCCAGCGTTGGATCGTTGAACATCACCCGTCCGCTGGTTGGCTCAATCGCCCGCAGAATGCAGCGCCCGGTGGTGGTTTTGCCGCAACCGCTTTCGCCCACCAGACCCAAGGTTTCACCTTCGTTGATATAGAAACTGACGCCATCCACAGCTTTTACATTGCCGATCACTCGCTTAACGAAACCGCGCCGGATGGGGAAATATTTTTTCAGATCGGTCACTTCCAATAAGGGTTCTTTTCGAACGGCTTGATCTGCCATGATCATCTCCTCTTCAAAGGGCTGTCTGCTTCCGGCATCTATCGGCTGGGGCTGTACAAGTGGCAGCGCACCAGATGGTCCGGCTCAATTTCCACCGCAACCGGTTCCACCTGGTCGCACACGCCGTCGATGAAGTGCGGGCAGCGCGGGTGGAAAGGGCAGCCCCTGAGCTG
>CAZCBJ010000100.1:0-5256 GCA_964496705.1 uncultured Anaerolineaceae bacterium | reverse complement strand
GCATCCAGATGTGGAATGGAACGCAACAGGCCCTGGGTGTAAGGATGCTGGGGGCGGAAGAAAATCGTCTGCACGTTCGCCTGTTCCACCACCTTGCCCAGATACATGACTGCCACCACTTTGGCCATTTCAGCGATCACACCCAGGTTGTGGGTGATGTACATGATCGCCATGCCAAACTCGTCCTGCAACTGGCGCATCAGGTCCAGAATCTGGGCCTCGGTGGTCACATCCAGCGCAGTGGTGGGCTCATCAGCGATCAGCAGGCTAGGCATGCAGCTCAACGCCATGGCGATGATGGTTCGCTGGCGCATACCACCGCTGAGTTGGAAAGGATAATCATCAATCACCCGGTCGGGATTGGGCATTTTCACCCGCGCCAGCATGTCGATGGCCTTCTCGCGCGCTTCCTGCTTGCTCACTTTCTGGTGCAAGATGATGGCTTCGGTGATTTGCTGTCCAATGGTGCGCACCGGGCTCATCGCGGTCATCGGTTCCTGAAAAACCATCGAAATCTGGTTGCCGCGGATGTGGCGGATTTCATCTCCCTTGGGATCCAGGTTGGCCAGATTGACCATTTCGCTGAGGATGTTGCCGTTTTGTTTCACCTGTCGGTAAAAGAACATATCGCCCTGGACAACTTTTCCCGGCGGCGGAACCAGGCGCAGCAGCGAAAGCGAGGTGATGCTCTTGCCGCAGCCGCTTTCTCCCACCACGCCCACCGTCTGACCGCGCTTAATGTTCAGGTCCATGCCGTTGACTGCGCGAACAACGCCTTCTGACAGGTAAAAATAAGTATGCAGATTCTTGATTTCTACAAGGGTGTCCTCGGATGGCATTCTTTCCTCCTATGTTACGTAGGGATCAGCCGCATCCCGCAAGCCGTCACCCATGAAGTTGAACATCAGGACGGCGATCACCACGAAGGCAACCGGCCACAGAAGCCAGGGAAGCTGCGAAATAGTATTCAGGTTCTGGCAATCCTGCAGCATAACCCCCCAGCTGATGGTCGGCGGGTGAAGACCAATGCCGAGGAAGCTGAGCGATGTTTCACCCAGGATCATGCCGGGGATGGCCAGCGTGACGGACACGATGATGTAGCTGGCGTATCCGGGGAGCATGTAGCGGGTGATGATTTGCCAGTCGGTCTCGCTGTCCAGCTTGGCAGCCGTGATGTAATCCTCTTCGCGGATACTGAGCATCTTGCTGCGAATGGTGCGCGCCAGGCTGGTCCAACCCAGGATCGAGAGGATGACCGTGATATAGAAATACATGCGCACCTGGGGGATATCCTGAGGAATGGCCGCCGCTAATGCCATCCACAACGGGATGCTGGGCAGCGAATTGAGCACATCAATGACACGCATGATCACCTCATCCACCAAGCCGCCAAAGAACCCGGCCACACCCCCCAGGATCAACCCGAGGATGAAAGCCAGACCGATGCCGATCAGGCCGATGGTCAGTGAAATGCGCGCGCCGTAGATGATTCTGGAGAATACATCCCGTCCCAACGTGTCCGAACCAAACAGGAAGAAAGGCGCCTTGTCATTCTGACCGGTGCCGATCAAGTGGAGGTCCGATTGGATGAGTTTCCACATTTTGTATTGATCTCCCCTGACAAACAACTTCAGGGGGTAAATCTCATCATAATTTTCCTGATATTTTGGGCGCAGGGTGACCGCATCGCGCGATCGAACGAACCCATAGATGAATGGGGGATGTAATTTGCCTTGCGAGTCGAAGATATGAATCGTCTGCGGCGGCATTTCGTTAAAAGTCTTATAGCGGGTGAGGGGATCGTGCGGCGCCATAAACTCAGCAAAGGCGGCGAAGAAATAAAAGATGCCCAACACCACCATGCCGATGTTGGCCAGGGTATGGCGGCGGAATTTCCACCACACCAACTGCCACATCCCGGCGCGGAAAAACTCCTCGCTCTGCTTAAGCTCTGCTTGCGTAGTCTTCTTGCGGCGGAACAGTTTGAAACCGCCACGGCTGGATGTCATGGGTGTGGTCATACGCCCTCCGCTCCGCCAAAGCGAATGCGCGGATCAATGACCACCAGCAGCAGGTCAGATACCAGGCTGCCAATGGCAGTCATCGTGCCCAGGATGAGAATATAAGCGCCCGCCACATACATATCCTGCCCCATCAGCGCGCGCCACAGCACCGGTCCAGCGGTCTGCAAGTTCAACACAATCTCCACCACCATACCTCCGGAGAAGAACCACACCAGCAGCCATCCAAAAGTAGAAATTATCGGATTGATGGCAATGCGCACCGGGTATTTAATCAGCATATCCCATTCGGAAAGCCCTTTGGCGCGCGCCACGGTCACATACGGTTTACGCAGCTCGTCCAACATCGTCCCACGCAATGTGCGAATCAGGTTGGCGGTGCCGCCGATGGCCAGGATCAACACCGGCAGCCACAGATGCTGGAGCAAATCTACAAATTTCGCCCAACTCCACGGCTGCGTGATGAATTCGGGCGAGTACAACCCCCCCACTTTTAGCCCAAAATAGTGGAAGGTTATATACATTAAAATTAAGGCCAATAAAAATCCCGGCATGGCCAGGCCGATAAATCCTAGAAAAGTGAAAACGTAGTCTGCGATGGAATACTGCCTCACCGCAACATAGATGCCCACCGGTATGGCAAAACCCCAGCAGACCACAAAACTGAGAAACGCGATGGCGAAAGTTGGCGCTATCTTATCCCCGATGATTTCATTCACCTGGCGCTGCCACTGAAATGAGTAGCCGAAATCACCCTTGGTGATGATGTTCCTCATCCATAACAGATAGCGCATGTACGGCGGCTTATCCAGTCCGTAGGTGCGCGTCAAGCGGTCAATTTCTTCCTGGTTCAAGCTCACCCCGGCAGCGCGCAAGCGATTGAGGTGCTCGGTAAGGTAGTCGCCCGGCGGCAGCTCGATGATGATAAAAGACAGGATGGAAATCAACAACAATTGCGGAATCATTCGCAGCAAACGCATTACGATGTAATTGATCATTTGCATCACCTCCTGCAGGATCACATCCCCGACCAAATTTTAACTGAAATTTCAGGGAGCGGGAACGGAGAATCACCGATAAGTATTTTTTGGGGGTGCTCCATCCGGAGACGGAACACCCCCAAATAGTGTGTGTACAACCCATCCAGGCAGCTTCAGGGTCGCACAGGTTGGATTGAAGACTAGGCGCGGACGCCGCCCTCATAGAAAAAGCCAGCCGGGTGATAGGTGTTGAGACCAAAGGAGTCCCAGCCAATCACCGACTTGGGCCGCGGGGTGTTGCGCATGTTCTTGTTGAAGAGCAGCGGAGCGGGGCATTCAACGATGGAGCCGATCTGCAGCGGATTGTCGGCCAGCCAGTCAAAGATCTGCTGCCCGAGGGCAACGCGCTCATCCTCATCCACCACCGAGGTCATCTGGGCGAAGAGATCATACAGCTTGAGGATTTCCGCCGGGGGCTCGATCAGACCTTCAGCGGTCTTGTCAGCCGCCTGGAACCAGGTCGCCCAAGCCGAGCAGGCTGTGCCCTGGCCAGGATCGCCGGTGGGGAAGTACCACTGCGGCTCGATGTGCAGCAGCATGTCGGTGCAGCGGTCAGCGTGCCAGATACCGCATTGAACCTGGTAGTTGCGCATGCGCTCGCTGTAGAGCGATTCTTGAATTTGCTTCGCTGAGGCGTCGATGCCCAGCTCGCGCCAGAAGGTGACAGCCATTTCCACGAATTTGTTGGTGACCACACCCACGCGCTCGCCAGCGTGCTCGACCAGGAAGGTCAGTCTCTGGTCATCCGGTCGCAGGCGGAACCCTTCCGCGTCGCGCTTGTCGAGACCCATCTCATCCAGCAGTTGGTTGCCCAGCTCGGGATCGAACTGCGCCCAGGCGGTGGCGTACTTCTGCTTGAAATACTTGGATTGCGGCATCGGGGAAAGCTGGCCCATGCGCGCCTGGCCGTAGTAGAGCGTCTCATTGATCTCTTCGCGGTCGAAGGCCACCGACAGCGCCTTGACGAAGTTGGGATGATTGATGATCTCGGTCATGACCGGGTCTTCGGCAAGGTAGTGCTGCGGGAAGAACACATAGCGGTCGGTCATGCAGGAGATGTAATCACCCACCACGTAGTTGGATTTGGCTTCGTTTTCCTTGTAGAAGGGATAGTCCGCGATGGACACATCATGCTGGCTGACGATATCCAGCTCGCTCTGGGCGATCTTGAGCTTGGAAGCTTCCACGTTGTTGACATAGTCGAAGCGCATGGTGTCAATGTAGGGCAACTGATTGCCGGCCATATCCACTTTCCAGTAATAGGGGTTGCGCTCCCACATGTACAGCCCTTCGGCGGGTTTGCTGACAATGATCCAGGCCGAAATGGAAGGCACCTCTGCCCAGTTCTCGGGACCCTGCCAGATGTTGGCGCCCCACTGTTCCTTGTTCCAGTAGAGCTGCGTCCAGCTTTCCAGTGAGAGCTCCTGAGCCATCTTGGTCAGCTCGGCCTCATCCGTGTACGTCTTGTGGAACTTCTTGAGGTAATGGGAGGGCAGGAAGATGTTCCAGAACTGATGCCAGCGGGTCATGTGGGCGCCAAAGTTGCCGAACGGCGCAGCAAAGGTGAACTTAAAGGTGAAGTCATCGATGATGTCCACCTTCATCGGTTCTCCGCCGAAGCGGAACTGCCAGCTCGGGCCGCCAGAGAGTTCGGGGTTGTTAATTTCATCTTCCCACCAGAAACGCACATCCTCGGTGGTGAACGGCACACCGTCTGACCACTTCATGCCCTTGCGAATGCGGAAGGTCCATTCCTTGCCGTCCGGGCTAGATTCGAAGCTCTCCAGCACGTTGGGGACGATGACGCTGGTGTCGAAGTCTGAATAGTGCAGCCAGCGGTCACCCAGAATGTCGTAATTGCTGACCATCCACACCGGATCGAAGTGGATCATGCGGATTTCACCGCCGTACACACCAATGGCCTCGCGCCCGGAGAGCACGAACGGATTCTCGGGCAAGCGCTCGTCAACCGGAGGCAATGTGCCTGCGGCAACCTTCGCGGCCAGCATCGGGGGCTCAGAGCGGCTGGTTGGCACTTCCACCGTCACCTGAACCTGCTTTTCAACCACGACCTCTTTGGTGACCTCGACCTGCTTCTCGATCACTTCAGGGGCCACCTGGGTTGTGGGGGCGCACGCTGCGGCGACTGCACCAACCGCACCCACAGCCGTCAACTTAAGAAAATCACGACGTCT
>CAZCBJ010000099.1:0-13459 GCA_964496705.1 uncultured Anaerolineaceae bacterium | reverse complement strand
GAGATCGAACGTCCCCGCGGCCAGCAGCGCCGGGTTGGGCTTGCGCGAGAAGACAAAATCGCCGCCAATTTCGGCTGCGCCGCGCGCCTGGTCGGTCCACGGACTCATCGAGACCTTGCGCACGTTGGGGATCATGCGCACCTGCTTCATCTTGCCGTCCAGCGGGTCGCAGCAGCCGTAATACACCAGCCCAAAGCGCGCGCAGATGCGGCTGGCGTAGTCCACCTCATACGCCTGGAACATGCGCGGCGAGACGGTGGAGAACATCTGCGCCAGGCCAAACATCCACATGTCTTTGGTGCGCGGTTTGGCGGGGTCGTAGCCCGGCGCGGGCAACTCATCCGTCCACGCCCCGGTGCAGTGGATCAGGCTCTGCGGGCCGCACAGCAGGCCTTGCGCCTCCAGTTGGTCGAGCATGCCCAGGTAGCCCTCCGTCATGCGCCCCACCAGCCCGTGCATCAGCTCGGGCTGATCCACCAGCGTGAACAGCGCCTTTTCCACGCCCATCCAGGTCGAGATGGGATCCCACAACGATAAATAGGGATCGGCGCCCCACGGACGAACCGCGATGATCCCATCGAACAGGTCATGCGCCACCGCCAGCCGCCGCGCGGTCTCGACCGCATCGTGGTGGATGACCGGCATGCGCACTTTCTCCAGGTCGTCCAGCGTCTGGAACTGGTTGCGGTAGCGGTGGCCGACCACGTCGTTCTGCGGGTCGGTGGCGACGGTGTCCTCCTCAACGAACATACCGAAACCGCTGTTCTCGATGGCCAGCGGGACGCGCACGAACGGTTCGATGACCATGTCCACCGGGAAATGATCCCACTGGAAAAGCGCGCGGCGTAAAATTTCCTCGTAATAACGGCAGTCCGCATCCTTGCAGCGCAAGGCCAGCTCCTCAGGATGCCCCATCTCGTTCCAGCACACCTGGTCGATCATGACCATGGGGCGTTCGGGCTGGAGGGTGTTGAGCGCGCGCCACAGGCGGCGCTTTTCTTCCTGGACGGGCAGCGCGGCGATTTCAGCGGTGCGCTGAGCCAGTTCGCGAATGGTTTGGCGGTCGGGCAAGGAAACCATGCTCAGGTCCTCTCAAGAAGGTTGAAATCAGGTTCTACAAGGCTTTCAACTGTTTGATCCTCTGGCTGATTTTAACCGATAATACGATCGTAAATGCGGCACAGAGCAGGATGACGGCAATATTCAGCCACATCATCCATTCGGGCCAGCTCCCCCAAAAAGCCACAAAGACCACCAGGTAAGAAGGGAAGATCACGCCCAGATAAGTGAGATAACGGTTATATTTTTGAACTTTGGAATCCGGGTCGGTAAACAGCTCGGTTTCTTCTCCAGAAGCGAGCCCCTTCCGAAAATACTGCCAACCATTCGTCTCGCCCAGGTATTCCCAACCGTCATCCGCGAACAGGCGTAGATAACCATCCTTATCCTTCCGTTTCATCGCGTCGCGAAAATCCAGGCGGTAAACATACTCCCACGGCTGTCCTTGGATAAAGTCATACTGTCCGAGGACGCGCGGCTTGGTCAGGTGAAAACCCTGCCGCGACATCTGTTCCAGCCAGGCTTCTTCCTGATGATCTTGCCAGGGCCAGAACCATTTTCTTTTCCGAACCGTTGTTTGAGTCATGTTCATCTCCTTCGGGAATTCATTGTTTAAGTGAATCGGCTACAGCCAGACCATTCTCAGTTATGATCTGCAAGCGCTCAATTTGCAGCAGCAGAACCTGCTTCCCGCTGGGGGTCAAGCGGTAAACCTTTCGCCGGTCAGTCTCGCTGACCATCACGATCAGTCCTTCTTTTTCCAACGTCGAAAAAATGGTGTACAGCGTTCCGGCGCCAATTTGCACCGTCCCGCGGCTGATTTCTCTGACTTTTTGCATCAAGGCATAGCCGTGCATGGGCTCAACCAGGCACAGCATGGTGTAGAAGGTGGTTTCCGAGAGGGGTAGATATTTGGCAGGGTCTTTTGTTCTCAGCATCTTTCAGCCTTTCCCAGTTATATCGATATTCAATATATTGATTTTCGATATAATAACATTAAATATAGCGAATGTCAATATATTAGGCAAGCAATTTCTCCAAATCTACACCAGACCTATACCAAATCTATATCCGCCCGGTTTATTCTTCTACTTGCAGCCAGATACTGGCCGTTGGATATAAGACCCTTTGCGAGGAAAACGAAGCCGATGAACAATCTCAGCCACACCATCCGCAAGTTCAACCGCTTTGAGCTTAAATATGTGCTCAGCTTGAAACAGGCGGAGGCTTTCAAGAAAGCCTTGCGCGCATACCTGCTCCCCGATGATTACGGCAACCAGAACGGCTGCTATGCGCTGTCCAGTCTGTATTACGACTCACCTGATTTTCGGTGCTACCACGAAAAAGAAGATGGCATCAGGTTCCGGCGCAAGCTGCGCATCCGGCGCTACGAAGACAGCCAGCCGCTCGACGATGACGCACCTGTATTGATCGAGATCAAGCAGCGCATTGACCGCATCACGCAAAAGCGGCGCGCCATCATGCCGTATCGCCAAGCGTTGTGCCTGTGCAACGACCGCCAGATCCCCGAGCATGATGCCAGCGACGAGGCGTTGATCCACGAGGTCTTCGCCTTCGTATGGCAATACAACCTGCGCCCGGTAAGCATCGTGCGTTACAACCGCCAGGCCCTGATTGGCACCCGCTTTGATATCGGGCTGCGGGTGACCTTCGACACCGCTTTATCCTTCCAAACCCATCAACTTCACTTGCACGAGCCGCCGTGCGGATTGTCGATGCTGCCGCCCAATCAGGTTGTGATGGAGATCAAGGTCAACGAGCGCATCCCCTACTGGCTGACCGAGCTGATCGCAGCCCACAACCTGCAGATGGTGCGAATCAGTAAATACTGCCGCAGCATTGATGCGGCGCGAGATTTACCGGGCAACGACTGGCGCAACCCGCTGGCAGAAAGCGCGTGGGATGTCCTCGCCGGCTCTCTGTCTGTGTTCAGCCCCCTTGAACAAAAAGCGGCGATAAAAAAATAATATTTTTCCTGGGAGATAATCATGGACAGTTTCAACATACAAGATTTGAGCAGCGAATTCACCATCATCGACGTTGTGCTCGTTCTGCTGCTCAGCTTTTTACTGAGCGCATTCATCGGCTGGATTTACCAGAGAACCCACCGCGGCACATCCTACACCCAGAGCTTTGTCTACACCCTGGTGCTGAACGGAATGATTGTGGGGCTGGTGATGTTAATCATCGGCTCAAACCTCGCCCGGGCTTTCACACTGGTGGGCGCGCTGTCCATCGTCCGTTTTCGCAACGCCGTCAAAGAAACCCGCGACGTGGGCTTCATCTTTTTTACGATGGCGATCGGCATGGCGGTTGGCACACGCTTCTACCTGCTGGCCTTGATTGGCACCGTCTTCATCAGCCTGATCATCTTGTTGATGACCCGCTTTGATTGGTACGCGCGCGAGATGTCCAATCAGATTCTGCGCATCCAGGTTCCTGAAGGGACACCCTTTGACGCGCTGTTCGACCGCGCCTTTGTCCGCTACACCCGGGCTTCCGAACTGATCAGCGTGGATTCCGTCCACAACGGCGCACTGGTCGAACTGACCTACAGCATCGGGATGAAGAAATCCAATCAAATTCAGGAATTCCTGGATGAGCTCAAGAAATTGAACGGCGGTCACAAGATCACCCTGATTGCCGGCTATAACAGCACAGATCTTTGAGACATGAAACCTTATCAAAGTTTTGGAGGAAATGATGAGTCTACGAATGAAACGCAACCTGCCGCTGATCCTCACCCTGGTGACGCTGGTAATTTTCCTGGTCATGCTGTTGGGCGCGATACCCATCGTCGCTTACAGGATTTGACCAAAAACCTTATCAATAGAAAGAGGCGACACATGAAAACCATATTTCGAGTTCTGATTTCACTCGGTCTGGTTCTTTGCCTGGCGGCATGCGCCGTGAACACCGCCGCAAATATAACCGGAACGAATTCCCTCATCGAAACAACCGCCATCCCTTCTGATGCGGCCAACAGCCAGGTCACCCCTGTGGCAACCGCAGCCGCATCGGTGACCGAAGCCCTTGCCGCGAACAGTCAGACCCGCGAAGATGCCCAAGATAGCCTGTGGGATTCCGGCAGTGTAGTAAAAATCACTTTGAACGGCGACACGATCCGTGTGGATGGTCAGGGTACAAGCGTTGAGGGCAGCCAGGTCACGATCAGCTCATCTGGAACCTACGACCTGAGCGGTTCGCTGGCAGACGGACAGATCCGCGTGGACACCCAGGATGATCAGGTCGTGCGCTTGATTTTGAACGGCGTGGATATTCGCAACTCAACCAATGCGCCCATTTACATCATGAACGCAAAGAGAACGGTGATCATCTTGCCAGAAGGCACACAAAATTATCTGTCTGATTCGAGTGCATATATGTTCGCCGATCCTTCTGTTGAGGAGCCTGGCGCAGCCGTGTTCAGCAACGGCGACCTCAGCATTTACGGCAACGGCAGCCTGGCGGTCCAGGGAAATTTCAAGGATGGAATTTCCAGCGATGACGGATTGCTCATCGCTGGCGGAAACATCACCGTGAACGCTGTGGATGACGGCTTGCGCGGCAAGGATTACCTGCTGGTTAAGGGCGGCATCCTCACCGTCAATGCCGGCGGCGACGGTCTGAAATCGGACAGCTCAGAGGATGCTGAAAGCGGATACATTCTGATTGAAAACGGTGTTCTCAATGTCAACGCGGACGGCGACGGGATCAACGCCCAGACCGACGCATTAATCCAGGCGGGTAATTTCAACATCACCACTGGTGGAGGCAGCAATTCCAGCACGGGCGAGGGGACTTCCGCCAAAGGCATCAAGGGATCAGCCAGCGTGATCATCGATGGCGGGACCTTCACCATCGACGCCGCGGATGACGCGCTTCACTCCAATGGGAATATACTCATCAACGGCGGAATCTTCCAGATCGCCACGGGAGACGATGGCATGCATGCCGACGCCACCCTGGCCATAAACAATGGCAACATCCATATCACCCAATCCTACGAGGGGATCGAGAGCGCCGTGATCACCCTCAACGGCGGCGAAATCCATCTTGTCGCCAGCGATGACGGGATCAACGTGGCCGGCGGCGCGGACGGCTCAGGAGCGATGCCAGGCCAACCAGGGCAACCGGGGCAACGGATCAAGCCGCAACCGGGCGCAGAAAACAACGGCCAACCACCTGTGATCGGCGGCTTTGGACAGGACCTCTTCGCCTCGGGTGGAGATTACCATCTGTACATCCACGGCGGCTATATCGCGATAGAGGCGGCGGGAGACGGCATTGACTCCAACGGCACGATTGAGATGACTGGCGGGGTTGTGCTGGTCAATGGACCGACCGAGATGATGAACGGCGCCTTGGACCACGCTGGTTTCACGCTAAGCGGCGGATTCCTGGTGGCGGTCGGCAGCGCGGGAATGGCTCAAGCCCCCAGCCAAAACTCCGGCCAGAATTCGGTGCTAATCTATTTCAAATCCATCCAGTCAGCCGGCACGCTGGTGCACATCCAGAACAGCGCCGGGGAAGAGATACTCACCTTCATGCCCACCAAGGAGTTTCAGTCCATCGCCTTTTCTTCACCTGAGTTGGAGGCAGATGTCACCTACGAAATATACAGCGGGGGCAGCTCAACCGGTCAGATGACCGACAGCCTGATCCAGAACGGCACCTACACCCCGGGCAGCGCATATACCAACTTCACGGTGGCGCAGGCGGTCACCACAGTCGGCAGCGGCGGTCGCGGCTTTCAGCGCCAATAAGCCACCTACGCAAGGCACAATCAAGAATCAGGATGAGGTTGCAGCCCATCCTGATTCTGTTTTGTTCGAACTCCTCCCACCTGTCCACCCGGACAGGTAAAGACTCCCCCGCGGGAGGGTCAAAGCGGCAACCAAAGCGGTTAAGATCAGACCAACCACACAACGAGGAGAATAAAATGAAGAAAGCACTGTTGATTGGATTGGGAATCGTGGGGGTCTTCCTGCTGGGCATCCTGGCCATCAAATTGCTCACGCCCGTGATGGACCGCTGGGGCGCTACCGAAGCGGAGATCCAGGCAGTATTCCCCGGCGATGAGCTGGTGCCCGCGCCGGCTAAATTTGCCAACCGCGGCGTCACCATTCAGGCCGCGCCGGAGGATATTTATCCCTGGCTACTGCAGATCGGCGCTGACAAGGGCGGGTGGTACAGCTATTCCTGGCTGGAGACGGCCGCCGGCTGCCCCAACACCAACGCCGACCGCATCCACACCGAATGGCAAAACCTGGCTGTGGGTGATCCGGTGCTGATGTGCCCGGAAGGCTCCGGCCCTCCGCCTTACATCGTTGCGCAGCTTCATCCCAACCGGGCGATGGTCATCGGTCATCAAGACGAAAACGGCGCATGGGTGGACCTCTACCAGTTCGTGCTCGTGCCGCAATCGGACGGCTCCACGCGGCTGATCATGCGCACCCGCACGATGATGACCGGCGGGATGTGGGATGTCTTCAACACGCTGGCCTTCTTCATGGAACAGCAGATGCAGCGCGGCATCAAAGTGCGCGCTGAAGGGCTGTGAAAATATCTCAGGCTGATGAGCCGGTCAACCTCGGCTCTTTTGTTTGAACAGGAAATCGCGGTACCACAGCGCGCTGCGTTTGGGCACCCGCTGCTGGGTGGCATAGTCGGTGTAATACAACCCCAGGCGCGGGACGTAGCCCTCGGACCACTCAAAGTTGTCCATCAGGCTCCAGAAGAAATAACCGCGCACGTCAATGCCCCTGGCTATCGCCTCAGCCAACGCAGCGGTGTGATCGCGCAGGAAGGCTACCCGGTTGGGATCGTCGCACAGCCCGTCCACCGGGGGCGGGTTGTTCTCGTACAGGCCGTTCTCGGTGATGTAGATCGCCTGCGGACCGTAGCGCTGAACAACCGCCTGCAGCACCTGCACCAATCCATGAGGATAGACTTTGCCGCCAGCCGAGGTGTATTCGCTCTTGGACGCCTGTCCCAAGTGTTGAGAGCCAGCGCCCACGATGTTTTTCCAGTAATAATTGATCCCCAGGAAGTCGCACGGCGCAGCCATGCAATCCAAATCGCCAGCCTCCACCCGCGGCGCGTTTTCCCCCAGCCCCTGCCAGAACGCCGGCGGATAGCGGCGCAGGTAAAGCGGGTCGAGCAGCCACCAGTTGTTCTGGATATCGGCGTATTCCGCCGCGGCAGCATCCGCGGGACTGTCGCTGGCCGGTTCCCACAGGTCCACGCTCATGGTGATGCCGATCTGCCCCGCCCTACCGCTGGCGCGGAAGCGCTGCACCGCCCGGCCGTGGCCGAGCAGCGCGTGATGGATGGCCTGGTAGCACATCCGCCAATCCGAGATGCCCGGCGCAATTCCGCCGGTGCCCAGTCCCTGATACAGAAAACAATTCGGCTCATTGAGCGTGATCCAGTGCGCCACGCGGTCGCCCAGGCGCGCGAACATCAGCGCGGCGTAATCAGCGAACCAATCCGCCATGCTGCGGTTGACCCAGCCGCCCCGCTCTTCCAGTGCCTGGGGATGGTCAGCGTGCCACAGGGTGACCAGCGGGGTGATGCCGCGGCGCAGCAGCTCATCCACCAGGCGCGAATAGAAATCCAGGCCTTTCAGGTTGGGCTGGCCTTTGCCCTGCGGCAGCACGCGCGGCCAGGAGATGGAAAAGCGGTAGGCGTTGACCCCCAGCTCGTCCAGCAGATTCAGGTCTGACTGCCAGCGGTGATAGTGGTCGCAAGCCACATCCGCGGCCGAGCCGTCGCGGATTTTGCCGGGCAGGTGCGAGAACACATCCCACAGGCTGGGGCCCTTGTCGTCTTCAGCAGCAGCCCCTTCAATTTGATAGGCGGCAGTGGCGACGCCCCAGAGGAAATTGGTTTTCATGGCTGGCTCCTGCTGCAGCCAAACTGGCTGCGCCAGAATTATACCCCTAGACCATCCGGGAACATGGTTGCAGCCCACAACGTCTATCTTGCAGGCATAGTCACCTGTCCACCTGGCCAGTGCCAAACCCTCCCATAGAAAGGTTTTTTTTTTGCCCGCAACCCTTATGATATGCCTTGAAAGGATAAAAGCAATGAAGAAAACTCTCCTCTTCCTCCCCCTATTCCTCCTCATCACATTGGCGTGCAACATCGCTGCGCCGCGCTCCACGGCCGTTCCAACCCCGCTGCCGGTCAACACGGCGGTTCCCGCCACCGCAGCCCCCACCGCCGAGCCAACCACCACCCCGGAGGTATTCATCTCCCGCACGCAGGCCGTGCCCGGGGATGAGCCGGCTCAGCCGACCATCTTCGAAGGCGTCCAGTTCAGCAGTGGGCCGCTGAACATTGTTATCCCGTCCGGCCTGGCCAGCGGCGCGACCGGCACCCAGTTCCCGCGCGCCGAGGGCGAGAACATTCCACCGTGGGAAATCACCCCAGGCCACACCCAGCTTGACCTGGAAGGATACATCCTGCAGGGCAAATTCCACCAGCCGCGATTCTACGTATACCCGGCGTCGGAATACGGTTTGCTGATGCCCGCCGCCTTTGAGAGCATCCGGCGCCTGGACAACATCCTCTACAACCCCGCCGGCCCGACAATCCTCCTTGACCAGCTGCCCGCTGTGCCCACCTTCAACGCCGCGCAGGTCTTCGCCTCCAACGCTTCGCTGGTCTCCTTCCAGAACGGCTCGGGGGTGCGCTTTCTGACCCAATATGCGCAGTATTATGCGCCGGGAAACAACTATGATTTGATCTACCAATTCGCCGGGCTGACCCGCGACGGCGCCTATTACATCATCGCCATCCTGCCGGTCAACGCCCCCATACTGCCTGAGACCAACGATGTTAACGCAGCTGTGCCCTCCGGCGGGATCGCCTTCCCCGACATCAGCGATCCAAATGCCAACATGGAGGAATACTACCGCGCGGTCACCGATTCGCTCAACGCGCTGCCGGCTGAAACTTTCAACCCGAATCTGACCCAACTGGATCAGATGATTCAATCCATACGGGTTGGTCCGTAACCCGTAACTTTTCACCATTTTTCCTAACAACCTCCCGCGGGTGCGAAAACCTGCGGGAGGTTGTGATGTTATAATTTAATACCAGATTCCATTTCGAATGGCAGCATTCGAATCGCAACTGAAGATCAACAAAGCACCAACAGCGTAAACACAGCCGGTCGATACAGGCTATCCAGCCGGCATCGGATGAAGGAGAGGATGGGATGAAGCGTTTGCTCTGGATCATGGTCGTGTGCATTTTCATCGCCGGATGCGGTGGCAACGCCGCCAGCGCCCCCGCCATTCAACCCACCGCACCGGAGCATGCCGCAACAGCGCCGGACGGCGCAGCGGACGCAGACGCCGCACAAGCGCCGACCGCCGCCGTGCCCGCCGCGCAGGATGCCAGCACCGTCGCCCCGCCCGCCGCAACCCCGGCAGATGCATCCGCCACCCCCAGCCCGCTCGCGCTGGTTGACAGCGGTCAATGGTTGATCAACGCCGGGCATGCCGGCGATGTCGCGCTGCTGTATGAGCTGCGCGGAGATATCCCGGGCAGGCTGCAGGCTCAGGCATGGTCCCCGGACGGCAAATGGCTGGCGGTGGGCGGCACCGGCGGCACGCTGCTGCTGGACGGCGCCAGCCTGGCATTGGTCGAGGAGCTGCGCACGGCCGCACCGGTGACCGGCCTGGCTTTCAGCGCCGACGGCAGACGGCTGGCGGTCAGCAGCGACCGGCGGCTGGTGCAGGTGTGGGATTTCGCCGCGCGCAAAGTGATCCGCGCCTTCTCGCAAATGGGTTACCAGGCGGTGCTCAGCCCTGACGGCAAACTGATCGCGGCGCTGGAAGATGGCGAAGATATGGACAACAGCGGACAGATGGTCTCGCGCATCACCATCCAGGTTTTTCAGGTGGACACAGGCAATCTGCTCAGCACCCTGACCGGCATCCTGCCGCTCTCCATCTGGAATACGAACACGCTCTCCACCGAAGGAATTTACTTCAGCCCGGATGGAAAAACCCTGCAGGCGGCCAACAATTTTGGCGATGTGCGCATCTGGGATGTGAACAGCGGACGGCTGCTCAACACCTCGCTCAACGACCACACCCGCGGCCGTTTGAGCAGCGGCGTGTGTGAGGGCGCCGGGCTGAGCGGCGCCACCTTTGCCCTGGCCTGCCAGATCAGTTACCTGGACCCGCCCTGCATAGAATCCGATCCCAACTGCAACCCGGTGAGCAAATCGCGCTTCGACGTGGGCATCTGGGAAACCAACCAACTGCGCCGCACGAGCAACCTGATCTTCAAAGACCCCCCCGGCGGCAATTACCGCCTGATTTACGACCCGTTCAAACGCAGCTCGGCGCTGTTCGACCCCGATGAGCTGCTCCTCTACCGCCCCACCGCTGGCGGCACGGCGACCGTCCAAGCTCTCAAGCCCACCATGGCCGCCCAATGGCAGGAGATGAAGAGCGCCTGCCCCAATTGCGGGTGGCTGCTGGCACTCTCGCCGTCCGGCAAAATGCTGGCCGCCGCGCGCGGCGGGCGGATGGCGCTGGTGGACCTGGAGCAGGGCGAGATCACCCAATCGCGCCAGTTGGGCATATCGGCGCTGAGCGGCGCCGCGCTGGGGGTGCAGTCCGGTCGCCCGGCGCTGGCCGCCGGCTACACCGACGGCTCGATTGCCATCCTGCAGGCAGCCGACGGCGCGCAGCAGCGCAAGATTGAGCAGGCGCACAAGGAGCGGGTCATCGCGCTGGCCTTTACCGCCGACGGTCTGTTATCGCTGGGGCGCGACGGCAGCCTGAACCTGTGGGGCGCGCAGGGCGCATCGCCGCTGCGCAGCTTTAAAACATCTTACCTCTCCAGCCAGGCTTTCATCGGTTACCGCTTCGCCTACAACCCGCAGACTGACCTGCTGCTGCTGGACGGAGACGGCTCGGCGCTCAAAGCGATCGCGTTGAAAACCGGACAGGACCTATTCTCCATCCCGGATAAACCTGCGCTCGTGGCACTGAGCCGCGACGGCAACTGGCTGGCCACCGGCGACAGCTGGAAGGCAGCGCTGTATGACGCCCGCACCGGCGCGCAATTGCGCAGCTTTGAGCCAGCCAAGAGCGGACCGCCGCTCAGCGGGCTGGCGCTCAGCCCGGACGGCAGCCTGATGGCGGTTGCGCTGGACGGCAGCGCGCTGGTGATGGATGTCAACTCGCGCGCCGAAGTGGCCCGCTTCCAGGAGGCGGGTTTTGCCGCTTACCAGGTGGAATTCGACCCGTCCGGCTGTCTGCTGGCGGTGGGCGGGCTGGACGGGCGCATCCTGCTGTCCGACCTGCAGAGTGGGCAGGTGCTGGCGCGGCTGGATGGGCATGCCGCTGAAATCCAATCCCTGTCCTTCAGCGCGGATGGGCGCCTGCTGTTCAGCTTCGGCGGAGACCGCGCCGCGCGCGTCTGGGGACTGGCGGATGCGCTGGCCCAACCCGCCGGACAGGCGCTGGCACAAACCTGCCGCCTCGCCTCCGCCCCGGCCACCTCCACCCCCACCACCGCCGCGCCCACCCCCACCCCCACCCTGACCGCTACGCCCGCCTTTTATGTGCGCGACCTGTTCCTGAGCGACCCGGCAATGACCGGCGGGGACGTGCTGCAGCTCCAGCAGCGGCTGGTCGAGCTGGGCTACAGCGTGGTGGGCACGCCTGACGGCTGGTTCGGCGCCAAGACCGATGAGGCGGTGCGCCAGTTCCAGCAGCGCAACGGTCTGGTGGTGGACGGTATCGTCGGGCGGATCACCTGGGCGCGGCTGTTCTCCCCGGACGCGGTGGGAAAATAGCTGACCACACCTGACAAAAAGGTCATGCGCTGGCCAAACGCCAGCGCCGCACACGCGCGTGCCTATCTGAGATGCGCGAACCTGGATCATGGTATAATCAGATCATCTTCCTTGGGATTTTTAGGCTTTCGCCAGTCCTACTGCAGGACTGGCGATTTTCTTCCCACACTCTGCTAGCCACGATGACTGCCCAATAATCGCCAGTTGCCTGCCGATTACGTTTGGAAGAAGGATCGTTTTTGAGCGCTTTGTGGAGATATTGGCGTCAAGCTCCAGGGGGCAGCCTGAAGCCATTTTAGAAAGGTAAGGTCCAGCCATGTTTGAGCAGCAAATGGCCTTCCAGGTGGGCGATCAGGTGATCCACTCGGTATATGGGCTGGGGGTGATTGTGCGATATGAACAAAAGGAACTGTTTGGGGATACCAAACCCTATTATGTTGTCCAGATCCGCGACATGGCCCTCTGGGTGCCAATCAGCGAAAGCGGCGAGAAGTCTCTGCGCTATGTCACCCCGGCAGATGATTTTGTCGCGCTTTTTCAGCTCTTGTCCAGCCCTCCAGAAATGCTGCCATCCGACCGGTTCTTCCGAAAAACGCGGTTAATGGAATTGTTAAAGGAAGGCAGGCTTGACTCAATATGCCGGGTGGTTCGAGACCTGACTCATCAGAAACAAACCGCCAAGCTGAATGAAAGCGACAACGCCATACTGGAACGCGCCAGGAATTCCCTGCTGACTGAATGGTGCGCGTCGCTGTCCGTTCCCCTCCACCAGGCCGAGGAAGAATTGAATGGCTTATTAGCCGCAGATGTGGTATAATGCCATCAACTTACGATTGGGTACAGTTACCGCCGCCCACACCAGTGAGGCCGGCGGTTCTTTTTTAATAAACAAAGGAGATGTTTGTTCAAGATGGAAACAAAGTTGTATGTCGGTAATTTGTCTTACGAAACCACTGAGGATGATCTGCGCACGCTGTTCGCCCAGGCCGGCACGGTGGAAGCAGTGGCCCTGATCAAGGATCGCGATAGCGGCCAATCGAAGGGCTTTGCATTTGTCACCATGGCCAACCAGGCTGAAATGCAGAAGGCCATCCAAATGTTCAATGGCTACACCCTCGGCCAACGCCAATTGACCGTCAACGTCGCCCGCCCGCGCGAAGAGCGCACCCCGGGCGGAAACTGGCAACGCGGCAATCGCAACAGCGGCCGCGGCGGCGGCAGCCGGCGGTACTAGACCCCCGCCCCACCCAAAAAAGCAAAGACTCCAGGCGCATCATCTGCCCTGGAGTCTGGTGGGTTAATGGCTGGTAGCCAACAGGCTGCCTGGGGGCGGTTAAATATTCAGGACTTGTTGCATTTTCCGGCTCTCTCAGGACAACATCAGCTCGATGTATGCTTTCCTGCTGCCCGCTCAGCACTCTGTCATCAAAGTTCTGCCCAAAAAAAAGCCCGCAGTCCCTTCAGTCGCCGCAGGGCGGCTCCTTCAGGGACTCACGGGGGTGATTCCCTGAGCGGATTTGACCAGAAATTCTCTTGCGCAGCACCCCGAAG
>CAZCBJ010000098.1:0-13643 GCA_964496705.1 uncultured Anaerolineaceae bacterium | reverse complement strand
TCCCCTTCGAACACTCCCTGCCAGCGGTTGATGATCTCAGCCTGGCCTGACCGGAACAATCCATCATGCCCTTCGAATATTCCCTCCGTAATGGGATCATCAACCACTGGCTGTGGTGTTGGCCTCTTGGCTGCAGCCTGAATGGCCTGCGCATCCAGGAATTCAACCTGATCCGCTAACACTGATCTGGCAATGGCCAGCTTTTCTGATAAGGATGCCGCGGCAATTTCATCCGCCTGGCTTTCAGCCATTAATGTCTCCAATCTGGTCACCTCTGCTTGTCCCGCAGGTTGGGTTGGTTCATCCGTCGTTTGCCCAAAAACATGCCATTTTCCAGATAATGTCAACCACACCGTCATGGTGGCGACGATAATAAAAATCAAGAAAATCCGCTTACCATTTATTTTGATTTTCATTTTATTTCCATTTGATATCAGTTGACCAACGCAAACCCTGAGCAGTGCGCGAATCGCGGTTTAATTCGTTATAAAGCTGTGTCCAACCCTGGGCTGGTGTGTTGTCGAGCATATATCCGCAGCCCCTCGGATACTGCTGGCAGGCCTGCCATTGGGTGAATGATCCCTGGATATCCATGCGCGCACCGTGGGTCTGATGAGCGTACAGGCTGAGCATCGCCCATTGTTCAGCATTGACGCCGTTGGTGGCATAGATTAATGGCAGGGGATATGCTGGACCCACGCCGAAGGACACATACCAAACATCCTCAGGCGACCAGGGTTCAGGATCACAGGTCCAGTAAGGGTAATGGCGCGTTGGACACCCCTGGGCATCGCCATAATTATAGAATGGATAATTATTGGCTGAATCGTAACCATCCACCCAGGCGCGCGTATTGATCGGTGTGTTCCATCCCAGTTCGAGGTCGCTGGCGCCTGCGGCATCCACACGGCTAAAAAACCCTTGGTTTTTCAACCAGGTGTTGATATTATTGACCATCTTCGCCCAATTCCGGGCATGCATATAATAATTAAATATATTTTTGCGGTCAGCCGTCATGTAATTGCTAGTCCCAACCCCGATGCGAACATGGGACGTCGTATCGGTGGCAGCACAGGCCAGATAGCCCACAGCCACCTCCTCAACCAACACTTCGATCTCTCCCAAATAGATTGGACCATATCCAAACAACGAAGCACCGTATCCCACCTCATTATCAACCGGCATACCGAAAACCAGAACAATAATGCTATCTTGCGTCCCTGCCAGGCCCTTGTCCCGCTTGCCGTGATCGCAGCCAATGTTGTAATACACGACAGGATTCTTGCTATTCATGTAAAAGCTGGTCGAGTACGGTGGGGGTATGTTGGCCGGTGTAGCAGTTGGGGTTCGGGTGCGGGTCGGCGTGCTGGTCGGCGTCATCGTGCGGGTGGGCGTAGCGGTCGGTGTGGGCGTGCGGGTGATTTGGTAACTGATTAGGGGAATATAAGCGCGTGGAATCAACGTGTAGGCTCTGGCTAATCGTGGATAGTACAAGCTTGCAATCAATACCAATATCAAAACAAATCCGGGAAAAAAGTGCCAGCGTTTAATTTTCATCTTGTCAGGTAATCATAACAGAAAAATATTGTCCGATTTCGCTGGTATAATCCCCGCCATGCCCTCAGTGATTGCCTTGGACGTTGAAACCACAGGACTGGACCCCAACTCGGATGCAATCATTGAGATTGGCGCAGTGAAATTCAACGGCAAACGTGTGGAGGACGAGTGGACCACACTGATCAATCCGGGTAGGCCCATTCCAGCTCAGATTACCCAGCTGACCGGCATTTCAAGCGAGATGGTGCGCAATGCCCCTCCCTTGCAGGCCGTATTGCGCGATTTCAATGATTTTATGGGTGAACTCCCTATTCTTGGTCACAATGTGCGTTTTGACCTGGCTTTCTTCAAGCGCCAACATTTATTCGAAGCCAATGATTGGCTGGATACTTATGAACTGGCGGCCATCTTGCTTCCCACCGCTTCTCGATATAGCCTCTCCGCTCTATGTCAGTTGATGGGGATTCTCCAACCGGCTGATCACCGGGCATTGAACGATGCGCGCGCAACTCATTCGCTTTTTGTCAAATTATACGAGAAAGCTCAGACTCTGCCTATTGACTTTCTGGCCGAGTTTGTGCGCCTCGGAGAGCCTTTTGAATGGGGCGCCCAATGGGTGTTCAACCTACTGCTGCGCGCCCAGATCCGCAACCCGGTTCACGCGCGACACAGTTTGAACCGCCGGCATGACCAACAATACTTCGCTCCCCCGGTTGATCCACCGCTCCAGCCCCTCACTCCGCGCGATCCATTATTGCCGCTAAACTTAGATGAGGCAGCTTCGATTTTGGAATACGGCGGAGCATTTTCTGCATATTTTGAGAATTATGAATCCCGAACTCAACAAATTGAGATGCTGCGCGGGGTTGCCCAGGCGCTTTCAGATGGTTATCATTTGATGGTGGAGGCGGGTACCGGTACAGGCAAATCCTTTGCCTACCTGATTCCAGCCGCCATGTGGGCTCTGCAAAATAACAGCCGGGTGGTGATCTCCACCAATACCATCAATCTCCAGGACCAATTAATCAAAAAAGATATTCCTGACCTGCGTCAAGCATTGGGGTGGGATATTCGCGCTACCGTATTAAAAGGCCGTTCCAATTACCTTTGCCCGCGGCGATTGGAGATTATGCGCTTTCGATCTCCTGAAACGGTTGAACAACTTCGCGTGCTGGCTAAAGTCTTGGTCTGGCTGATGGAAGGCGGCAACGGCGACCGCACCGAAATCAACTTGAACGGCATATCAGAACGTGAAGCCTGGAGTCGCATGTCTGCCGAAGACGAGGGTTGCCGCGCCGAAGTATGCATGGAGCGCACCGGAGGAGCCTGTCCCTTCTTTCAAGCTCGCCAGGCTGCCCAAAGTGCCCACATGATCATTGTCAATCACGCGCTGCTTTTAGCGGATGTTGCTACCGGGAATCGCGTCTTGCCCGAGTATGACTACCTCATCGTGGATGAAGCTCATCACGTGGAATCCGCTACCACAAATGCGCTCAGCTTCAGGGTCACGCAGATGGATGTTATCCGTTTGCTGCGCGAAATGGGGGGAGCGACCTCGGGAGTTATGGGGCGATTGCTGTTGGCGATCAGACCCATCTTGCGCCCTTCGGATTACGCCGCAATCCATCAAGCCATTCAGCGCGCCACCGACCTGACCATTCGCCTGGATCAAAGCGTTGCTGATTTCTTCAAAATTATCGATATGTTCCTGGAAGAAATGCGCGACAGCCAACCCGTCGGTCCATATGGTCAGACAGAACGAATTGTTCCTTCCACGCGCACCCAACCCTATTGGTCCGATGTGGAAATCGCCTGGGAACAGACCGGCGAGACGATGAATCTTTTACTGAACATCACCGCAGAAATTTACAAAAGCCTCAGCAACGTCTTCGATCCCAACGATGAAGAATTTTCCGACGCCCTGAACAGCCTGGCAGATGTTCACCGGCGGATGGCAGATGTCCACACACACCTGAACCGCTTTGTGGCGGCTCCGCAGGAGACTGACATCTACTGGGTCGAAATTTCCTCCAACAACGCAACCATCTCACTTCAACTCGCGCCTCTGCATATCGGTCCGTTAATGGAGAAATACCTTTGGCATGAAAAATCCAGTGTGATATTAACCTCCGCCACACTAACCACCAACGGTAATTTCGATTATTTACGCAATCGTCTTGCGGCTGACGAAGCCGATGAATTGGAATTAGGCAGCCCATTCGATTATGAGAATTCCGCCTTGCTTTATCTTGTTAATGATATTGCCGAGCCGTCCGATGGCAATCGCTACCAGGCTGCAGTCGAACAAGCATTGATCCACCTCAGCAAAGCCACCGGCGGTAAATTGCTGGCATTGTTCACTTCGTATGCGCAGTTGAAACGCACCGCCAGGGTGATAAGTCCGGTACTATCAGAAGATGATATTCAGGTGTATGAACAGGGCGAAGGTGCCTCCGCCAACACGCTGCTGGAAACCTTCCGAGAAGCAGACCGCGCCGTTCTGCTTGGAACCCGCGCCTTCTGGGAAGGGGTGGACGTACCCGGAGAGGCTCTCTCGGTACTGGTCATTGTCAAACTGCCGTTTGATGTGCCCACTGATCCCATCGTTTCTGCCCGTTCCGAAACCTTTGATGATCCTTTCAGCGAATACAGCCTGCCTGAAGCAATCCTCAGGTTCCGCCAGGGCTTCGGTCGCCTGATCCGCTCCCAATCTGACCGGGGCGCGGTCGTGATTCTCGACCGGCGGGTATTGACCAAGCAGTACGGCAAGCTGTTCATCCAATCCCTGCCGGAGTGCCGCCGAAAAATCGGTTCGCTGAGTGATCTGCCAGGCACGGTCGCTCGTTGGTTGAACCTTTAGCCGTTCTGCTTATAACCAACCCATTAGCCCATACACCAATATTCCTATATATTCTTTCAATGCCGCTGAAGTGACCGATAGGTTGTCGACACCTGGCAGCAGCCCAATGACCATGGATTGAAAACTGCCGTGCCATATATTTTGCCAATACTGTTCTGTTACCTTAAAGTCCACAGGAGCGGGGATCACTTTGAACCCTTGCTTTTCGAACAGACCCGCCGAACGCGGCATGTGCATCGCAGAAGTGACCAGAATGATCTCATCGATACCTTTCTCAGCGAGCATCACCCTGGAATATTCTACATCCTCGCGGGTGTTCTGGGATCGGTTTTGGATCCAGATGGCATTTGACGGGACACCCATCATGCCCAACAACGTAACCATGTCATCCGCAGGGGTAGAACGGTGATTGCCTGTCCAAGTGATGTTCCCACCGCTGACCAGGATATGCTCGGCTTTCCCTTGCTGGTACAACCAGGCAGCATATAGCACCCTGTCGCCAGCCGCATTCAATTCTACCATTGGTCGCGGCGCTTCCTGAGGCGAGGTACCCCCTCCCAGCAGAACAATCACCCGGCTATGTGGAATGTCATCGGCAGCCAAATACTGCCATTCCAATCCACGTGTCAGGCTGGCTGCCACCCAGCGATTTCCACCGACCCACAAAAGTGTCAATGCAACGATCACCGCTGCGCGCCACAGGCGGGTTTTCCTCCCAGCCAACAGGGCGACCACCAGAAAAACACAAGCCAACCCCAATGGGTACACCAGGATGGGCATGAATTTGGAGAGAAAAACAAACATAATCAGTTTAGAACAACCCGACCACTCTGCCGGTTTCCAGGTCAATATCCACATCATAGAATGCCGGTCTTGTGGGCAACCCGGGCATGGTGGACATTTTTCCTACCAGAGGGTAGATGAAACCTGCGCCGACCGATGCGCGGATGTCCCTTATGGGAATGCGAAAACCTTTTGGCGCACCTTTCAACGCAGCATCATGGCTCAGGCTCAAATGGGTTTTTGCCATGCAGATGGGTAAACCGCCGAAACCCAGTCGAGTGTATTCTTCTATTTTTGCTTCTGCCTCCGGCATGTAATCCACACCATCAGCCCCATAAATTTCACACGCGATGGACTCAATTTTTTGCTTGATTGACCAATCCAATGGGTAAAGGAAGCGGAAAGCAGACGTACTATCTGCCACCCGCACGACCGCCTCGGCTAGTTCGCGCGCGCCTTCGCCGCCCAGCGCCCAGTGACGGCACACCAGCGCATCCTCGGCGCCGCCCTCAACCGCTGCACTGCGGATTAATTCGAGTTCTGCCGGAGTGTCAGTGGCAAAACTATTAACCGCCACCACCACCGGAACGTGAAATTTTCGCGCAATACAGATGTGATGCAGCAGGTTTGGCAGTCCATTGCGTAATAAATCCAGGTTTTCATCCGTGTACGCGGTGTCCAGTGGTCTTCCGGCGACCACTTTCGGCCCACCTCCGTGCATCTTCAAGGCCCGTACTGTGGCTACCAGAACCACCACATTGGGGATCAGACCAGAATAACGGCATTTGATATCCATGAATTTCTCACAGCCCATGTCCGCCCCAAACCCAGACTCGGTGACAACATACTCAGCCAGTTTTAAACCGATTTTGTCTGCGATGATTGAGCTGTTGCCGTGAGCGATATTGGCAAATGGTCCGGCATGGACAAAGACTGGGGTCCCTTCCAGAGTTTGCATCAGGTTGGGTTTTATTGCATCTCGCATCAGAACGGTCAACGCCCCGGTGACCCCAAGGTCGTCCACGCTGATCGCTTCACCAGTTTTACTCACACCGATAACCATTTGTCCCAGACGGCGGCGCATGTCCGCCAGATCGGTGGTCAATGCCAGCACCGCCATGATCTCACTGGCAACCGTGATGTCAAAGCCTGTCTCGCGGTCGAAGCCTTGTTCTTCTTCGCCCTGCCCGACCGTTATCCCCCTCAACATCCGATCGCTGGTATCTATCACTCGCCGCCAGGTGATGCTGTCCGCGTTGATATCCAACCGGCAAAAACGGCTGCGCTGTTCGGCAGTCATCTCTTCGGGATCATCCACGGATATTCCCAGGCGTTGTTTGCGATTCATCATTCCACGAGCAAAATGTCGTCTGCCGGACTTATCTCTTGGGAATAAACGGATAAATAACTGCTCATCAGTAGCTCCGGCTTCATGCAGCATACGCACATCGATCGCTGCAGCCAGCAGGTTGTTGGCTGCCGTGATGGCATGGATATCACCTGTAAGATGAAGGTTAAAATCCTCCATCGGGATGACCTGGCTGTAACCACCGCCAGCCGCCCCGCCCTTAATCCCAAAGGTGGGGCCTTGGCTGGGCTGGCGTATACAGGTCATCACCCGCTTGCCAAGATGAGCGCCAAGCGCCTGGCTCAGACCCACCGTCGTGGTGGTCTTGCCTTCGCCAAGAGGGGTGGGTGTGATGGCAGTGACGTCGATATATTTACCATCCGGCACATCCTTCAGCCGTTCGAGAACTTCCAATTTCACCTTGGCTTTATAGGGTCCGTACAATTCTATCTCATCGGGCAGCAGGCCGAGCTCTTCTGCTACCTGAGTTATCGGTTTCAAATCAGAGGCCTGGGCGATTTCGATGTCCGCAGGCACAGGCGTCTGACGTTTCAAAACAGTCGGGGAAAAGGTGCTCATTGCGAAGGCTCCTTGTACAAAACGGTCGTTGCCTAATTATCAATCATTCTCGATCGAAAATCAAGCTGCGCAGACTCAGACCAACCATTATAATGGCATCCAATGACTTATAATGAATTCACATTTCTCAAGCGAGGTGCCAGTTGACCTTATCCAAAGATGAGTTGACAAGCAGGATGCTGGATGACCGTTATCCGCGGTCAAACAATTACGACCAAGCCTGGGTTTTCGAAAACCTCATGGGTCCCAATGTTTTGTGGCTGACCGAAGCGCTCACCCAGAAAATAGAACTGAAATCGGGAATGCGCATACTAGATTTGGGTTGTGGAAAAGCCTTGAGTTCTATTTTTCTTGCCAAGGAATTTGACGTTGAAGTGTGGGCAACTGACCTTTGGATTAATGCCACCGATAATTTCGAGCGAATCTGCACTGCCGGATTGCAGAGACAAGTTTTCCCCATCCACGCCGAAGCCCATTCGCTGCCCTTTGCTGAGCACTTCTTTGATGCCGTCGTCAGCCTGGACGCTTATCATTATTTTGGCACGGATGATCTATACCTGGGTTATCATCTTTCGCGATTAATAAAGCCTGGCGGTACACTGGGCATGATCGTCCCCGGGTTGGTGGAAGAATTTAGTGCAGGAGTACCTGAGGTACTGCAGGCCCATTGGAACTGGGAATTTTCAAGCTTTCACTCAGCCGCCTGGTGGCGAAATCACTGGCTTGCAAGCGGGATGGTAACCATTGAGTGTGTCGATTTGATTCCTGAAGGTTGGAAGGATTGGCTGAGGTGGCTCGAACTCTGCCGTGACCACGAAGCTCCCTTCGACCCTTCTGAGCTATCTTTGATTCAATTCGATCAAGGTCGCAATCTGGGTTTTGTGCGTATGGTTGCGACAAATCATTAGCCCACATCATGGTGAAGTGTTGAATGTAAACCGCTCCATCATAACCCAGCTCCGGCTGGCCCGAACTTCTTTCTGGTTGACTGTACTGTCTGGCGTCGCCGGTGGTTTGCTGCTTATTTTTCAGGCTCATTTGCTTGCAAGCGTTATCACCCGGGTTTTCCTGCAACGGGCAGTCCTCGCCTCAACCCTCCCGTCAATTTTTCTTTTGATTCTGGTGATCATCATCCGAGCTGGGCTGGGTTATGGAATGGATATTTTTTCCAATCGGACGGCGGTCGCCGTTAAAACCAATTTGCGAAGTATGCTTCTGGAAAAGTTTTTTTCATCCCCTTTCGCGTTACAAAAAAAGGACCAAACTGGAGTGCGGGTCACCGTTTTCATGCAAGATGTCGAAGCATTGGACTCATTATTTAGCCAATACCTGCCCCAATTATTTCTCGCTGTGGTGATTCCTTTGGGAATGATGATCGCGATTTTCCCGCTAGATGTATTGTCCGGGATCATCTTATTTACAACTGCCCCGTTAATTCCGCTATTCATGATGTTGATCGGCAGAACGGTGGAATTTTTGACCCGCCGACAATGGAATACACTAAGGCGCATGTCTGGCCTGTTCCTTGACACACTTCAGGGTCTGACGACGCTTAAGTTGCTCAACCAGAGCAGAGCACAGCAGAACCGTATCCAAAACGCCAGTGATCGCCACCGCCAGGCGACACTGGCTGTTTTGCAACTCACCTTCGTCTCAGCCCTGGTCTTGGAAATGACAGGCACATTGTCCACCGCGCTAATCGCTGTCCAGATTGGCCTGCGCCTTCTGTATCAACAATTGGATTTTCAATCTGCCTTATTCATCCTCATTCTCGCTCCGGAATTTTATGCGCCGCTGCGCATGCTCGGACAACGCTTTCATGCCGGACAGTCAGGTTTAACTGCGGCTCGATCAATTTTTTCCATCCTGGGAGAAGACGCACTTAGCTCCCGAAAAGAAGTAGCGCTGCCCGGAACAGTCGAGGATTCTCCAGCCCCATTACCAGCAGAATCATTTCAACTAACGGTAGATCAAGTGCAATTCGCCTACCCTGGAGAAAAAACCTTGACGCTAGAGGAAGTGTCATTCACACTATGCGCTCAGCAACAGGTGGCATTGGTTGGGATGAGCGGAGCGGGGAAGTCAACCATTGCACGGTTGCTTTTGCGCTTCATCGAACCCACCGCAGGAACCATTTCATTGGACAAGAGCAATATCAGTACATTTGATCTACAAGCGTGGCGGTCCTGGATCACCTGGATACCTCAGAAACCTTACTTGTTCCATGACAGCCTTTTGGCGAACATCAGGTTCGGGAAGTCTGAATCCGAAGAGAGGGAAATCATGCGGGCAATAGCATTTGCCCACATCGATGAATTCATTGCCGAACTACCATCAGGTCTTGACACCGTCCTCGGTGAACGTGGCTCACGGTTGAGCAGCGGTCAGGCGCAACGAGTCGCGCTGGCTCGGGCTTACCTCAAGGGCTCGCCATTTATTGTTATGGATGAACCCAGCAGTCATCTTGACTTGTACCAGGAGAAATTGCTCTCTGAAGTTCTGGCAGGCTTCCGAAAAGACCGAACTATATTCATAATTGCCCACCGCCTGTCCACGATCATCAACAGTGACCTAATCTATGTCCTGGATGGTGGACGAATTGTGGAACAAGGCACCCACCAATTCTTATCAATGAGTGGAAAGTTATATCCACGCTTCTTGAGCAATGTTGAGGCCATGGAATGAAAGAAATAACCTTTCTCCTCCGCCTGCTGCGCCCCTTTGTTGGTTCTATTTTGCTGTCCATCATTCTGGGGGCAGCCGCCATCGCCAGCGGGATTGGTCTGATGGGCACCTCTGCTTATTTGATCGCCTTCGCTGCCCTCCACCCCTCAATTTCAGCCCTGCAGATTGCCATCGTAGGCGTGCGTTTCTTTGGCATCAACCGCGGGGTGATGCGTTACCTGGAACGGTTGGTCAGCCATAATGTCACCTTTCGCTTGTTGGCTTCGCTGCGCAATTGGTTTTATCGCCAGGTCGAACCTCTTGCGCCCGCTGGCTTGATCCAATATAAATCCGGTGACTTGCTTGCCCGCTCAATTGCTGATATAGATTTGTTGGAAAATTTTTATGTGCGGGTTGTGGCTCCGCCATTAACCGCGGTAATCATTTTACTGGGAGCGGGTTGGTTCACTGGCAGCTTGCATCCTTCCCTTGGCTGGGGACTGATAATCGGTTTGCTTCTATCAGGTGTGGGTGTTCCGACAATAGCTTTTCTGCTCGGTCGTCAGCCGGGAAAAGATATGGTTGCTGCCAGGTCCGAGTTGTACGCCCTGCTGACCGAAACCTATCAAGGGTGGATGGATTTATTGTCTTTTCAACAAGAAAACAAGATGTCCAAAAAAATCGCGAAGGTCCAAAGCGAGTTATCCAAGGCCCAGACTCAACTTGCCCATGTCAATGCGCTCTCTTTCGCAACCAACCTGCTGATCGCCAACTTGAGCATGGTGGGCATCCTGGTTTTTGCCATATCGCTCGTCTCAGCCGGAAAAATGGATGGCGTGCTTCTCACGGTGGTGACGTTGATCACTCTGGCCAGTTTCGAATCTGTGCAACCCCTCTCCCTGGCAGGTCAACACCTCTCAGCCTGTCTTTCCGCGGTGCAGCGACTGAAAGACATCACATCCCAAAATCCCGCAGCGATTGAACCAGCTTCACCAAGAGCCTGCGCAGGAGAACCTTCGGTGGAGTTGAAAGAGGTGTCTTTTCGGTATAACAAGGATGAAAGAACCGTTCTGGACCGCGTCAGCTTTTCTTTGCGGCCAGGCGAACACACGGCGTTATTGGGAGATAACGGCTCAGGGAAATCCACCCTTGCCTATCTATTGTTGCGTTTCTGGGATTTTGAAAGTGGCAGTATACGACTATGCGATGTTGATATACGTGATTTATCTTCCAGCACAGTTCGTCAGTCTATCGGTGCGATTCTACAACCTGTGCATCTATTTCATTCAACCTTGCGAAGCAATCTGCTGTTGGCTGCCCCCGAGTCTACCGATGAGCAGTTGATGGATGTCCTCCACCGCTGCGGGCTGGGTGATTGGTACCGCAAACTATCCAGCGGATTGGATACCCTTCTTGGCGAAATGGATGCGCCGCTGAGTGAAGGCGAACGACAGCGCATAGCGGTTGCCCGCCTAATCCTGCAGGATGCCCCCATCTGGATATTGGATGAACCAACAGCCAACCTGGATAACGACACTGCAGCAAAACTGATGACCTTGGTCCTATCAAGCGCCAAAGATAAATGTCTATTATGGATAACCCATCAAATCTACGGCCTGGATCAGATGCATCAACTCATATTCTTACAAAATGGCCGGATAACTGAACAGGGACAACCGCAAGATTTACTCACACGTCGAGGCTATTACTGGAATATTTGCCAGCTTTTACGACCTTAAGATTTCTCCTCGGCTCGCTATCATCATCGTTCCCAGCCCATTTGCTTGTCTACACTGGCAGCCGTGGAACCAGGCACACCTCCAGAACGTCTATGGTTTGAGTAAAACAAATCAACGATGATCAATCAAGTTTTCCCGCTGGAGGCAGCCATGAAAAAAAGTATTTTGTTGAGTCTGATCTTAGTTGTGATTTTGCTTGCCAATTTCACCATTCCTGTCCGGGCAGATGGCATCATCATCCCGGAGCCTCCCCCTCCCTGCGATCCGATTTTTTGTCCGCGCCCCATCACTCAACTGGTCATCCGTTACCATCATGTAAATATAAAAATTGAGAACCAGATTGCTGTCACGCATGTCGACCAGGTTTTCTACAATCCAAACACATGGGTGGTGGAAGGCTCTTATATCTTTCCGATCCCCGCTGAAGCGGCTGTGTCTCAATTCATCCTCTGGCAGAACGGTCAACCGGTTGAGGGCAAAATACTGGACGCACAAGAGGCCAGGAACACCTATGAAGAAATTGTGCGAAACCTGCGCGATCCAGCGCTTCTAGAATATGTCGGGCGAGGTGCTGTGCAGGCAAGAATTTTCCCCATCCAGCCCGGAGAAGAACGGCGAATCGAGCTCGAGTACTCGCAAGCGCTCAGTGCAGATAACGGTCTGGTGCGCTATATCTACCCGTTAAATACTGAAAAATTCTCTCAACAACCGCTGGAAAATGTGAAGGTGCGCGTCGAGGTCAACGATCGCCAACCGCTGCGTGCCGCCTATTCCTCCAGCCACCCAATCCTCATCGAACGGTCAGGCAGCAACAGCCTGGTCGCCACCTACGAAGCCAATCAGGTCACCCCTGACCAGGATTTTTCCTTTTTCTACTCGGTGGGTGAAAATGAAGCCTTCCATTTGTTATCCTTTCGTGACCCCGGTGATCCGGTAGATCCGGATGGCTTTTTCCTGTTGATGCTCGCTCCTTCACCCAATCCGGTTGCCAAACCGATCGCCAAAGATGTGTTATTGGTGCTGGATCGTTCCGGCAGCATGGAAGGCGAAAAATTCAAACAGGCTCAAGCCGCCCTCAAATATATCTTGAGCAATTTGAATCCAGAAGATCGATTCTTTTTATTGAGTTTCAGTTCTAACATCCAACTGTACGCCAACCGATTGAGCCCGGCAACACAGGCTGCTGAGGCCATTACCTGGGTGGATCGCTTGGGGGCGGCTGGCAGCACAGATATCAATCGCGCGCTGTTGGAAGCGGCTGCGGTTGCTGATCGAGAGCGCCCAACCTACTTGATTTTTTTGACCGATGGTTTACCCACTGAAGGTGTGACCGATTCCAATCAAATCCTACAGAATTTTTCTGGTTCTGTTCCGAAAAATCTGCGCCTTTTCAGTTTTGGCGTAGGCTATGATGTCGACACTTTTCTATTGGATTCGCTCAGCCAGGAAAACCATGGCTTGAGCACTTACGTCCGTCCGGGAGAAAATCTTGAAGAAGCGCTCTCAGGTTTCTACGCAAGGATCAGCACACCTGTGTTGACCGACCTAAAGTTGGATTTTGGTAAAATGTCGGCTTATGATATTTACCCGGACCCCTTACCCGACTTATTTAGCGGATCACAGGTAATTGTGGTCGGGCGTTACCGCCAGGGTGGAATTGCCAACGTCAGTCTGAGTGGAGAAGTCAACGGCGAAACACAATCTTTTAAATATCCTCAGCAGCGGTTCTCCAGCGATAACCGTGTAGAAATTTCTGCCAACAGCGAAATCCCACGCCTTTGGGCAACTCGGAAAATTGGATATCTGCTCAATAAAATTCGCCTGAACGGCCCCGATCAGGAGACAGTCGACCAGATTGTTCGCCTGAGTATCCGCTTTGGCATTGTCACACCCTATACAAGCTATCTGGTGACCGAACCCATGCCTTTGGGAGCTGCCAACCAACAACGCGTCAGCAATGAAGTTTTCAAGGATTTCCAGGCCGCACCCACAGTGGTGGCTGGAGCGGATGCGATCAACAAGGCTGCCGAACAAGGCGCGATGAGTCAGGCTGAAGTGCCGATGAGCCCATCCACAGACGCCAGTCAGACGGTGAAAACTGTCGGCGCGCGCA
>CAZCBJ010000097.1:0-13727 GCA_964496705.1 uncultured Anaerolineaceae bacterium | reverse complement strand
GAAGCTCCCCGCTCAATGCGGTGGTCGCTTATGCCGAGCAGGTCGGCGCGCCCGGGCTGGTCTTCATGGACACCCCCGGGAACGACCCGGCTTCGATCGCCGGCCTGGTGGCCGGGGGATGCAACCTGATCCTGTTCACCACCGGGCGCGGCACGGTCTACGGCAGCAGCCTGGCGCCCACGCTCAAGATCGCCAGCCACTCGGCGCTCTACCGGCGCATGCCGGACGACATGGATTTCAACGCCGGGCGGGTGCTGGACGGCGAAGATATGCAGACCACAGCCGGCGAGTTGTTCGAGCTGTGCCTGGCGGTCGCGGGCGGGCAACCCACCTGCCTGCAGCGCAGCGGCGAGCCGCTCAGCGACTTCAGCCCCTGGCTGCCGGGGGGGATATTATGAATTATTCGCCGATGATCTTGACCAGCACGCGCTTGCGCCGCCGCCCGTCGAACTCGCCGTAGAAAATCTGCTCCCAGGGGCCAAAATCCAGCCGCCCGCCGGTGATGGCCACCACCACCTCGCGTCCCATCACCTGACGCTTGAGGTGCGCGTCGGCGTTATCCTCGCCGGTCAGGTTGTGGCTGTACTGATCAGTGGGTTCGTGCGGGGCGAGCTGCTCCAGCCAGCGCTCGTAATCCTGGTGCAGACCGTGCTCGTCGTCGTTGATGAACACCGAGGCGGTGATGTGCATGGCGTTGACCAGCACCAAGCCTTCGCGCACCCCGCTCTCGCGCACACATTCCGCCACCTGGGCGGTGATGTTGACGAACCCGCGCCGCGCCGGCACGTTGAACCACAGTTCTTTGCGGAAGGATTTCATCAGGTCCTCTTGGATTATTTTAATTTATTTACTCCAAAGAGTATAATGTCAATTAGAACATAATGGATGCCAATATTGACCTAAACCTGTTATCTTCTTCCCATTGGCTCGATCGCTTGGAGATCATCAGAAATGAAGCCGTGATGCGATTGGATCCAGTCATCCAAGCAGAAAACGGGCAATACCTTACGCCAGTAAATATAGCGTGTCTGATGGCATCCATGTTTTCGTTTGATGAACGGCCTGAAATAACCCTTTTAGATCCAGGCGCAGGTGTGGGAACACTCACAGCAGCTTTTATATTTCAAATATGCTACTCTCCAAAAAAGCCTAACAAAATAAAAGCCGTTTTATACGAGTTGGATCAAAAATTGACGGCGAGTTTGGAACGGACTGTTTTAGAATGTGAAAGATTATGTTCAGACGTGGGGATCGAACTTTCATGTGAAATTAGGAATGAAGATTTTGTTGCTCCGAGTGTATTGAGTTTGAAGGAAGATGATAATTCCTTTTTGTTTCCAGTAAACCGAATTCAATTCGATTATGCAATCCTTAATCCGCCATATAAGAAAATTATCGGTAATTCGCCTACCCGCAAGTTATTGGATTCGATTGGTTTGGGAACTAGTAACCTGTATGCCGCCTTTCTTTGGTTGACAATCAGGCTATTAAAGGTGGGTGGTCAAATCGTAGCAATAACGCCAAGAAGTTACTGCAATGGTCCTTATTTTCGAACTTTTAGACAAGATCTATCACGGATTATGTCAATACAGCGTATCCATGTTTTTAATTCTCGTAGCGGTCTATTTGACGATGTACTTCAAGAAAATATCATTTTGTCCGCAGTAAAATCTACAAAAAAACCACTCACTGTAACCATATCACGGAGTGATGGTTTGCAGGATGATGATCTCGTCATCCAGAGGTTGAATTACGATCAATTAATTCAGCCAAATGATCCAGAAAAATTTATCCGGATTATCTCGGATAGGGCTGAAACGAAGATAAATTCTCAAATGAATTGCCTTCATACAACTCTTGTTGATCTGGGTATTCAGGTTTCGACGGGTCGAGTGGTTGAGTTTCGAAATAAAGAACACATCTCCAGTAGCTTTTCGGACGATCTTTTTCCGTTGATATATCCCGCTAATATAAAGGGGGGATATGTTTTGTGGCCCCTTGATCACAAGAAGGGTATGGGCATAAAGGTATATGAAGGAGTAGATGAAATACTTGTTCCCAACACCACGTATGTGCTTGTGAAAAGATTTTCTGCGAAAGAGGAAAAGCGAAGGATTTTTGCGGCAATTTTAGAGCCATCACGAATAAGATGCGAAAAAGTCGCTATTGAAAATCACTTGAATTATTTCTATCAACGATATGGACAAATGTCTCCCTTGGTTGCAAAGGGGCTTGCGGTTTACCTCAACTCGACCCTTGTTGACCAATACTTTCGGCAGTTTAGTGGTCATACTCAAGTTAATGCTTCGGATTTACGAAGCCTTAAATATCCAACCTATGAACAATTAATTAAATTGGGCCAACAGGTTGGTGAAATATTCCCCTCACAGGATCAGATTGATCAGATGATAGAAGACGAATTGGCTCTAAATGGAGATAAAATGGACGAAAATACACCAGATCCTATCAGAGCAAAAAAGCGGATTCGTGAAGCTCTAGATATTCTTCAACAACTTGAATTGCCACGCCAACAACAAAATGATCGATCAGCGTTGACTTTATTGGCCCTGACAAATATACAAGCAATTACTCCGTGGAACGAAGCGTCTTCACCTTTATTGGGAATAACTGAGATGATGGACTTTTTCCGAAAACATTATGGGATTGATTATGCTCCTAACACCCGCGAAACTGTTCGAAGACAAACTATTCATCAATTTATTCAAACAGGAATTGTCCTGGAAAATCCAGATGATCGAAATCGCCCGATCAATAGTCCTAAAACCAAGTATCAAATAGAATCGCACTTTCTCACTTTACTTCGAGGTTATGGTTCACAAGATTGGCCTATTCAGCTTGCACTATACCGGCGAGAAGCATTAAACCTTACGGTTTTACAAGTTCAAGAACGGGTAATGACTTTGATTCCCGTAACCTTGCCGGGTGGAGCAAATATATTCTTAACCCCAGGCGGTCAAAATAGGCTTATTAAACGAATTGTCGAGGAATTCTGCCCGCGGTTTACACCCGGTGGTGCAGTTGTGTATATTGGAGATGCTGGCGCAAAAATCAATGAGCGCGAGAAGGAGTTCTTTGAAAAGCTTAACGTAGAAGTGGATCCCCACGGGAAATTGCCTGATGTAATTGTCCATGTGCCAGGTAAAAATTGGCTCATTCTGATAGAAGCTGTTACGAGTCATGGACCAATTGATCAAAAGCGAAAAAACGAGCTTGACAGAATTGTGAAATCCAGTCAGCTTGGAATCGTCTATGTTACTGCCTTTGAAACGCGAAAATCTATGCTTCGATTTTTATCCGTACTTGCCTGGGAGACCGAAGTTTGGATAGCCGACACACCAAGCCATTTGATTCATTTCAATGGAGAGAAATTTCTGGGCCCTTCCAGCTAACCCGGAAATTTTTTACAGAAAAGATCACATAACCGCAGCGCCTCTTCGCGATTGGCGGCCCACGGCTGCAGGACGATGTGCGCCCCGGCCGGGAACTGTTGTGGCCCTGCTTCTACCTCCCAGGGTATTTCCCAGTTGTGCATCTGCGCTGTGTGGCGGGCAAAGTACTCGTGGGCTTCGTAGAGCAGCGCCTGCGGCTGGACAAAGTTGATCAGGCGCAGGTTGGGAATCTGCATGAAGCCTGCCCATTGATGACGGGCGTGGGCGCAGCAGTGCATGCCCAGCCCGCCGAAATGCTCTGAAAGCTCCACCAGCTCGGGCAGGAAGAACTGCTCGAACATGCGCGGGCTGAAGGTGCCCACCTCATCCTCGGAAAGGGTGATCCCGCCCTGCATGTAGTATTCGGGATAATGGGCGATGTACTCGCGACCGTAACGCCGGAACCATTCATCCCAGAAGGCCAGTTGCACTTTGCGCACCCTGGCCGCCAGCTCCATCACCGCCTCGGGCGCTTCAATGAACGCCGGAAAGAAGGTGGATTTTTCCCAGATCAGCGCTGCCACGTCCATCGGCGACTGCATGTCCACCATGCGCATGACCGCCTCAGGTCCGGCGCGCCGGCGCAGCTCGTCGGCGATCTCGAACAGGATCGCCAGTTGGGGATGATCCAATCCGGGGGCTTTCACGCCCGCCACCTGCGATGCCCGCTCGATCAATGGGCGGGCGAAGGGCATGTTATCATCCGGGTAGAACACCGGGCAGCCGAAGGCCGCGGCGAAGATCTCGGTGCCGGTCAGGGGGTAAATGTAGGGGATGAAATCGTCCTCCAACCAGGCGGCGCGCTCCAACCAGCCCAGGTACTTGCGCCAGGCCCATTCGATGCGCGCAGCCTTGTTCCCGGGGGTGGGCAGGACGAACTGCGGCTCGTCCTCGGGCGTGTATCCGACCAGCAGGATGAAACGGGTCGGGCTGGCCATGTCGTAGAAGTCCATCCAGCGCGCTTTGCGGGCGGCGATTTTGGCGTCAAGATCGTGGGGCATGGATTTACCTCGGCAGGAAAGATGGGTGAATTGTATCAAAGTTTCTCATCCGTCCGGGGAGATCGAAAAGATTGGATAAAAATCATTGACAAATAGAAATATTGTTCTATAATATAAATAGAAATTAAGTTCCAGCCTGGCAGGATGATCGGAGGAAAATCCAATGCTTCCCATTCGCTCCCCGCAATTTACATCCCACCAACCCATCCGGGTTCTCAACCGGTTGATTGAAGGCAACCGGCGATTTGCCGCCGGTTGCCCGATCCATCCAAATGCCAGCCTCAGCCGCCGCCGGCAATTGACCGCCGGGCAGCAGCCGATGGCAGCGGTGTTTGCCTGCAGCGACTCACGCGAGGTGCCCGAGCTGATTTTCGACTGCGGCCTGGGCGACCTGTTCGTGTGCCGCACCGCCGGGCATGTTCTCGATCAGGCGGTTGAGGAAAGTCTGGTGCTGGGGGTGGGCGAGTTGAAACCGCCTCTGCTGATTGTGCTGGGGCACAGCCGATGCGCGGCAGTGCAGAAAACCATTGAAACGCTGGAAAATGACGCGGCTGAGCGATATGAAATCGGGTTCCTGGTGCAAAATATTCGCCCGGCGGTGGAAGCCTGTCTGGGACTGCCGGGCAGCCTGCTGGAGCATGCCCTGCGCAGGCACGTTGAATTTACCGTGGAGCGCCTTGCGGCCAATCCGCATCTGGCGGCTGCGCTGCAAAACCGTTCACTGCTTATCCTCGGCGCGGTTTATGATCTGGCCAGTGGACTGGTTGAACTCTTGCCCATCGTCAAGCCAGCGCGGACAGCTCGCCGCCGGCTGGCAGGTCTGGCGCTGGTGCGCAGCTCGATCATCCATCCAAATCTACGCTAGCCGATTCACGACATCAGCATTTTTGAAAAGCCTTCCTTGACAGCTTGGGCTTCTCTTGTTACACTTTCTTTATCATTTTGTGTCAGAAAGGAGGCGTACAAATGAGTCGAAATAACGGCTTGCAAACCCGCAAGATTGATCTGCGTGCGCCTCTGGGGTCACACGGCTCGTAAGCCTGGGTGTTTTTAACCCGCTTGCAACCGCCACAGGCGCACCCGCCCTGTGGTTTTTTGTTGCCTTTTCCCGGCGCCGCAGGGTCATCGTCCTCCTGCGGCGCTTGCCGCGTTTGTCGCCTTTTATGATCCAGGTTTGAGCGATGGAAAAATACAAAGACACTCTGTACACCGAAACGCTAGACGAAGAGATGGGCTACCGCCCGCGAATCAAAAATGTCCCACCCGCCCATCCAACCAGGGCGCGCCCGTCCCGCCCGCGCCCGCCTGTGCCGGTCAGCGAGCTGGCGGGCATGCAAGAGGAGCGCGCCAGCCTGGCTTTCACCTATAAAGCCGCCCGCTATGAGCGCGTCTGGCTGGAAAGCTCGCTGGGCGGCTTCTACGGGCAGCACTGGTTCGACGATGTGCTGCGCATCATCAAAGGCGGCAAGGAAGCCTCGGTCTACCTGTGCACAGCCAGCCCCAGCACCGGCGCCGACTACATCGCCGCCAAGGTCTACCGCCCGCGCCCGTTCCGCGCCCTCAAGAAGGATCATCTCTACCGCGAGGGTCGCGCCATCCTCGACGAGGACGGCAACCAGGTGTTGGATCACGGCGCGCTGCATGCCATCCAGAAGAAGAGCGCCTTCGGGCGCCGATTATCCACCATCTCGTGGATTGAGTATGAGTTCACCACGCTGCAGACCCTGCATGCCGCTGGGGCAGACGTGCCGCAGCCCTTCGCCTGCGGGAATAACGCCATCCTGATGGGCTATATCGGCGACCTGGAAGTGCCCGCCCCGCCGCTGAGCGAGGTGGAGCTGTCCGGCACCGAGGCGCGCGCCCTCTTCCAGCGCGTGCTGCACAACATTGAGCTGATGCTGATCAACCAGGTCATCCATGCAGACCTGTCGGCCTACAATATCCTCTACTGGGACGGCGAGATCACCCTGATCGATTTTCCCCAGGCGATGAACCCCACCCAGAGCGCCAACACTTACCGCATCTTCCAGCGAGATCTGGCGGGCGTGTGCGAGTATTTCGCCGCCCAGGGCGTGCGCTCCGACCCGCGGCGGCTGGCGGCGCAGTTGTGGACTGCGCAGCACTACCGCCTGACGCCGGAGATCGACCCCCGATATATGGATGATCAGAACGCGGAGGACCGGCGCGCCTGGGAGAAGCAGCACAAGGTATAAATTTTATCTTACCAATCTGCCTGGCTGGGCTGCATGTTGTTGACCTTTCGCCAGACCGTGTCCAGCGCCATCAGCGCGGTCAGGTTGCGCACCGGCCAGGCCGATTCGAGCACTTCAGAGTCGGCAAAATTGTTGTTGTTGTGGGTCAAGTGGAAGCCGTCCTCCAGCAGGCCGCGGTTGGGCAGCGGCTGAACCGCTCGCCAGAAATTCCACAGCGGCACGTCATACTCGCGCGCCACGCGGGCAATTGCGCGGTTGATCGAATGGTCGCCTTCCAGGTTGTCGGCTTTGGTTGCCAGGATCGGCAGCACCCCGCGCTGGATGTTGAACTCAACGATGCGCCGCAGGTAGTTTTCGTAATAACTGGTCGGGCGGTCTTCCGGCCAGGTCTCCATGCTCACGATGGTGATCGAGGGATTCCACAGGCGGAACTCGCATTCCAGCGGTGTCTCGTTCAGGTCGCATGCCTCCGGATCGGCGTTGATCACGGTCAGCACCGAAGCCACATTCCAGCCGGTTTTGACCGCCAGGCTCTTGCGGTCGAAGCTGCCGTGGAAGTTGTCAATCGCCGATTCCAGATAGACGAATTGGCCGAGTTTGTAGGTGACCGGATCGTCAAAGATGCCGATAAAATACTGGCGAATGCTCTGGCAGTCGCCGATCTTTGAGAAGCGGGTGGGATTGTTGCCGCGGTCAATGCCCTCAGCGTAGATGGCGATGGCCTTCTCGCTCACCCTGGGCAGCACCGGAAGATCCATCCACCAGTCATCCGGCAGGCCGTCGTCCGTCTGGGCGGCGGCCGGCTCGGCGGTGGGCTCTTCGGTCGCCGCCGGGATGACGAGCGGTTCGGTCGTGCGGTTGGGGGTGCGGGTGGCATTGGGCGCTGGGGTGGCTTCCTGACCCGCCCGGGTGGCAGCCACCTCTGCGGATGGTTCGCCATCCTGAACCGGCTGGATGACCGCGGCGGGTGGGAGCGCGGGGTTGGATTGTTTGATCTGGTAAAAAAGGATCACTCCCGTCACCGCCACGCCGAGAATCAATAACACCATCAATCCCAGCAGAACGTACATCAGGGTTGATTCGTTGCTTTTGCGTCTTGGATTGATTCGCCTGTCCATCACCTACCCGTCGTTTCTATTGGTTGAGCACCAAGTCTATGAATGCCAGCATGTTCTCCAGCGGCACATCCCCCTCCACCGCGTGCGCCGGAGCGAAGATGTACCCGCCCCGCCGGCCCATTTCCAGCAGCCGGCGCGTCTCGGCCTGCACCTCCGACACGCTGCCGTAGGGCAGTGTGCGCTGGGTGGACAGCCCGCCGTGAAATGCCAGCCGCCCCAGGTAGCGGCTGTGCAGCGCTTGCACGTCCATCACCTCAGGCTGGAAGGGGTTGAAACAATTCACCCCGGCATCGATCAGGTCGTCGAAAAGCTCGTCCACATCGCCGCAGGAGTGGATGAACACCTGCTTGCCGGCGGCATGGGCCGCGGCGTACATGCGCTGCAGCGCTGGCAGGATGAAGCGCCGCCAGTTCTTCGGTCCCATCTGCAAGCCGCGCTGCTGGCCCCAGTCATCCCCGAAATAGACCGCGTCGATGTCGTATTCGACCGCCTTCTGCACCTGGGCGATATTGTAATCGCCAATGGTCTGGAACAACTGGCTGACGAAGTCCGGGTTCTCAAGGAAATCCATCAGCAGGTTTTCCATCCCGCGCAGCGTCCAGGCGCGCTCGTAGAGCGAGAAACCGATCGAAAAGACGCGGTAGCGGTCGCCGTAGCGCGCCAGCTTGCCGGGGATGTCGGCGAAAAAGCGCGCATCATGCGGATTGGGGAAGGCATAACCCTTCAGCGTCGGTTCGGGCAGCACGCAGCCGCGCACAATGCCAATGTCTTTGTCCACGCTGCGATCCCACACCACCCCGAACACATCCCGAACGCAATCGCCGCCGATATCGGTGAAGAAACCGTTGCCCAGGCTGAGCAGGTGATTCTGGAAGACATCCTCCAGATCAGATGTGCCGTAATGTGCGCGCAATTTCTCCTCGGCCTCAACGGTGAAGCCAAACGACCAGGGCACATAGGGTGGGGGTTGACCGTTCAAGACGGTGCGCACGACTTCGCGTTTATCCATGAGAAAAGACTCCGCTGCGTATTGTCTGAATTTATTCTACCAAGAAATGATTAAAACAAATAAAGAGCTCGAGGTGAGTTTGCTCTTGACATTAACGTTACGTCATGGTTTATACTCTTTCGCGTGGATCAGAAAAAGCAATTCACCGTCAGTCAATTGGGCCGGCTGGCCGGGGTCAGCAACCGGGCGCTGCGCCACTATGATCATATTGGCCTGCTGCGCCCGACATGGATCGGAGAGAATGGCTACCGCTATTATGGCGAGGAGGAGTTGCTGCGCCTGCAGCAAATCCTCTTCTACCGTGAGCTGGGCTTCAGCCTGGAGCAGATCAAGGCTGTGCTCGACCGACCCGATTTCGACCTGCTGCGCGCCCTTCGCGGACACCGCGCTGCGCTGACCGGTGAGGTGGCGCGCCTCCAACGCCTGATCCACACCGTGGACAAAACCATCCAACACATCCGAGGAGAAATTGAAATGAGCAACCTGGAATTCTACGCGGGCTTTGACGAAGAGCAGCAGAAGAAGCGCAGCCAGCAGGCGCGCGAGCGCTACGGTGATGAGGCGATGGCGCGCACCCGTGATTGGAACGCCTACACCCCCGAGCAAAAGAATGCCATCCTGGCTGAAGGGCACGAGATCACCCTGGGCATCGCGGAAAACATGCATAAAGGTCCCGCAAGCCCCGAGGTGCAGGTCTGGGTCGAGCGCTGGCACCAATCCATCAACACCCATTTCTATGCGTGTTCGCTCGAAATCTTCGAGGCGCTGGGCCACGGCTACGTGGACGATCCCGAATTTACTGAATTTTATGAAAAGATCAAGCCCGGACTGGCCGCCTTCATGGAGAAAGCCATGACCCACTACTGCCGGGTCAAGGCAGGGAAATAATAATCGTCCACAAAGCGCAAAAACTCACCCCAAAGCATAATCAGATCATTTATGCTAGAATGATATGGGTGATAAAAATGCTTCAGCAGAATGTGGTCCTCGATTTGCTTCGGGCGAACATGCCCACCCTTCGTGGGCTTGGCATCCGTTCCTTATCGATATTCGGCTCGGTCGCACGGAATCAGGCCGGACCGGAGAGTGACGTGGACTTGCTGGTTGAGATGGACCCTCCGTACACTTTTGACCGATATATCCAGGCAAAATTTTTCCTGGAGGATTTACTGGGATGCCCGGTTGATCTGGTCATGCCAGATGCTCTCAAGCCCAGGGCCAGGAATTCAATCTTTCAAGAGGCCATTCGTGTCGCGTGATGTGATTCTGTATCTAGAGGATATTCAAATCGCGTGCGAGAAGATTTCGCGTTTTACTGCTGGGATGACATTTCAGGATTTCATTGCAGATGACCGTACTTACGATGCCGTGCTGCGTAATCTTGAGGTGATCGGCGAAGCTTCACGCAATATCTCAGCGGAGTATCAACAGGCCCACCCTATCGTTGAATGGCGGGCGATCACCGCCTTAAGAAATATCGTCGCGCATGAATATTTCGGGATCAAGGATGAAATTATCTGGGATGTGGTTCAAAACAAAATCCCTTCGCTAGGCAGGTTGATTTCTACCCTCCTTGGTCAGGTTGATTAAAGGCGAATAGGGATGGGGGTACCCATCCCTTTCAGGTTATTCGTCTTTATTTGTATCTACTCTTCCACCACCACCAGCCGCTGCGGCTGAGATTCGCCGTTCACGTCCGGGTTGTAGTAATCGTAGGCGCTGCTGGACGGCACCTGCGCCTCCAGTGGATATTTGGCGCGCAAGCGGTAGCTGAACTCCAGCGGGCTGCCGTTGGACAGGTTCTGGATGTAAATCAGCATCTGCCGCCCGGTCAGCTCGTAGCGCTTGATCATGGCAAATTGGTAGTCAGGCGGCACGTCCTTGAAGCGGTTGACCAATGCGCTGAGGTCCTCTGTCTGCACGCTGAAGCCCGGCGGCAAGCCCAGGTCGATCAGCGCCGAGTCCGCCCGTCCGCCCGGCTGGTTGAGCGCCACCTTGACCCTGACGGTGATGGTGTCGTCCACCGCCAGAACGGTGCGGTCGTAGGCCACGTCGATGCTGACCAGCTCCACCTGCGGCGCCAGCTGGGGATACTGCGCCAGGTTTTCCCAAGGCAGGTAGAACGAGCCGGTCACCTGGTACATCAGGTTGCCCTCACCGCCCACTTCGATGGCGATCTGGTTGTCGCGCCCGATGTTCACATCGTCGAACGAGACCAACTGCACCACGTCGAAATTCTCCGGGGTGATCTTCAATTCGCGCTTCTGGCCGTTGTTGAGCGTCACGCTCACGTTGGCGTTGATCTTCTCGCTGCCGCTGCGCACAGTCTGGATCAGGGTCTTGAGCGACAGCACGGTGGCCTGGGTCGAATACCAGGTGCCGAAGCTGTCCTTCTGGCGGATGATGTAGACCAGCGCGCCGTTGACCAGGTCGGCATAGGAGTTGTTGCGCAGCAGGGCGTAAGCTGCCAGCGCCGTGGTTTCGATGCTGCCGGTTTGCCCCTCACCGCCCATGAAGGTGGCGATGCCGCTGTTCCAGAACACCGATTCGCCTTCCTTTTGCGCCATGCCGGCCAGCTTCTCCAGCACGCGCAGTGTGCTCTGCTGGGTGCCGCCGTGGGTGGTCTCATCCGCCGCCACCAGCGCGTTGGCTGCCAGCGCCAGCACATAGGCGTCGTCGCCGTTGGCGCCAAACTCGCGCACATACTGCAACCCCTTCTGGGTGCGTGGATCATTCAGATAGCCGGCTTCGATCAGGCTCCAGGTGATGTAGGCCGTCACCGGCAGCCTCTCGTCGCCCAAGTTCGACCAGGTGCTCTCATGCACCAGCCCGCGGTCGTTGTCCCAAGTGCCGTCGGCGTTTTGCTGGCTCATCAGCCATTCCGCCGCGCGGCGGATCAGCTCAGGGTCCACGTCGTGAACGCGCGCCATGTCGCTGAACTCCTGCAGCCCGTAGGCGGTGAGCATGCGGTCGGCCGGCGGGTCGCCGAACAGCGAGAAGCCGCCCGTCGAACCCACCTCGAAGGTGGTCAGGCGCTGGTAGCCCAGGTTGATATACTCCTCAGCCTTCATCTGCACTTCTGGGGAGGACTGCCCGGTGGTTTTAAGGTAATCCATCACCAGCAGGTTAGGGTAGGTGGTGGACGAGGTCTGCTCGAAGCAGCCGTAGGGCATGCGCAGGATGCTGTCGAGTCCTTCGACCACCTGGCTGACCACACCGGGGTAAATTTTGACCAGTAGTTTCTGCGTGCCGGGGATGGCCTCGGCGGGGATGTTGATGTTCTGCACCGCCGGCTTGCCGGCGCTGATCTTGTCCGATGCGCTGACCTGAATCGGCTTGCCGTTGGGATAGACGCGCACCTGCTTGAGCATCGCGTCGGACATCCGGCTGCCGATGGCGGTCACCTGGAAGGGCTGCGCGCCGAACCTGACCGCTTTGATGCGGAAATAGACCACGCTGATATCGTTGGCGGCGATGGTCATCTCCTTGACCGCCTCATCCTGCAGTTCGAACCAGTCGGCGCGCTCCAATTCCAGGCGCACGGTCTGTTCTTCGGGAAGGTAGTTGAACACGCCCACCGGCACCGAGACCGTGTCGCCCACAGTCAGCGAGAGCGGCAGGTCGAGGTCGATGAAGAAATCCTGGAAAACCTTCAGCGGACCGCTGGTGCTGCCCAGGCGGCCGTCCTGTGAAGAAGCCAGCGCGGTGATGCGCCAGGTGGTGATGCTGTCGGCAGCGGTGAAATCCACAGTCAGGTTGCCCTGCGCGTCGGTTTCGCCGTCCGGCAGCCACAGCATCGTTTCGGGGAAGTACTGGCGCAGTCGCGGCGGCTGCGGCCCGGCGGCAGCCCCCTCGCCCTTGGATTCAACGCCGTCGCGCGCCATATCAACAGCCATAGTGGGCATCACCGCGGCGGCCGCCGGCATGGCCTCTTCCACGATCATGTTCTTCTCGACCATCACCTGCCCGGGCGCCATTGGTGCAGCAGCGCCCATCGCGCCCATGCTGCCCGCCGCCAACGCTGGCAGCAGCCCCACCAGCAGGAAGATCGCCAGCGGGAAGGCTGCCACGGCGGCGAAAATGCGCTTGCTGGCGGCAAACTCGCCGAAGCGCAACAGGAAGGACAGCGGCACCATCAGCAGCCCAATCAGCAGCCAGATGAGCAGATCATCGTCCATGTTGGTGTAATTCGATACGGCGATCAGCCCGACCAGGCAAATGACATACACCACCACCAGCGCCACCTGCCAGCCCAGCAACAGGTCCTTGCGCACCGCGGCGATGACGATCAGGCTGATGTAACCGGCAAACCCGGCCAGCAGCAGGATAACCAGCAGCCATTCCATGCCAAAGGAGATGCTGTTCAGGATCATCCCCAGGCGGTCGAGCGGTGTGCGCGCCCAATCCCCGTTCGGCCCCAGCGGCCAGAGGAAAAAGGCCAGCACCAACACCAGCGTCAGCCCGAGGATGATCGCCAGGCTGGCGGTCAGCTTGCGCGCGCGGGCGGCAGAGTAAACAGCCAACACCAGCATACCCAGCGGGATCAGCACCGTGAAAGCCAGCACAAATTTGACCAGTCCGGCGAAGTACTGGCTGCGCAGCCGGTAGGCGCGTTCCAGCGCCTGCTGGTGCGAGTTGGCCTGCAATCCAAAGGCCGATACCCCCGGCGCCAGTTTGGCGCGCACCGCCTCGGCCAGCGAGGCCTGCGCCGCCGCGTCCGCCGAGCGCTGCAGCTCCGGCGGGGTGGGCGTATCGGGCGTGACCGGCCCGCGCGAGATCATCTGGCTGAGGCTCAGCCCGTGGATGTCGTAGCGCGGGGTCATGATCTCCTGTTCCAGCAGGAAGTACAGCTTGGCGAAGCCGGGGTCGCTCTCGGCCAGGGCAAAGACGGCTTCATCACCACCGCCAGCCCCAGCGCAGCCTGCACCCCTTGCCCG
>CAZCBJ010000096.1:0-14142 GCA_964496705.1 uncultured Anaerolineaceae bacterium | reverse complement strand
GCCGGGTTCCATGCCAATCCCCACGCCGATTACATTTGCCTTGGCCATCAACCGGGATTCGTTGGCTTTTTTGACCAGGCGGGCTCTCTCATACTGACTTTGCAGGTCGGCGCCAACCGGCTGGCTACTCATAGGGTCACCTTCAATGCATCCAGCACCGTTTGAATGGGATTGAGGATGGTTGCCTGGTCGGAACCGGCAAAGAGCAGTCCGACCGCTTTCAGTTCGTCGCCAGCCACCACCAGAGACCCCGAGTCGCCGTAAGTGGACATGGATGTGGTCAGGATCTGGTCGTCAAAACGGGCGGATTTCCCGTCGTGGTAACCCACGGTGATGGTCGCGTCCATCACATTGACCACCCCGGTGGTCAAACCGCTGGTGCGTCCGCTTTTTCGAACTGTCATTCCGAACATAGCCGGTCGGGTTCCTGACACCACTCCGATTCCCATGATCTCATCCAGTACCAGGTCATCACTGGTGGGTTTGGCGCAAGCCGCATCGACGTAGTTGACGGCTTTCTGGTTTTGCTGGTTGGCTTCCAGCCGGTGGCTCGAACCAACCAATTTGGCCACCCAGTTTAGCACATCCACCACCGCATTCGCGATGTCGCATTGCGCCGGTTGAGTGCCAAAATCCAACGGAACATAACGCTCCAGCGTTCCGATGGTGTCTTTATCAACCGTACCCCCCTCTGCCGCCCCAGGTTGGAGGATTGCGTCACCCAGTTGACAATTGTTCAGGTTGGCCAAGACGTGGTTGTTGGACAGAATCAGGCGCCGGTTGGTGTCCAGCGAGCGAACCACACAGCCCAGCGTTCCGGCTGTGATCAAGTAATGTCCGATGCTCACTCCTCCAGGGGCAGGACGCACTTTCACCAGGCGCGATTGCAGCGCAAAGGGCACACCCACCTGGATCACATCCGTCACCACGCCGTCCAGTTCGCGCGGCACCAGCATCGCCTCAGAAAGCGCTGCCTTGGGTTTCTTCTGACTCACCAGCGCCACCACACACGGTTCGGCAGTGTCGCGTCCGCGTTTGACCTTGTAGCCGGTGCCCACGCCGATCACGTTTGGCTTGGCCAGCAGCGCTTCGGTGTAGGATTCTTTAATCTTTCTGATCTCTTCCAGGCTCATGGAACACCTCCATTCTTTTATTAGTGTAGCCCGGAAAAGGGAAAAGTCAACAGTTATGCGGAGGTTTCCTGCAGGATATGAGCGATCAATTCCGGGCTGGCCTTCAACATCCCGGCAGGGGGCAGGCGTTGTAAAAGCGTTGCCCAATTGGGCGCGCGAGCGAAGATGGGTTTAAAAATAAGGATAGCCTCTTCCACTTGTCCCATGTCAACCAGCGTGACGGCATGCCAGAAAGGTATTTCATCCATTTCCGGCGCGATCTGGTGAGCGCCGCTGTAGGCTTGCAGTGCCAAAGCGACCTCGCCTTTGCCCATGTGTTCATCACCTTGTTCCATCAGGGTGTAGGCGTGTTGGATGCGCACCAGGCGGCGCAATTCTTCGACCGGTCTGGGATGATCTTCAACGCGCAAGTCCATGACCACGTCTTGCCAGGGTTTTCCAGACGCGCTGCCCTGGACGATGTAAATGACTGCGCTCTGCTGGCCGCGCACATCTCCGCCAGCCAATTGAGCGGCCTCCAATGCGCATAGCAAACGCTCAGCCAGGTCGCCTTGCGCAGCGGTGTAGGCTTTAGCCATGGCGGGCCAGACGCTTGGATTGGCCATCATATTGGCCTGGACAGAAAAACCCTCGCCGATGATGTGCCCGGCGTCTGCCATACAGCGAGCGCCGGTGTGCGCTGCGACACGTCCAAGCGCGTCCACCATTGCCACCTGGCGCATATCCTGAACGCTGTCAATGGCGGTCAATCCCGCCAGCGCTTCAGATGCGCTTTTGCCTGCGCGCATCAACTGCAATCCCAACGGTCCGTAACTCACCTCAACCAGCGCCTGGGTGGCTACCACGCCGACCTGCGGCTCAGCCCAGATGACCAGCGAGCCGACCGAGAACCAGTGCGATTGCACCGCGCCGCCCAGGCAGCCCGTCTGCGGGTCGCGAGCGATGATCGAAAAAGTATGCGCGTAAGGGAACCGATTCAGAAAGGTTTCGCTCATGCCAACTCCATTTGATAAATCCGGTATCTGCGGTAAATCTGCATTCCGGCGTTTTCCTGATACAGTGTGCTGGGCAGGTTTTCTTCGCCAGTCAGCGAGAAATCAACTTCTTGATATCCGCGTTTAAAAATCGCTTCTCCAATGCGGTAATTCAATAACGCTTCAATGCCGCGCTTTTGAAATTCCGGCAGCATCATCAAAACCTTAAAGGAAATACGGGTCAAACGGCGGCTGTACCACCAAAATTTTGCCATGCCGGGCAAGTCCAGGCGGCCATTGACATGCTGCAAAGCCTGATTGATATCCGGCAGCGCCAGCGCGAATCCGGCTGGCTCGCCGCGCACCTCGGCGACGAGCGCCAGATCGGATTGCATGATCAACTTGAATGAGTTGGCAAAGGATAAGAATTCTTCTTCGGTCAGCGGCAGAAAATCCGGCAGCGGACCCAACGCAGCGTTATATATGCGGCAGGCTAGAGAAATTTCCTCTTCCCAGCGGTCCATGCGAATAGAACGTATGGAATAATCTTGACGAAGACTTACCCGTTGGTAAACCCGTTTCAGGTTGGGAGGGCAGGCCTGGTCAAAGCTCATCCCGTCCGGACGGCGAAACATGCGCGCCAACAGGTCAACCTTCTTGATGAGCCCGCTGTCTTCCATCAGCGCCGGATAATATGGCGGGTTGTGAGCGGTCATGATTGTGGGGCGGGTATCGAATCCTTCCACCAGGATGCCTGCCTCGTCGGACATGCTTGGGTTGTAGGGTCCGACCATCTGGCTGACGGCCTGTGAGCGTAACCAATTGCCTGCGGCAGCGATCAACAAGCGGCTGACGGAAGGGTCGTTGACGCAGTCAAAGAAGCCAAACTGTCCCATATTGGTGTGAAGCAACCGGTTGCGCCTCAGGTCGATGAACGCGGCAATTGTGCCCACCGGTTGACCGTCCTGCCAGGCCATCCACAGTAGGCGCCGGGTGTTGCCCCAAAAAGAATTGCGCTTCTCATCAAGCCGCGAGCTGCGTTCTTCGATCAGCGGCGGCACCCAGTTTGGGTCGCCGCGGTTCACCTTCCAGGGAAAAACAACAAATTGCTTGAATTCAGCTTCGGTTTGCAGCGGGCGCAATTCCAAGGACATGGTTTTTCAAAAACGTCAATTCTCTGAGTTTTTCTGTTCCGGCGGTTGGCTGTTGCGTCCTTTGCCCAGCTCCTGCGAGCGCTCATAAGCCGCCCAAACCGCCCGCGAAATGGCGGTGCGCACGCCGGCTTTTTCGAGATAATAAATCGCCGCGGCGGAGGTTCCCCCCGGGGAGGTGACCTCGTTGCGCAATGTAGCCGGATGCGCCTTGCGCGCCAGGTAATAATCCACCGACCCGAGCAGCGTTTGCACGACCAGTTGTTCGGCGATACGCCGCGGAAAGCCCAGATGCACCCCGGCGTCAATCATCGCTTCCATGAAGAGGAAGACGTAAGCCGGGCCGGTGCCTGACAGGGCAGTGGCCATGTCCAGAAAAGTCTCTTCTTCAACGAACACTTCATCCCCCAGCGCGCGCAGGATACCGCGCGCCAGCTCAATTTGTTCTTCGTTCACCTCTGCCGAGGTGGTCCACACCGTGATGCCCTCTCCGATCTGGGCGGGCGTATTGGGCATGGAGCGGACGATGATGGGGTGCGCCAGGTATTCACTGATTTTGGCGATGGATGCTCCGGCCACGATTGACAAAACCAGCGCCCTGGGCGGAATCATGCCGCTTAGCCCGCTGAGCACTTTGTCCACCCGCTGCGGCTTGATCGACAAGACGACCACATCCGCGTCCGTCACCGCCTGGGCATTTTCAGAAAAAGTCCGGATGCCAAATTTTTGGGCAAGTTCCTCACGGCGGTCGGGGAGCGGGTCGGTAGCATGAATGCGCGAGGGCACGGTCACCTGGTTGCGCAGCAAGCCGCTGATGATGGCTTCGCCCATCACACCTGAACCAATAATTGCGACCAAAGGTTGTTGTTCCATCGAATTCCTCTACTAATTGATCAGCCCGCGGCGGAACACCAACGGGCAAAAATGGCAGTAGACAACAGGCGGCCTGCGCTTTCATCCTGCAAAACAAGCTCACCCGCCTCACAAAAACCCTGACGTCCTTGCAGCATGGCTTCCAGCGCAGTAAACAGCGTAATTGCTGAGGCTTTGACTGCATAAGCGGTGATAACCACAAATTGGACCTGTGGGCTGAGGATCTGACGACAGGCTGAGAGCAGCTCAGGGATCAGCTTATAAAATTCCCAGACTTCGCCTTTTGGACCGCGCCCAAATTTGGGCGGGTCCAGGATTAATCCTTCATAGGTTGAACCTCGCCGCGCTTCGCGCTGTACAAATTTCAATGCATCGTCAATGATCCAGCGGATGGTCCGTTGTTCGAGGCCCGAAAGCGCCTGGTTCTCGCGTGCCCATGTCACCACCTTGCGCGATGCGTCCAGATGGGTGACCTGCGCACCGGCCCGGGCCGCCGCCAGGCTGGCGATGCCGGTATAGCCGAACAGGTTTAATACGCGCACCGGCTGGATGATTTGTTTGGCGCGCACGACCTGCTGCTCGATCCAATCCCAATGGCTGGCCTGCTCCGGGAAAAGGCCCACGTGGCGGGAAGCGCTGGTCTGGGCGTAAAACCTCAGACCGCGGTAATCCATCACCCAGCGTTCAGGCAACGCTTGAAGCAGCTTCCAGTGGCCGCCGTTTTCTTCGGGAGCAGGCATGAAGACCGCATGCACGTTGTTCCACTCTCTTACAGGCAGCGCCGGGCGCCAGATGGCTTCGGCTTCGGGTCTTGTCAGCCGGTAGATACCAAAGCGTTCCAGTCGAGACCCGTTGCCGCTGTCCAGGAGTGCATAATCCTTCCATCTGGGAGTGACAAGAATGTGGATGGCGGGCTGGGGAGCGGCTGCCTGGATCATACAATTCTTTGAGTATACCAGCTTTCTTTATGAGCATGAAAATGACCTGAATTGTCAGATACTTAATTTTAGGTTAAAATACCAATATCTCTTTTGTTGGTGTAAAGATGAAAATACCTGTTCTTCTGGTGATTGTGGCCTGTCTGGTTGTGCTGGCGGTGGGGTTGATTACCACCGAGTTTACCGTTTATCTGGGCAATAATCCCACTGCCTGCAATAATTGCCATGTCATGGATGCGGCTTACGAGAGCTGGTACCATGCCAACCATATGCGCTGGGCGACCTGCGTCGAGTGTCACGCTCCTCATGCTGTAATTCCTAAATATTTGTTTAAGGCAAAATCAGGGATGAATGACGTCTTCCATTTCTCCCTGGGTCTCATCCCTGAACCGATTCGCGCCAAGCCGGCGACGAAAAAGATTGTTCAGGCCAATTGCATCCGCTGCCACACGGAAACGGTTTCGATGGTCGCGGACGGACAGGCAGACGCTGGTCGCTATTGTGCTGACTGCCACCGGTCTGTGGCGCACGGCGAGCGTGGACTGACCATCATGCCATACCAGGACAAGATTTTTTATGAGCCAGATGTTATCACACATTAAGGAGCACTTATGAAACGAAAAATTAACCTTGTTTGGGTTCTGACGGCTGTCATTTTACTTTTAGCTGCCGGCCTGGTTGGGGTTTTAATTTTTCTGTACAATCAACCCCCCCAAGTTCGCGGCATTCCTCCCATGATTGAGGTGCCTGTCAATGAACCCGACAGCGCTCAGTGGGGGCTTAATTTTCCCAACCAATACACCAGCTTTTTAATGACGAAAGACAATAAGACGCGCACTGAATTCGGCGGTTCTGAGCCCTTTTCAAAGCTCGATGAAGATCCCCGGCTGGTGCGTCTCTTCGCTGGTAATCCTTTCAGCAAAGGTTACGACGAAGAGCGTGGGCACATGAATGCTCTGGATGATGTGCGCAACACCCCGCGCATATCGGACAAGTCTCCGGGAAGCTGCTATTCGTGTAAAACTGCCAATAATCCCAAACTGTGGGCAGAGATGGGTATGGCTGCCTATGATGCAATGAAATTTAGCGAATTAGGAAAAAGTATTGACCAACCCATAGGTTGTGCCAATTGTCACGAGGCCAACAGCATGCGCCTGATCGTCACCAATCCTGCCCTTGAGGAAGCGCTTGCCAAACAGGGCAAGGATTGGCGGACATTCACGCGTCAGCAAATGCGCACCGTGGTTTGTGCCAACTGCCATGTGGAATATTACTTCGCCGGAGAAGGCAAGTACTTGACCTTCCCGTGGGCGAACGGCACTTCAATTGAATCTATTGAGCAGTATTATGATGAAATCCAGTTCAGTGATTTTACCCATGCGGACTCGGGTGCAGCCATGCTCAAAGCCCAACATCCTGAATATGAAATGTACACCAATAACAGCACCCATTTCAACGCTGGCGTTTCCTGCGCAGACTGTCACATGCCCTACACCCGCGATGGTGCGGTGAAATTTTCCAGCCACAATGTTCACAGTCCGTTGATAAATCCAGAAAAAACCTGCGCAACCTGTCACAGCGATATGAAATACGTCGTCGAGCGAGTGAAGATCATCCAGGAAACGGTGCATCAGACGATGATCGCTAGCGAGGATGCGCTGGTGGCTGCCATCGATGCGATCCAGGCCGCGGCTGCTGACCCGGGTGTTGACCCGCAGAAGCTGGAGGAAGCCCGCAAACTGCACCGCAGCGCCCAGTTGCGTTGGGATTTTGTGGCTGCTGAAAACAGCATGGGTTTCCACAATCCTGATGAAGCTCTGCGCATTCTCGCCTCCGCCACCGACCTGGCCCGCCAGGCGCAGCTCAAAGCTGTTGAAGCCCAAAAATAATCACACCCAAGCCGAAGAACTACCAGCCCGGGATAAACCGGGCTGGTGCTTATTAATTGACGCATTCGGAAAAGTTGACATCCACAGATAAAATCGTTACACTATGTTTAGTGTTTTTATCACGAAGGAGGAATCCCAATGTCGAATTTCAGGTTGGTGCTTCGCTCTGGTCCCACTCCCGGAAAAGTCTTCCCAATTGAAAAGCATGAATTATTCCTGGGCCGCGACCTGGCTAACGATATCGTGATCAATGACCCTGAGGTTTCCCGCCGGCATGTGCGCTTTTTCATGCAGGGAGCGAATGTTGTGGTGGAAGACCTCGGCTCGACCAACGGCACATCCATCAACGGACAGCGACTGGTTGGCCCGTATATCCTGCGCCCGGGCGAGGTCATCACCCTTGGTGAGCACATCAGCCTGGTCTTTGAGGTGGCTGTGGATGTGGACGCCACGGTGGCAGCCCGTCCGCCCGTGCAGGCTCCGCCCCCGATTCAGCAGCCGGTTTACCAGGCGCCGCCGCCGCCGCGGCAGCAGCCGGTATACACCCCTCCGCCTCCGCCGCAGTCCTATGTTGGTCAGGTGCCCGCAGCGCCTCCTCCGCCTGTGGCTGAACCTCCCAAGAAGGGCATGTCCCCGGCGGTTATCATCCTGCTGGTCATCCTGGCGATCATCGCCTGTTTTTGTTTTGCTGCGGGGATCTACCTGTATTTCGCTCCGGCTGAGGTGTGGTGCAGCCTGCCCATCATTCCAGCCATGATGGGTTTCAACTGCCCATAATATTCATCTGATCGCTAGATTCAGCCCTGCATGCGGATTTCCAAAGGCAGGGCTTTTCTCGTTCGTTGGACAAGGCTGCAACTGGATGTGCGTCAGTTGTTTGCGCGCTTCTGCAATGAACCGCCCAGTTCTGGCATATTGTCCTGCCTGCAAATTGCGGCTGGCTTCCATGAGCAGGATTTCCACTTGATGATTTTCAAGGCTGTCCGGACTGCGCGCATAATCTGCGCTGATGCCGCGTTCGACCATTTGTGGGCCGTCTGGGATCCACATTCCGCGAAAATATGCTGAAGGATCCATTTTTTTTTGATATTCGCGGATGGTGTCATACAGCCGCACAGTCATGTAGACGCTCTCACGCAAATCTGGGTTTTCGGGCTGCGTTTCCAATATGTGAAGGAACTGGTCTTCGAGTTGCTCCAGGCTAACCCCAAAATCCCGCCGCAGCGCCTGGTCGACGGCTTGAGCTTCGCCGCCAGTATTTTGTTGGATATTGCGGTAAAACTGATTGAAAGCCTCCCACCCCCAGCGGTTGACCATGTACTCGACCAATGCTCCGGCCTGTAAATAACCAATTTCATGCTGGGAAGGATAAAAATTGTTGCTTAACTTTGCCAGCGGGATATACCAGCCGATATCCAGCAGCGCTGCAGCCTTGGCCAGCAAGGGCTCTTTCTGGTAATGCCCGCCGCTCAGATAAACCGCCAACCCCTCCACCAGCAAGGACGGACGGAAATCACCGCCCAATTGCCGGTCGATGACATGCACCAGTTCATGTTCAACGATCTGGGTGAAACTGCCGAGAAGATAACTGCGCTCTGGATGGGATACATACACCTCTTCGGTGGTGAATCCGCCCTGCCCGATCACTCTGGGGATGATAAACAGCTCCAGCTTGTTCTCCAATTTTGCGCCCATGCGCTGGCTTAGAATCTCGGCACTGCGCTCCGCGTCTTGCGTAATTATTGTCAGGTCGCGTTCAGCCTGACTGCCGCTGAGGTAGTTGATCCGGCAGCAGTTGGTCTCGATCAATTTCCAGGCTGTCGGAGCTTTCTCAGCCTGCAGGAGCTGTAGATTGACTTGCCAGCGTTCACTGTCTGGCAGCACAACCAGCTCAAGCTGCACCTCTCCGGGTTGGATGTCGCGCGTATCCCAGAACCATTGCAGCACCGCATAAAATTGGCCGCCGCCTCGCTCTTGTATCTCAGCCTGTCCCAATTCCTTCGTTTTATTCATCACGGCTAGCTTCCTGCCGCCGAGAGCTTCATCCGATTGCATGAAAACTTCCAAGCTGACCACATCCCCAACGCGCAGGCTGCCCGCAGGATGCCAGCGCAGCTCCACCTTTTCGCTCAGCAAGCAGTCGGCAGCCCCTCCAGAGGGTGTCAGGCGGGCATTCAGAAGGTGGGTGAATGCCAGGATCATCACAAACAACCAGCGCAGGACCATACATAAAATTATACCCAGCCTAGCGGACGCTGGTTCAGTTGTATATCGTTATCGCAGAATTGATTAACTGCACAACTGTTGGAGAGGTTATGGTAATTTTCTATTCAAAAACAGTTAAAATGATTGAGAATCCTATAATGGAGTTACGATGACCGAAGACTCTTCCACTTCTCCGAAATGGGGCACCGGCACCAAGCTGGTAGTGGCGATCACCTTTATCGCTGTCATCCTGGTCGTGTTGATCAGTGTGCGCAGCATGGTCGGTCCGTTGCTCATGGCTTTTATCCTCGCTTATCTGCTCTTTCCACTCGCTGAACGGCTGCGCCGGTTGACACGCATCCCCTGGCGGGTGATCGTAGCCATTCTTTTTCTGATCATCTTGTTTGGTTTTCTGGGTTTACTGACCTGGGGGGGGATCACCGTGTACGATCAGGTGCAAAGCCTGATCAAATTCCTTCAGCGCGCCATCCGCGACCTGCCGGCTCTATTGGATCAGTGGAGCAGCACCCCTATCCAAATTGGCAACTTCACTTTCGATCCGATCAATCTGGATTTTGACAAGCTTACTCAACAGATTCTCAGCGCGGTGCAGCCGTTTCTCTCGCGATTAGGTGTGTTCATCTCTTCGGTTGCCTCAGGCGCGGCAAGCACCATTGGCTGGGTATTTTTCATCCTGCTGGTTTCCTTCTTTGTCCTTTCCGAAACGCGCGGATCCAGCAAGGTGTTGATTGGTTTATCCCTACCGGGCTATAGCCAGGATCTGGAACGCATTGGCCAAAAACTGGACCAGATTTGGAACGCTTTTTTGCGCGGTCAATTGATCCTTTTCCTCCTCACCGTGGCGGTGTACACCATTTTACTGGGGGCGCTGGGTGTGCGCTTCTACTTCGGATTGGCCATCCTGGCCGGACTGGCCCGCTTTGTTCCGTACGTCGGTCCGGCAGTTGCCTGGACTACCTACGGTCTGGTCGCCCTGTTCCAGAATTCCACGCTATTTGGTCTGCAACCGTTCGGGTACGCTCTGTTGGTGGTGGGGATCGCCTGGGTGACCGACAGCATCATGGACAGTTTGGTCTCTAACCGCCTGATGTCCAACGCGCTCAAAGTTCATCCGGCTGCCATCATGGTGGCTGTGATCGTTGCCGCCAGTGTCCTGGGTGTCGTCGGAGTTTTTCTGGCTGCGCCTGTGCTGGCCACCCTCAAACTGTTCAGCAATTACATCGTGCGCAAGCTGTTTGACCAGGATCCTTGGGAGCAAAGTGACATCTCACCTGAGACGAGACCTTTCCCCTCGTTTCCCGAAATTATTCAAGAACTGCGCAGGCGGGTGGCAGCGATTTTCGCTCGTAAAAAGAGTTGACTGTTCAGCTCTGCCTGCTTGTCTTTTTGATCCCAAATATGGGATAATAGCCAAAATTCACCCGTCATCCTTCAGGAGGATACCATGCCCACTGTTCCCGAACCCAAGACCGATACTCTGGCAGAAACCGAGAATTACCTGGCCTGGGTCGCCCAGGAACCAGATGGCGAGACCACCTATCACCTCGAATTGAATGCCGTCACCATGCACTTCTTTACCGAGGAATGGGATGAGTTCCTCGAGTTGGCGCGCTCGATCATCGCTGAAATGGACCGGCGCGGTTAGTTACCCGCCGGTTAGTCAAGAGTCTTAATCTCGGCCGCGTTTTTGCTCCCGGTCAGGATGAGGGAGAAGGTCATCGCTAACTGGTGTGATGCGCACGGCGCAGGCTTTATATTCGGGGATTTTCGCCTGCGGATCGATCACATCAATGGTCAGCAGGTTGGCGGCAGCCTCGGCGAAGTGAAACGGGATGAACACCACACCGGGGGTGGTTTTTTCGGTGACCTTCGCCCTCAGGTAGATCATCCCCCGCCGGGATGAGACCCGCACCGCTTGGCCATCCCGAATACCCATCTCCTCTGCGTCCTTGGGGTTAATTTCCACCTTGGCTTCTGGATTCAAGATAGGCTTGCTGGCGAGTCAACAAAGATTCCATGTTGGCGACGACCGCCGCGGCAGAGATAGGCGACTGCTCCGGAACCCGGTTGGGATTGCGCTGCGCGGTGAGCCCCCCCCACAGCCTGATGTGCGCGTCCACTCGCGAGGCTTTTCAACAGGATGAGTCAGCCAGACATCGATCAGGTCGCCGGCTGCGCAGAGGTGAAGGGAGGCGATTTCAGCGGAAGATTGGATTACCCCCTCGTTGAACAGAAATCCGACTGCCAATGCCTGCACATTTTGCGGAGTACAGGTGAACGTCAGCCAACCTTCGCCGTTGACATTTAATTCCACCAAGGCTTCACCAGGGACGCACCTATCAATCCGGTGAAAAGCTGTATTATGGTAATGAAGATATTGGGCGAGCTTGGTGACCGGCGTCATTTGGAATCTCCCTGGCACCAATAAGAAAGAGGAGAACCGCGCGCTGTGCAAATGTATTTTACCCCAATTGTCTGCTCATCAGGCTGCCTGCGCAAATGCAAACGGAGCAGACATTTTGTCATGCCTGCCCCGTTTGTATGTGTCGCTTTCAGGCGATTAACTTTCCAGGATCAATACATCTCTGGGTGCGAGGGTGACCGCCCCTGAAAACTTCTGACCGCTGATCAAATCCATTTGTTCAGCCTTCAAGGTCACCTCGGCCGGGCTGTCGTTATGATTCAAGATAAAGGTGTAACAATGGCCGTCCTTGCAGCGCTGGGTCACCTCAACGCCGGCAGGGGTTTCCAAGATCGGATGAATGGCGTGCCGTGCGCATAAAACTTTCACCAGGCGGGTGATCAGCTCCACCTCGATGTCTGAAGCCACATACAGCGCTTTGCCCAGACCAAAAGCGTTCTCCGTCAGTGCGGGTTTGCCCACATAGAAGTCCTTGCCGAAGCGTGCCAGCACGCTGGCGCCCTGGCTGTGGGCTACTTCACAGATATTTCCGCAGCGATAGGTCCCTTGCAGCTCAGCCGGGGCATCGGCTTCAAAGACCATTTCATTCGTCATGTCCGGGAAGAGGGCATCCTGTTCTTCGACCCACACGCCCAGCAATTTACGCAGCGCACCCGGATAGCCACCTTCATACACCAGGTCGTTCTCATCCACCCAGCCGGAGAAAAAGGTGGTCAGGAAGGTGCCGCCCCGTTCGACGAAGGCTTCAAAGCGAGTGGCGTTGGTTTGACTGCACATGTACAATAGCGGGGCGATGACCAGGTCGTATTTGGTCAGGTCGGCGTCTGGCGGGATGATGTCGAGCGGCACATTCAGATCGAACAACGCCTGGTAGTACTTACCCAGCATGTCAAGGTACTTGAGGTAAACCGTCGGGCCAGAGGAAAATTCGGCTGCCCACCAGTTGGGCCAGTCGAACACCAGCGCCACGCGCGCTTCGACCCGTGAACCGAGCACTTTATCCAGCCGTTTCAGCTCACCGCCCAGTTGGGTCAACTCGCGCCCGATTCGTGTGTCAAGGGTGTTGGCGTGCGGCACCATCGCGGCGTGGTATTTTTCGCATGAGCCCAGCGTCTGGCGCCACTGGAAGAACAGCACCGAGTCCGATCCGTGAGCCACCGCCTGGTAACTGAGCAGGCGCATAACGCCGGGGCGTTTGAGCATGTTGACCGGCTGCCAGTTCTGCTGGTTGGGCGTCTGTTCCATCAGCAGAAAGGGCATGCCGTCCTTTAAACCACGAGTCAGGTCGTGTCGGAGGGCTGGCATCGACGGTGGATCGATCATGCGCGGGTAACTATCCCAAGTGACCAGGTCCATTTCCTTTGCCCATTTGAAATAATCTAGCGGTTTGAAAGTGCCCATCAGATTGGTGGTGATCGGCACGCGCGGGGTGAAAGCGCGGATCGCGTCGCGCTCGTTGCAGTAACAGGCCAGCAGGCTGTCGGACATGAATCGGTTATAGTCCAGCGCCATTCCCTGGCAGGTGGTGGCCAGCTTCTCGCCGTACTGGAACATCTCGTTTTGCAGGCTGGGCACCTCCACCTCCTCCCAGGCGTAGAGGGTGTGACCCCAGAAGGGCGTGTACCAGGCGCGGTTCAACGCATCCAGGCTGCCGTAGCGTTGCTTCAACCAGGCTTGAAAGGCCGCGCGGCAGGTATCGCAATAGCAATAGCTGCCGTACTCATTGCCGATGTGCCACAACACCAGGTTGGGCAGGCTGGCATAACGCTCGGCCATTTTAGCAGCCATGCGGGCGGCATGCTTGCGATAGATGGGGCTGTTGGGGCAGTAATTGGAGCGCGCGCCGTGCGTTCGCCTCAGCCCGTGCATATCCGCACGCAGCACCTCAGGATACTTGCGCGACATCCAGGCAGGATGGGCTGCGGTGGGAGTGGCCAGGATCAGGTTGATGCTGTTGTGGATTAACAGGTGCAGCACCTCATCCAGCCACTTGAAGTTGTAATTGTCCTCTGCAGGCTGCAGATGAGCCCAGGAAAACACCGGCACTGTCGCCGCGTTGGCGCCCAGCGCCTTCATTTTGACGATATCATCTTGCCAGACCTCCCTGGGCCATTGATCCGGGTTATAGTCCCCGCCGTACAGGAATTGTTTGGCGCGGTATTCGGGCATGTGTTTTTACTCCAAAGGTGAGATGGGTGAATTATATCAGCAGGATGGATCTGAGATCCAAGGTTATTCAATCCCCAATGATCTGGATCAATTGGATTTCATGTTGATTCATACCTGCGGTAAAATAGACACACTTTCTCTTTTTCCCACCTCCTGACAAGTGAATTTCAATAGAAAAGTGCTTTGTTTTGTAGAAAGGCGGTTGGTGTTTTCATGATCGACTTTCATAATCACATCTGGCTTCCTCATGACCCTGACGCTGATCGTCTGGTGGCCGACATGGATCGCGTTGGAATTGCATGGATGCTGGTGCACGCGGATGACGAGATGATTTGGTCTTACGTGGCTGGCAACGAAGGCACCGCCC
>CAZCBJ010000095.1:0-14161 GCA_964496705.1 uncultured Anaerolineaceae bacterium | reverse complement strand
GCCGCCTCGGGGTTTTTCTCGGGACGGGGCGATACGCGCACGCCGATGCTGGCCGGGTCGCCGGGCAGATAGGTTTCCTTGCCCGGGGTCAGGTTGATCTGCAAGCCCTCTGCCTGATCGACCACCACCATGCGCGTGTCGCGCACGATCGTGCCGCTGGCCAGCAGCTTGTAGGCGTGCAGCTCGAGCGTGCCGAACATATCCTGGCTCAGGTCCACCCCCACCTGCGCCTTGCCGTCGCGAATGTCAACACTGCGGGTCGAGATGGTCTGCCCTTCGCGCACGATGTCGAGGTAGGCAGCGCCCTGCGCAATCGAGGAGAGCAGGGTCAGGTTCATCGTGTCGCCCACGCGGTAGACCGGCTGGTCCGGGCGCAGCAGGATGGCCTCGCCGGTCCAATCCCCCTCGAAGTAGAATTCGCGCTGGGCGATGTTGCCGCGCTCATCCCGCGCGGTGACCAGCATCGACTGGCTGCTTTCATTGGGTGCGTAGCGCACTTCCGCCAGGCCGTATTGCCCGGTCTGCGCGTCCAGCCGCTGCCCGGTGTTGTGCACGTCTACCCAGATTTCGGAGACCGCCGGGCTGCCGTCGGGATAGCTGGTCAGCACGTAGAGGATGTTCTCCACCCCGGCGCGGAACATGCCCGCCTCGGGCACGGCTTCGATCACCAGCGCGCTGCCCGAAACCGGCAGCGACAGATTGGCGATCTCGGTGTGCTCGGCCTGGTCGGTCAGCGCTGCCTGCAGGTAGAAGTGCCCCAGCCCGCCTTCCAGGTCCGATCCGGCAATGTAAGCCGGCAGGTCGAACTCAAACTCAAAGTTGCCCTCAGCGTCGGTCATGCCCTCCAACGTCAGCGCGGTGACCCGCTCGACATCGAAGGTGAAGCCTTCAATCTGCACGCTGGCTTCGTTGACCGGCTTGCCGAAGAAGTAATTGGCCTGCAGCGAACCTTTGACATGCTGCCCCGGTTGGTAGTAATCGCGGTCGGTGTCGAGGCTGATTTTGTACTTGGGCAGCACATACGGCTCGACCGTGACCGTCTTCTCCGAGCTGACTTGACCCATCTGCGCGGTCAGCTTGTAATTGCCGCTGTTCACCTCGCTGGCCAACTGGAAATCCACCCAGGCCGCGCCGTATTGCGAGGTGGTCAGGTCCTTGCGAAAGACCTTGTTGCCCTTGCCGTCGGCGACGACCACCTGCAGAGTCTGGTTTTGCGCCGGTTTCAGATCGAAGGCGCTCAGCGCCAGAGCGCGGATGTGGATCACCTGTCCGGGCTGGTAGATGGGTTTGTCGGTGGCCAGCAGGATGCGGTATTCGCGTTCCACCTGCACCGGCTGCTCCAGTGTGTCTGAGCCCAGGCTCGAGCTGGTCTTGACCAGTAAAGTCTGGCGCACCCCGCCCTGCTCTGGCACGTTGAAGATTACGCTGGCAGCCCCGTCGGCATCGGTTTTGCCGCGATACACTTCGCGCGGCTGCCCTCCGTCCTCGGGCTTGAGCAGCACCCGCACCTCGGCGTCTGACAGCGGCGCGGCATTTTTGCTGTCGCGCACCTGCACGTGAAAGGCGGCCTGGCTGCCCGGCACCAGACGATTCTGACCGAGCAGGATGGTTTCGTGCTGGCTGAGGCGCTCAGGCAGGTTGCGATAATGGTTGACCGATACCGCCACCCCGACGAACGCGCTCATCAGCACCACAAGAACGATCAGATTGACCCAAGATTTTCTGGACATGGCTTCTTCTCCTGAAAAAGAACAGCGCACAGAAATTGTGAGCTAGCGATAAGACGAATGGAGAGGAAGAAGAGTTCCCCGCCCTCACTCTTTTGCCTCTCTCCCACTTGTGGAAGAGGGGTTGGGTTGAGGGACAAAATAACCACGCAACTTTACCCGCCGGGCGATCAGCCCCACCCGCCAGAAGGCCACCGCCGCCAGCCCATGCGCCAGCACGGCGAAAAACGGCGGCGTCTGACCGGTGTAATACGTCCAGCATTCGCGCGTGGTGCCCCAGCGCTCCAGAAAGTAGCCCAACCCCGCTCCCGCCAGAAAGGTCAGCAGCGCCATGCGCTGGTTGGCGGGCGAGAGGATCAGCAGCCCGCAGGCGGCCAGCGCCAGCACGGTCAGCGATTTATCCAGCGTCGGCCAGACGAACTGCCACATGACCAGGTAGAACCCGGTGAACACCGGCCAGTAGGCGATGCGAAACCAACCTTCCGGCAGCCGTTCGGACAGCAGATGCAGCACGCGCACCAGCCGGTCGATGGCCAGGCTGGCGATGGGCCAGGCCGGGATGATCCACAGCGGCGGGCGCTCGTGGGTGAAATAGGTCCAGATGTAAGTTTGCGTCCCCCAGCCCTCAATCACCAGCCCGCCGCCCATCCCGACCACCACGATCCAGGCATCGGATTTGAAGTCCGCCCCGGCCATGATCAGCAGCGACAGGACGGCGAAGATGCCGATCAGCAACCAGTCGATCTGCACCCACAGCGGGTAAGCCGGGTCGAACAGCGCAGCATATTCCTCCACCAGCGGCCACCAGACGATGATGATCAACCCGATCACCGCCAGGAAGGCGCTCATCAGGGTGTAGCTGGCGCGGTTCCAGCCCAACGCCCCGCGCAGACGTTGCAGCAGCGGCTCGCGGGGCAGCGCGCTGCTATCCATCTGCCAGCGCCGCGCTTGCCCGCGCGGTCAGCGCGGCGAAATTCTCATCGTTCAACAGGTCGAGCGTGGTCGCCCCGAAGCGCAGCGTCACCTGGCACTGTTCCACGCCCTTCTCATCCACTGCGGGCATCATCCCCATGCGCTCCTGGACGCGCGCGACGACCCGCAGCGCTTCGCGCTCGCTGCAGGCGGTCAGCAACACGCTGAACTGGCTGCCGTCGCTGCGGGAGATGAGGTCCACCGAGCGCAGCGCCTCGCGCAGGCTTTCGCCCACCGCCGCCAGCAGTTGTTCGCTCCGCAGCCGCCCGCAGCGCTGGTTAATGGTGGCGAAATTTTGAATCTCAAGCAGCACCAGCGAGAGCGGCGTACCGCTGCGCCGGGCGCGCTCGAATTCGCGCTCGGCCAGCTCATTGAAAAACTGGTGGTGCAGCAGCCCGGTGATGGGGTCAAAGCGGCACAGCAGCGCCAGGTCATCGCAGGCCTGCAGCGAGATCAGCGTGCGGTTGGCCAGCCCCGCAGCGGCGGCCAGAAAGCGCAACTCGTGAGGTTTGAACGGCTGCGCTGAGCGTCGGAAAGCCAGCAGCACGCAGCCCGGCCCTCCCGGCTGCCCTGCGGCGGCCTGGGCGGCGCGGGTCAATTTTTCGCCCGCCAGCATCTGTCCCGGAAAGCTCCCCAGGCTTTCCAGGCTGTCCAGTGCCGCGGCCTGCTGCCCATGGAAAACCAGTTGCTCGCGGAAGCGCTCGTCGAGCTGCAGGCGTTCGCGGGCCACCTGCGCCAGCCCTTCAGGCGACAGCCCGCACCAGCCCATCCAGCTCACCTGGTCGCCCCCGGCTTGCACCGTGCACAGCGCCGCCGCGTCCGCCGGCAGGGTCTGGCAGCAAATTTGCAGCACCCGCTGCGCAAAGCCCGGCTCATCCAGCCCCTGCCCGGAGGCTTCGATGATGGCGTATATGCCATCCAGGTAAGCGGTGTCGGTTTTCATGGCCTTTTCCTCTGAGCGCCTGGGTTAATTATATACCCGTCGGAAAAGTGCATCCGCCAGTCAAGCCCGCTCACCTGTGCCCGTTCAGGAGGATGCGCGCCCGTTTTCGCCCAAAACCAATGTGCTGCCCGCCTCCATCCCGGCGGCTTTCTGCAGGGTGGGCAGGGCCACCTCGGATCGGAAGGCGCGCAGCAGACCGCGCATGCCGTCTGGCTGCTCGCACAGCGCGTCGGCCAGGGTTTTGAAGGCTGCGGATGGCACCTCCAGCGTGACCTGGTGTTCCTCCAGCATCTCGGCTGCCAGCGCGTCCAACTGGTGCTGGAGCATCTCCTCGAAATCTTCGCGGCGCAGGGCATGAAACTCGATGATGCGGTCGATGCGCCCGAGGAACTCGGGGCGGAAGTGGCGCACCAGCAGGCGGCGGATGGCCTCGCCCTCGGCGTCCGCTTCCTGTTCGCGCGGCAGGAGGCCCATCGGGGCGGAGGCGGCCGCGGCGGTGCCCAGGTTGCAGGTGATGAGGAAGATGGTCTGGCGGAAGTCGGCCTTCTGCCCGCGCGAGGAGAGCGCCTCGCCGCGGTCGAAAATCTGCAGGAAGTAATCCTGCACCTCGGGGTGGGCTTTCTCAATTTCATCCAACAGGATGACCCCGCGGCGGTACTCGCTGGTGAAGGCGAAAAGCGTGCCCTGGCGGTCGTGACCGATCAAGCCCGGCGCGGCGCCGGTCAGGCGCGAGAGGTCGTAGGGTTCTTTGAACTCGTTCATGTTGATGCGCAGCAGGTGGCGTCCCTCGCGACCGTAAAGCGAGCGCGCCAGCACCTCGGCCAGGAAGGTCTTGCCCACCCCGGTGGGGCCGGTGAACATGAACACGCCCAGCGCGCGGTCGTTGGCGGGCGGGTGCAGCAGCAGCCCGTGCAGCGTTTCCAGGAAGGCGTCAATGCCGGTGTCCTGTCCAATGATCTCGTGGCGCAGGTCAGCGGTCAGCTTTTGCATATCGAAGCCCTCGGCTGCCTCAACCGGGATGCCGTACTGCTCCTCCAGGACGGCCTGGATGTGGGCCACCTCCACCTGCAGCGTTTCGGACGGCTGGGCGGGGGTCTGCGGGGCGTTCTCGAACATCAGGGTGGCCACCTTGACGTAGGTGGCGGCGTTTTCCATCAGGTCGATGGCCTTGTCGGGCAGCGATCGGTCGCGGATCAAGCGCATGGAGAGTGAGACGGCCGCCTCGACCGCTTCCGGGGTGAAATGGGTGCCCTGGATTTTCTCGATGCGCCCGGCCCACGATTGGCAGATTTCCAGGGCTTGAGCGTAGTCGGGCTCCTTGAGGCGCAGCACCTGGAAACGGCGCAGAAATGCCGGGTCTTCCTTGATGTAACGCTCAAACTCGTCGGTGGTGGTGGCGCCGATGCAGCGGATGGCGTCACGCTCGAGCGCGGTCTTGAGTAAATTGGCGATATCCATCGGCGAGTCGCCGGAGGATTTCATCACCATGTGGATCTCGTCCAGGAACAGCACCAGGTTGGGGTCTGAGGATGCCTCGGTGACCAACTGGCGCAGGCGCTCTTCCATGTCGCCGCGGTAGCGCGTGCCGGCCACCAGGTCGCCGACGTTGATCTGCACGATGCGCAGTTTGCGCAGGAATTCAGGCGCGTTGGGCTGGGTGATGCGCTGGGCGAGGCCCATCACCACCGCAGTCTTGCCCACGCCAGCCGGGCCGACCAGGATGGTATTGCGCTTGGTGGTGCGCATCAGGTGGCGGGCCAGGGCGGTCATTTCCTGCACACGCCCGATGACCGGGGGCAGGGTGCTGGCGCGCGCCAGCGCGGTCAGGTCGCGCCCGAGCGCGTCCAGGACGGGGGTGCGGCTGGCGGGGTTGAGGTTGGGCAGCGCCGCGCCTTCGCCCAGGGGAGTGCCGGCGCCGGCGGCGGTCTGCTGCGGTTCGGCGATGCGGTAGCCGGGGCGGCCCTCGAACAGCGGGGCCACCTCGGGCGGCAGGTTCTGGATCAGCACGCGCACCAGATCCACCAGGGTCACCTGGCTGTGCTGCTGCTGCGCGGCGGATTGGGCGGCCTCGATGAACAGGCGGCGCGAAAAGTCAGAGCGGTGCAGCATGCTCATGTTGACATACAACGCCTGTTCGGGAATGAGCTGCTTGCGCAGGGCGCGGCGGGTGTGGGTCACCTCTTCGTCGCTGAGCCCCATCACCTCCTGCGCCTGACGCGCCAGATCGGTGATCTGGTCAATATCGCCCTGCGAGAGACCCAGGTCGCGGGCATGCCCGCTGAAGGCATCATCCATCACCTCCAGCGCGGCCAGCAGGAAATAGGACGGCTCAATGCGCGAGCTGCCTGCCAGGCAAGCGCTGCGATTGGCGAGCGCCCAGGTGATCTGGATGGAAGGGTGTAGGTCCATTTTCGCCTCCGCGGGGTCAGGGAGTCCGGGCGGTGATCAAGAGGGTTACGGTGCGGTTGCGCGCCCGGTTTTCGGGCGAATCATTGGGATAAGGGGCCGGCTGTGCGGCCTGGGGTTGGAGGCTGAACACCTCCGGCGGCAACTGGGTGCTGGCGGTCAGGTGGTCGAAGACGCGCAGCGCGCGCAGCAGACCCAGATCGAAGTACGCGCTGTCCTCGCTGTCGTCCACATAACCGGTGACGGCGATGTGGATGCGCGCGGCGTGCGGTTCCAACTGCTGCCCCAGCCGGGTCAGCAGGGCCGCGCCCTGCGGGCTGAGGGCTGACTCGTAGAGAAAGAGCCCGTCGGTGAAAGTCACCTGAATTCCGGCGCCCTGCGGCGCAGCCTGCACGCCGGGCAGACTGATGGATAAATCAAGGGGGGCGGGCGTGGCTGACAGGCTGGCGAGGATGCTCTCTTGCGCGGCGAGCAGCTTTTCCATCTGCTCCGGCGAGGCCTGGGATTGACCCAGCGCTTGAATCTGGGCGGAGAGGTCGTCGCGCAGCGCGTCCAGATCAGCCGGGGCAGCCGACTCGGGAACGTTGACCACCACCGTTGGCGCGGGGGCTATCACGGTGATCACCGGTGGCAGCGCAGCCGGTGCGGCGGGTTGCCCGACGGCGCGCTGCACAGCCGCCAGGCGCAAACCCAGCCAGACCACCAGCGCCAGGGCGAGCAATCCCCCCAGCAAACGCGGCAGCCAGGCGCGCAGCAGCAGGCGCGGGTTGGCCGGGCGCTGGGCTTTATAGATGTAATCCAGCCCAGCCTGATAGTCGGGGTTGCCGGGCTCAAAGAGCAGCGCCTGTTTCCAGAACGCTTCAGCCTGCCCCAGCCGTCCTTGCTGGGCGCAGATGCGCGCGCGCAGGTCGCAGACCGGGCCGCGGTTTTTCTGTTCGCCCATGCCGTCCAGGATGGCGTCGGCCTCGGCGTACTTGCCGGCGCGGGCCAGCTCGGCCGCCTGGGCCATGTTCAGCCGGTACATCAGCGCGTCCAGCGCCGGCACCGCGCCGGGGGGCGGGGCGGCGGCTTCGGGCGGTGAGGCTTCGGGTTTGGTTTCAGATGGCATGCTCATGGGTTAGTGAACATCAGAGATGCGCTCAATCTCATCGCGCACGTCCTGGGGCAGCAGACCGAGCAGTTGCTGGACGATGGCTTTGAGGCGCGGCAGGTCATTGGCCTGCATGGCCTGGTAGCCCTGCGAGATGAGCTGGTCGGCGGCAGCCTGGTCCACCATGCGGGCGCGGTATTCCTCCAGATGCTGGAAGAAGCCGACCCAGAATTCGGGCCGCTCGCGCAACACCATGATGGCCAACGTGTCAATTTCCTCGGACTTGCGCCGGATCAAATCGGCATCCTCGGATTGCAGCGCCTGGCGCAGGTCGCGCACCAGGATTTCGAGCTGGCGGCGGGCTTCGCTATTGCCGTACTGGGTGACGATCTCGGTGACGCGTGTGATCTTCTCCTCGGCTTCCTGCTTCATCGCCGGCAATGCCAGACGGTCTTCCACCTGGTCAATGGCGATCTTCAGGTCGATCAGGCGGTTCTGGGCTTTGTCCACCGCATCGGGGTCGCCGCTGGCAGCCGCCAGGGAGGACTGCACGTTCTCGACCATGTTTTCGCCTTCGATCTTGCGCTCCAGCACCTCGCGCGCGCCGGAATCACCCACCTCGCGGGTGCGCTGGCGGGCGGTGTCCAGACGCTTGCGCTGGCGCTCGAGGTCCTGCTGCATCTTGTCCAGGTCCACCGCCGGCTTGTGATAATCGATGACTGCCTGGAAATCCTGGTCGAGCAGCCCAATGTAAGCCGAGGCGGTGATGATGCGTGAGGCGTCGATCTCGAGGGAAATTTCGATCTCGGTTTCGGCGGGCACATCGCGGCGGGCAGCGGAGGCGGGGATGACCAGTGAGCCGATCACCTTGTTGCGGTCGGCGCGCTCGTTGCTGCCCTCCACCACCGGAATGCGGATGGCTTCTCCCTGCTTGCCGGCATGCAGGGTGATGGCCGAGCGCAGGATGTGGCGCTGGCGCGCGGGCAGGGTGGTGCCTTTCTCCATGAACCAGTCCACTTCATTGTTGGCTTTGGCCACGCCGATGGAATGGATGAGCGGCTGCTCGCCCGGGCGGGTGCCCATGGTGTAGCTGAACTCGGCGGGAGACACCTTGAGGACGCGCCCGTTGCGGTCGGTCAGTTCAATCTTGAAGATATTTGGCATGCCGCGCTGCGCCCACAGCGTGGCGGCGAAGGCGCCGTTGCTGCCCAAAGCCAGCTTGCCGCTGCGCCAGGCGGGCTGGGAGGAGCTGTTGCTGAACTCGATCTGGAAGCCCTGCAGATCCTGCGCGGCGGGTGGGACGATCTTGCCGCCGACCAGCGGTTCGGGGTCGGCGCCGATGGGGTCGTATTCCAGCTTGACCGTGTATATTTCCTCGCCCGCCGATTCTTTGGGGGGCGGCGCGGGGATGGCGCCTTCCAGACGCTGCATGCCGGCAAAAATTGCTGCGCCCTGTGCCACCACGGTGAGTGGGTCGACGCTGTAATCCAGGCGGATGCCCAGACCCTCGTGCGCGTCTTCGAGGATCTCGCGCACGTAAGGAGCCAGGGTGGGGCCGCCCACCAGCACCACCTTCTCGACGTTGGCGATGCCCAGCTTGGATTCGGCCAGCGCCTGGCGGGCGATGTTGACCGAGCGTTGGATGAAGGGACGGGCCAGGCGCACCACCTCGCTGCGTTTGAGCTCGTATTCGAACGGCACCGGCTCACCGTTGTCGTCCTTGCACAGATAATCAATCGTGATAAAGTAGGACTCCTGGGTGGACAGGTTGATCTTGGCTTCTTCGGCGTAGTATTTGAGCTTGGCGAAGGCCATGCGCCACTGCGCATTGCCGCGGGTGAAATTGCTCACCCGATATTTGTTCGCCACGTCAGGCGCCAACAGTTTCTCGACGATCTCCCAGTCGATCAGCTTGCCGCCCAGGTGATTGTCACCGGCGTGGTTGACGATGCGGAAGGTGCCCTCGCGGATCTGGATCACCGCCGCGTCGAAGGTGCCGCCGCCCAGGTCGTACACCAGCCAGTAGACCTTGTCAGACTTGGACTGGAAGGCGTGCGCCATGGCTGCCGCGGTGGGCTCCATGATCAGCGGGCTGAACTGCAGCCCGGCCAGCTGCGCGGCGCGTCGGGTGGCGTCGCACTGCGGCAGCTCGAAGGCTGCCGGGACGGTGATCACCGCGGCGGTGATGTCCTCGCCCAGGCGCTGCTGCACATCCGCGCGCAGCGATTTGAGCACCTCGGCCGAAAGCTCCTCGGGCTTGAAGATGCGCCCGGTGCTTTCAAAACGGTACTCGTATTCAGCGCCCATCTGCAGCTTGAATTCAGACTTGACGTTCTCCGGCTCCTGCTCCAGGCGCATTTTGGCTGCCCGGCCGACCATCAGGCGGTTGTTCTTGTCGATCCACACCACCGAGGGGGTGTACTCAAGGCTGTTGTTGTTCTTGATCACCGTCGCGCGGGTGCCTTCCAGCACGGCGATGGCGCTGTTGGTGGTCCCCAGGTCAATTCCGAAATCAATGGTTGCGCGCATTTGATATCTCCTGTGAATAAATTAAGGGCGTGTCGATCATTTCTCGGGCAAGGCGACGATGACCTCGCCCGTCTGAATGCAGTGGGTCTTGTAAAAGATGGAGGGCTTGATGGTTTCCAGCACCTGCTCGCGCTCCGCGCCGGGGGTTGGCTCATAGCTGATCACCTTGAGCGACATGCCGGCGTCAAAAGGATCGCCGGTGTGGTCCATGATCTTGAAGCCCGCGCCGGCCAGCACATCCCAGACCGATTCGAAATGGCGGTAGGCGCGCTCCACGCCGGGCAGGGGGCTGTTGGTGCCGGGTTGGGTCAGCCGCCCGCGCAGCCGCCACAGTCCCGTGCAGGCATCGGCCATGGTCTTCATCTGCTGCTGGAAGAACTCGTCCTCGCCCGAAGTCACCGCGGGCGGAGGGGCAGGCTCAGGCGGGGGTTCCGGGGTGGGAACGCGCCGATTGGATTCGAGCCATTCCTGCACCGATTGTTCCACCGCGTCCTCCAGCCGGGCGCGGAAGGCGATCAGCTCCTCCTTGGAGCCCATCATCGGGCGCGGGATGCGGATGACGCGCGGCATGAGCCGCTGGGTGACGTCGCTGATGAAATCCTGGATTTCCAGCCGGGTCCTGCCTTTGCTTTTGTTTCGCTCACGGGACATACGCACAGCCTTTCATGGTGGGATTACGCTTTATTCAACCTTGCGCAGGACGCTGCCTGAGAAGAAATCGTGGAAGCCGCGCCGGTCGCTGTTGAGGGCAGGCAGCAGGTAAACCAACAGCACCACCCAGTAATATTTGAAGGTGGTGAGATTTCCAATCATCAGGCTGATGGTCAACGGCAGGACAAAGAGGATGCTGCGCAGCAGAGCGCGGAACAGGTTCAATTGCGCCCCATCCAGGGTCAGCGCTTCACTCTTGGTCAGGCGCTCGCCGATCGTACGCCTTCCCAGCACGGCATGGAAGAGCGTATAGTAGACCACGACCGTGCCCGCCATGATCAATGTTGAGGTCACTGGTTGATAAGATGCCATTTTGAGCACCTTCATGGTCACATACGGTACCACCAACAAAAACAGCCCAATCAGCCCGGCCGCATCCACCAGCCCGGCAAAGAAGTGCTGCACTAGGCTGGCGCTGGCGGCGAACCAGCGCGGATAGGAGGTCTTCCCCCGCGGTGCAGGTTTGGACTGGGGACGCGGAGGCTGCTGCTGGGCCGGGCGGGGCGGCTGCGGTTTCTGTTGTGCCGGGCGGGCGGGCTGGGGCGCAGCGGGGCGCTGAACGCGCGCGCCAGAGGGGCGGCTGGGCAGCGACACGCCCATCTGTATGCCCAGCCGGCGGGTGGCCGAGAGGTTGTCGGTCACCAGGCGGTTGTTGGGATCGCATTCCTGGGCGCGCAGCAGGTCGTCGTTGGCAGTCTTGAGCGCGTCCATCATCCTGCGGCGGTCGTTGCTGTTGGCGGCGGCCTGGATGCAATCCTGGGCGCGGCCGTTGTAGGCATAAGCCATGGCCTTGTGCACCAAATGTTTCTGGCTGGCATCCACCTGCGGCATCACCCCCTCAAGGTCGCGCAGGGAGCCGTCCCAATCGCGCGCTTCTGCCTTGCGATAGGCGGCTTCCAGGTCGTTGATGATGTTGGCAGGCAGGTCAAAGTAACCGTCGCCGTGCCAGTCGTTGTTGATGGCGATGTTGTCCTTGAGCTGCTTCATGTTCTGTTGGACGCGGTCGCGCACCGAAGGGCTGGAAGCAATGGCCTGGACGCGCTCGAGGATCAGCAGAGCCTTGCCCCAGCTCTCGGTCTTGTTGCCAAAGGTCACCGCGCACTGCATGCAGGTCTGGGCCAGGTCGTCGCGCATGGTTTGCAGGGTGAGAGAACCCATCGGCAGCAGTGCGCCGATTACGCGCAAAATCGGTTGGCAGTTGTCGAGCAGCTCATTGATCGCCTTGTCCGCGTGAGCGGGGTCGGCGTTGGTGCGCTCCTCGGCGCTTTTGGCGTAGGTCTTGAGGCGCTGGCGCAGCGGGTCCAACGCGCGCAGGAGGGCATCCTCGACGGTTTTGGGTTCAAAACCGGAGGTCTTCATCACGTTGAGGTGGCGCTCCACGGCCGGCTTGTCCTCCCGCTCGGCGGCTTGGGCGGCCATGCGCGCGTTGATCAGCAGCAGCCCCTGGGGCAGGGCGGCGCGCAGATTCTGCACGGTGCGGCTGTCGAGGATGGGGTCGTCAAAATCACGCACGCGCGCCTCAAGGCGCGCCCAGAAAGGATCCACCTTGAGCAGGCTCTGGTAACGCTTGAGCGCCTGCTTCCAGTAAATGTCCAGACGGCTGGACTGGCCGATGGTCGGCTCGCGGCCGTTGAGCGAAAGCTCCAGGTCAAGCGCGCGGGCGTGCGCCAGCACGGCCAGGTTGTGCACTGAGACGTTATCCACGCTGTAATTGTTGGCTGCCTCGGTCCAGATTTGCACCGCGCGCTCCTCGTCGCCCTCACGCAGCGCAGCCAGGGCTTCGTCTTCGCGGCTGTTGCCCAGCGTTTGCGGCCAGAACCAGAAGAACTCGTCAATGAAACGCCGCTCTGGATCGCGCAGCCGCTGCACCGAATCGGCGACGACAAAGCCGTCCGGCGTGCCGTCCAGCGGCAGCGCGCGGCCGGACCCGGGCGGGAGGGGCGTGCTGTTGGCCTGGCTGATTTCGATCATCTTCCTGCGTTTGTTGATTTCCATCTCGCCGCTGTCCACGCTCAATTCGAGGACGCGAAAAGCGTTGATCTGAAAGATGTTGGGTTGGGCGGCTTCGAGGACGATCTCGTCCAGGCTGTTTTTATTGTGGTTGGGGGACATGGGCGGACCTCAGGGCAAAGGGATCGAAGGGCGCGGCGGTGTGGATCAATTCATGATTCCGCGCCGCCACAGGCGCACCTGATATTCATATTCATCGCGCAGCTCAGGCCACTTGTTGAAGGCTTCCTCCATCAGGTCGGCTGCTTCGCTCAACCGGTCGGCGCGTTTGGCCAGCTTTTTGGCCTGATCCACCATCTTTTTGGCTGCTTCCTGGTTGAGACTGGACACCGGCCCGAGGACGGTCTTGTTGGGCTCGGAAGAGGATTTCCCGGTGGAAGGCTTGGGCGGGGTCATGCCGGGCTGCCAGCCCTCCAGGTCTTTGAGCAGCTCGCGGGCGGTGGGGTAGCGGTTGTGCGGGTCGAGCGCCAGGCAGCGGGCGATGATCTGGTCAAGGCGCGGGTCCACGTTGATGTTCAACTGGCTGGCAGGCGTGAGCGGGTGGTCAAACGAATCTGAATCGACCAGTTCCATCTGGTTGGGATCAAAATAAGGGAAGCGGTCGGTGGTCAGCAGGTAGAGCGTGCAGCCCAGCGCCCACACATCCCCGGCGCACGAATCGCTCTTGAAATCCTTGAAGGTTTCGGGGGCCTTAAAGGCGCGTGTGCCGCGCGCCGAGACCATCAGGGTCAGCGGATTGGCGCGCTTGGCCAGACCAAAGTCCGAAACGCGCACGCGCAGGCCGTCGCCCTCGTAACCGACCATCAGGTTCTGGGGCTTGATGTCGCGGTGGATGATGGGCGGTTTTTCGCTGTGCGCCACCGTCACACCGCGGGTGGCCTGGCGCACCACCTCCACCGCGGTTTCGATGGGCATCAACTGCATGCCGAAGCTTTTCCAGAATTGTTCCAGGCTGCCGCCGGCGATGTATTCCATCGTGAAGAAGCCGCACAGGCCGTGCTCCGTATCCACCACGTTGGCGTCGAAGACGCGGATGATGTTGGGATGGCCGATCTGCGAGAGCAGCACCGCCTCTTCGAGCAGGCCTTCGATCTCGGTCATGGTCATCCCGGTGGATTTGAAAACTTTCATCGCCTGGCGCCCCAGGAAGCGGTGGCGCACGCGATACACTTCGGCGAACGCCCCCTGGCCCAGAAAGCGTTCCACCGTGTACGTTTTTCCGATGACCTGACCTTCAACTAGAAGTGTCATATTCCCTCCCCGGGAAAGAGGCTGCAATGAGAATGCGGTGCGTGTTGGGGATCGGCAGCCAACAGCCCAATAAATTGGGATGTAGAGAAATATTATACTACCGCTTAGGCAACGCGGGTCGAAAATTGCACATACGGAAAGCGATCAGGCTGGTGGGTGTCCGGGATGCCGTGCTTGCTCAGCGCCCAGGCGGGATGGGGGGAAACTTCGCGTCCGGAAATCTCCAGCTTCTGGAAGCGCCCGAAGAACATGCGCCAAACATCCCCGTCGCGGGGCGGCAGCGGGCGCGCGTTGGCCAGTACGCCCATCCCCTCCCAGGGGAAAGCCAGCTCCACCGTCCAGCCACGATCGGTGTCGCGGGGATCGTTGAGCGTGCCGTCCAGTTGCACCGCCCAGCGCAGGCCGGGAAAGTCCCAGCCGGTGAACGCCCAGCGCGTCCCGCGCGGATGGGTGCCCTGCCAGAAGTAGGCCGGATCGCGGTCGTAATCACCGCCGAAGGAATGGGTGCGCGGGTCGTAGAGA
>CAZCBJ010000094.1:7823-14190 GCA_964496705.1 uncultured Anaerolineaceae bacterium | reverse complement strand
TGTATGTTTAACCATTGTTTATGTATTATGGATACTTTATTTTGTCGTCAAATCTCTCTTGCCAACCTCACCGCCCCCAGCACCGGCTCCTCCACGCGTTCCAGCGGTTCGAGGGTCAACCCGGCCATGCGCGCCGAGACGAGGAAAGCCGAGGGCAGCAGCCCGCTGTGCAGCAGCGCGCCTCCGGACAGCGCGCAGGGGATGGCGCCGGAGAGCGAGAGCTGATCGGCGGCGGCGCGCGCGGCGGCAGCCAGCTCAAATCCGGCCTGCGCCAAAATGCGCTCTGCGGCCAAGTCGCCCTGCGCCGCAGCCTGCTCCACCAGCGGAGTCAGCGCGGCGACCTCGGCGCGCTCCAGTGGCGGGTCGGAGACGCGGCGGATGAGTGCCTGGGCGTCCGCCAGCCCCCAGCGGGCCAGCACCAGGCGGGTCAGCGCGGTGTGCGCGGCGCGCCCATCGGCAGCCCGCGCCACCATCTGCAGCGCGGCTTGCCCGATGGCATAGCCGGAGCCCTCATCGCCCATCAGGCTGCCCCAGCCCCCGGCGCGGGCGGTCAGCCCGTCGCGGCTGCGCGCCCAGACGATCGAGCCGGTGCCCGAGACCACCGCCAGCCCCCATCCCGCGGGCGTGCCAGCCGCCAGCACCAACTCGGCGTCGGTGGCGATGCGCAGCGGCAGGCCGGGAAAACGCCGCCCGGCCCAGGCGCGGAAGACGTCCTGGTCCTCGGTGCGCCCGGCGCCGCTCATCCCCAGGCACAAGGCGCGCAGCGAAGCGGGCTTGACCCCGGCGGCAGCCAGAGCCCCATCCACTGCCAGCTCCAGCTCGCGCAGGGCCGGCTCGACCCCGGCGGCATGAATGTTCGACGGCCCGCCCCAGCCGCGGGCGAGGATTTTGCCCTTGCGGTCGGCCAGCAGCGCGACGGTTTTGCTCCCGCCGCCGTCCACGCCCAGCAGCAGGCCTTTCATTGTTCATCCTCCAGCGCGCGGCGCAATACCCCACCGGCAGCCTGCAGCCGCCCGCGCGCCTCAGCCGGGCTGAGCCCCAGCCGCAGATGCACCACCGCGGTTTTTACCTCGCCGCCGCAGGCAGATGGTGGCCACCATGCGCCGCGCGCGGGCGCGCAGCTTGGCATTGGCTGGCTGCAGGTCCACCATCCACGGGCCGTAGACCTTGCCCAGGCGGATCATCACCGCGCTGGAGAGCATGTTGAGCGCCAGCTTCTGGGCAGTGCCGGCTTTGAGGCGCGTGGACCCGGCGATCAGCTCGGGGCCGGTGAGCGGGACGATGCTCAGTTCAGTGGTATCCGCGAGCGGTGAGGGGCTGTCGCAGGCCAGGGCGATGGTCAGCGCACCGCGGCGGCGCGCCTCGGCCAGCCCGCCCAGCGCGTAGGGCGCGCGCCCCGAAGCGCTGATGCCCACCACGCTGTCAGCCTCGGTGACCTGCAGGCGGGCGATATCGGCGGCGCCGGCAGCGGCGTCGTCCTCGGCGTCCTCCACCGCGCGGGTCAGCGCCGGTTCGCCGCCGGCGATCAGACCCACCACCCGCCCCGGCGGGGTCGAAAAGGTTGGCGGGCACTCGGAGGCGTCCAGCACGCCCAGCCGCCCGGAGGTGCCCGCGCCGAGGTAAATCAGCCGCCCGCCGCGCGCCATGCGCTCAGCCACCGCGTCCACCGCGCGGGCGATCTCAGGCAGCACCGCCTCCACCGCGCGCGCGGCCTGGAAGTTTCCGGCGCTCAGCAAAGACAGGACGGCGGGAGTGTCCAGGCGGTCCAGCTCAGCAGCAGCCGGATCAGGGGACTCGGTGGTGGGAAAAGTGTTCAAGGGTAAGTGAATAGCCAGAAGCAGATAGCGAAAAGGTAAGGTATCTTCTGCCAAGAAAAGTATACCTGATTTCTCCACTGCGCCTTGGCGTTTTACAGAGATATCTTATGCAGGAATATGCAAGATGCTACCAGATTCCCGGGAACAACCGCCAGCGCACCTGGCGCGCATAGTCGGCGTAGCCGGGTAATTCGGCTTGCAAGGCGCGGTCTTCCAGCGCGGTGCGGATGATCACCATGACCAGCGCCAGCCCGGCGGGGATCAGCGCCCACCACGAGCCGAAAACGAAAGCCATGCCGGAGTAACCGGGGGCGAAGCTGGCGTACATAGGGTGGCGCACCCAGCGGTAGGGGCCGCCGGTGGCCACCTGGTGACCGCGCTGCTGCGAGACCTGCACGTACATCGAGAGGAACTTGTTGTGCGCCATGGCCGCATAGGTCAGCCCGGCCGAGAAAGCCACCAGCAGCAGCCCGAGCAACCTCAGCCAGACCGGCAGCGGCGCTGACCAGGCGAAGCGCGCGTCCAGCCCGGCGATGATGAATTCGCCCAGGACGAGCGGGGTGTAGAGCAGCATGAACAGCTTGTCCCATCTCTTTTGGCCCTCGGCGGGGCGGCCGCGCTCGTTGATCACCTGGGGATTGCGGCGGATGATATACAGCCCGCCCACCACCAGCGACAGCAGCGAAACCGCGAAATAGGCCCAGCCCCAGGGCAGGTCCAGGCGTCCGGCGGGGGCGAAATAGAGCAGCGCATAAAAAGCCAGCATAACGGTCACCTGCACGAGGCGCCGGCGGCCGTATGCGTTGAGGCGGTCGGGGGAGGGGGATTCAGTCATGAGAAACTCCATCAGTCCCAGAATCAAACAAATCCATTATATACTTAAAGTGGTTGATCTCACCGCCCGGAGAATCTTCCGGTTTTTTCCACAGGGGATCCGGTGTAATAAACGAAAGGAAAATCCATGCCGTCAACCTCGCCCATCCAACAGCGCACTCATCAATACTTGCAGCAAATGCTCGGCAGCCAGTATGATTTTCGCCCGGGACAGTGGGAGGCGATTGAAGCGGCGGCGGTCCAGAAACGGCGCGTGTTGATCGTGCAGCGTACTGGCTGGGGCAAAAGCCTGGTGTATTTCCTGGCAACGCGTCTGCTGCGGGACGAGGGCGCGGGGCCGAGTCTGCTGATCAGCCCGCTGCTTTCGCTGATGCGCAACCAGATCGAGATGGCAGACCGCATCGGCATTCGCGCGATGACGATCAACAGCGCCAACCGCGAGGAATGGCAGGCGGTCAACGAAGCGCTGGCCAACGACCAGGTTGATTTGCTGTTGATTTCACCCGAGCGCCTCAACAGCAGCCACTTTCTGGACACGGTGCTGCCAAGCATCTCTGGGCGCATCGGCATGTTCGTCGTGGATGAAGCCCACTGCATTTCGGATTGGGGTCATGATTTCAGACCGGACTACCGCCGGATCGTGCGCATCATCCAAGCTCTCCCCCCGGGTGTGCCGGTACTGGGTACAACAGCGACAGCCAACAACCGGGTGGTGTCCGACGTAGAAAGCCAGCTGGGCCCGGGGCTGGTGGTGATGCGCGGACCGTTGGGGCGCGACTCGCTGCGCCTGCAAACCATCCGCATTGACAGCCAGGCTGACCGGCTGGCTTGGCTGGCTGAAAACCTGCCCAAATTTGAGGGCAGTGGGATTGTGTATTGCCTGACCGTGGCAGACACACAGCGGGTGTCCAAATGGTTGCAGCACAAAGGTCTTAACGCGAGGGCCTACCATGCGGGAGACGATGCGCAGGTCGACCGACCGGCGCTGGAGCAGGCTTTCCTGAACAATGAAACCCAGGTTTTGGTGGCCACTGTGGCGCTTGGGATGGGTTTTGATAAGCCGGATATCAGCTTTGTGATACATTTTCAGTGTCCCGGCTCGGTCATTGCCTATTACCAGCAGGTGGGCCGCGCCGGACGTGGGGTGGAGCGTTCTTACGGCATCCTGCTGGGCGGGGTGGAAGACGTGGAAATTCAAAACTATTTCATCGAATCCGCCTTTCCATCCTTGGAGGTTTTTAACGCTGTGCTGCGCGCGTTGGAAAGCGCGGAGGGGCTGTCCATAACCCAGGTCATGGCGCGGGTGAATGCGACCTATGGAAATGTGGAAAAAGCGCTCAGGTTACTGGAACTGGATGGGGCGGTAGGGCAGGAATACGAGAATCGAACCGCGACCTATTTTCGCACCCCCAATCCCTGGGCGCCAGATACGGCGCGGATGGAGCAGGTGACCCGCCAGCGCCGGATCGAACAGGCGCAAATGCAAGCCTATTTGGACCATCCGGGGTGTTTGATGGAATTTTTACTGAGGGAACTTGACGATCCCAGCCCGGTGCCCTGTGGCAGATGCGCCAATTGCCGTGGAAAAGGTCTGCCCGGCGGCGTGAACGAGGAACTGGCCGCCGAGGCGGAGTTGTTTCTACGTCAGGAAGAAGTGATCATCGAGCCGAGGGTCAGATTGCCGGCAGGCATCTGGCCGGAGCAGAAGCGGGTGATCCCGCCCGAGCTGCGCAATGAGCCGGGACGCGCGCTGTGTTTTTACGCCAGCGCTGGCTGGGGCAGGCTGGTGAGTGAGGGTAAATACCGGGAAGGGGAATTTTCCAATGAGCTGGTTGAGGCTGTATGGGATCTGATTCATACCATCTGGCAGCCGCAGCCGCGACCGGAGTGGGTCACCGCCATCCCCTCCCACCGCCACCCGCAACTGGTGCCGGGGTTCGCCGCCCGGTTGGCGGCGCGGCTGGGGCTGCCATTCATTCCTGCTTTGGGGCGCAGCCGCGAAGCTCCGGAACAAAAGGGTATGCAAAACAGCTTCATGCAGGCCAGAAACGTGATCGACAGCTTGGTCGTCACGCGAGAGGTTCCCGCCTCCCCGGTTTTACTGGTGGATGATATCATTGACTCCGGCTGGACTTTGTGTGTGGCCGGCTTTTTGTTGCGTCGGCAAGGCAGCGGCCCCGTGTTTCCATTCGCCCTGGCGCGCGCCACTGGAAGGAATGTTGATTGACCCCCACCCCTGATTCCCTGGCCATCTTGTTGCTCTGTTCACATGCCGGCCTGCCCCCGGACCCCGACCCGGCGCCTTTCTCCTTGCGCGAGTGGAATGGGTTGGTGCGCAAAATGCAGACTGCCAAAGAACGGCCGGCGGCGCTGCTGGGAAAAACTGAAATGGAATTGCGCTCTCAGTTTGGCCTGGAGGCAGGCGAAGCAGCCCGCGCTGCTCGGTTGATCCAGCGCGGCGGGTCATTGGCGATTGAGTTGGAGCGGCTGGCCGGATTGGGTATCCACGCGATGACTCGCGCGGACAGCGCTTATCCGGAACGCTTCCGGCAGCGCCTGAAGGATTCGGCGCCGGCGGTGATTTTTTATGCCGGCGAACCGGCATTGCTCGGACAGCCGGGTATCGCTGTGGTGGGATCGCGCAACTTGGACGAAGCCGGGCAAGCGTGTGCCGAATTTGTGGGCAATGCCTGCGGTCATTCGGGCCTGGTTTTGTATACGGGAGGGGCGCGCGGGGTGGATACGATCAGCATGAATGCCGCCCTGGAAGCGCGCGGGACGGCGGTGGGGCTGTTGGCCGACAGCCTGGAAAAGGCGGTGCGCGACCCGCAGCGGCGGGCGGCGCTGAGCCGCGGCGACCTGTGCCTGGCGACCCCCTATTCGCCCAGCGCGCCGTTCTCAGTGGGAGCGGCGATGGGCAGAAATCGCTTGATCTACTGCCTGGCCGATTACGCCGTCGTGGTGGCCAGCGATGTGGAAAAAGGGGGAACGTGGGCCGGAGCGGTGGAAGCGCTCAAGGCCGGCTGGGTACCCGTGTTTGTCCTGCATCACTCGGCCATGCCGGCAGGCAACCAAGCGCTGATCCAGCGGGGGGGCATACCCTTTCCGCACCCCTTCCCGCAGCATTTTTCCCAGTTGCCTGATTGGTTAAAATCACATTCGCCCGGGATAACGGTAGAGCCATTCCAGCCAGGTCTCTTTTCGTCATAATAAGTGTGTTACGCGGCCAGTATTCTCTGCCAGTGATCGAAAAGCCTGTCCATCTGCGCAGAGATTGGCATTCCTTGTCTGCACGATCTGTGCTGCCTTCTGCTACCCCGCGCGGGCCAGCGCGCGGACGGCGCGCAGGCTGACCCACTTGTTGGGCTGCTTTTTGACGCCGAAATCGCCCCAGGTCTTGCCGGCATAATCGAATTCCAACGCCCAGCGCCCGCGCGCATCCTGTTTGGAGCGCACCATTTTGAGCGCGTTGGCCAGGCGCGGGTCGCGCCCGTAGCCCAGGTTCACCAGCCCTTCGACGATTTCGAGCAGATCGGTGACGTAGAAGACCGGAAATCCAAACTTCCACCAGTTGCCGCTGGGTTTGCCGCCGGTCCAGGGGCTGGGCCAGGCGGCGCTGGCGGGATCCACGCTGAAGAGGAAATCCACCCCGGCCTGGATGGCGGACTGGATCAACGGGGTGCGCTGCCCGGCGGGCAGCCTGCCGAAGGCCTGCA
>CAZCBJ010000094.1:0-7760 GCA_964496705.1 uncultured Anaerolineaceae bacterium | reverse complement strand
CGCGTAGTAGCGCAGCGGCGCGTTTTTCTGGCTTTTATCCGCGACGCCCTCGCCGGTGACGCTGCGCGCCATCCATTCGAAAGCCTTCTCCAGGCGCGGGTCGGCAAAGCCCAGGTCGAGCAGCGCAGCGCACAGGTTGCCCTGCAGGCAGTCCACCGTGCCGGAGGGGGCTGTGCTGGAGGCGAACTGCCCGCCGGGGGCAAGCGCGTGGTCGAGCAGGTAGCTGCAGCCGGCGGCGATGCGCTCGTCCAGCTCCACCCGCGCGCCGAGCTGGGCGAGCAGGATCACGGCCCACACCGTGCTGCGGTACTTGGGGTTGTACCCCGCGCCCGGCTCCGCCCACCAGCCCTCGGGCTGCATATTGTCCAGGATGACGGCGATCGGCCCCTGAACGTGGGCAAGCCGCCGCGCCTCCGCCAGCCCGGGATCATCCGGCGCAAGCCCGCACAGGTCGCGCATGGCCAGGTAACGCACGCCGGGATCACCCGGCTCGAGCAGCCAGTCCAGCGTTTCGGAATTGATTTGGCTATTCATCACACACCTCGTTCCAGAAAAATCGTGACCGATGTTGACCAACGGGACAGCAGGCGACCGTCCAGGCGGTCACTTTTGCGCATGCTTATTCCTTCAGGTGCTCGTGGTAATGCCCCTGCTGGTGCAGGCGGTTGTGCAGGCTGCGGTGGGCGGACTGCAGCACCAGGCGCATGCGCCGATAGAGGCGGTCTTCGGCGCGCGTGCCGACCGTGTCGAGATAGACCAGCGCGCCCTCGATCTGCTCGAGGATGGTCACCGCGTCGGCGGCAGCCAGCAGCGGCGCGCCGCCCACCAGCGCCATCACCGGCGAGGAATGGGCAGCGATGACCTCGGGCTTGTCGGGGTGATGCCCGCGCACCAGCAGCGCAGCCCAGGCGCTCTGCTTAATCGGGACGCGCCAGTGCCCGGCGGCTTCCCACGGCCCGGCGCTGACGCTCTCGCGGATCTCGCCGTTGACCACCAGCTCGACGCGCGAGATTGGCAGCGCGGCGCTGGCCACCTGCCAGGTGACGTCCAGCGTGCCGCCGCGCGCGCCCAACTTGAGGCGGCTGCCCATTGGCTGCCCGTTGACGTGGAAATCCAGCAGCGGACCGTAGCTGACAAAGGTCTCGGCGCGGCGCACAGCCTCCTTCCAGCTTTCGTAGGTGAAGGGCGCGTCCGGGGCGATATGCGCGTAGGTGCGCACGGTGCCCACCGCGGTGACCGCAGCCATCTTGTCGGTGCCGGCCACCGCCGCCACCAGGTAACCGCAGTTCAGGTAGCGGTACCAATCCGCCAGCGAATAGGGATCGATGCCGGAGTAATGATCCTGCCAGGAGGTCATCTCCAGCGCGTCGATCACCCCGCTGACGATGCTGGCGGCGTGCTCGGCGCGCGGGTTGGGAAAGTGCGGCAGCACCACCAACCAGTTCTGGCGCTTGCACTGCTGCGCCCATTCGGTGAGCAGCACTTCCACCGGGTCGCCCAGCGCAGACTCATCCGGCCCGCCGGTGGTCATTGGGGCGATGATTCTACCTTCGTAGCCGAGCAGCGAGATATGCCCCAGCACGTGCTGGCGGTTCTCGGTGCCCACACGCACCAGGTATTCGCCGTCGCCGCCGGCCTCGCGCGAGCCGTGGGTGGTGCGCCCATCGAAATCGCCCACGTTGGTCATCAGTTCGCCCCACTGGCTGGCGAGCAGGTTGACCACGTTGACCCCCTCCCCCGCGCCTTCGAGCAGCGCCGAGTTGGGCGAGAGGAAATGCACGTGCGTGTCGGCGCTGACCCAGCCGCGCTCGCGCCAGGGCAGCACCTTCTCCAGCTCGATGACGATCTCCTCGGTTTGCGCGGTGATCTCAAAGACGCGGCGCACTGGCTTGATCTCAAAGCCCTTGAAGACTTCGATGAAGACCGGGCCGAGGGGCAGCTTGAGCGTTGTTTCGCCGGGGATGTAGGTGCAGGCGTGCCCGCGGGCGCGGTTGGCCCAGCCGTCCACGTGCAGGAAATCCACGCTGTAATCCTCGAACCAGGCGGGGTTGAGGATGCGGTGACGGTCCACCGGCGCAAGATATTCACCCCACGCGCCGTGGACATGCAGGCGCACTGCGGTGGGGTTGCCGCCGGCGCGCTCCACCACGCGCAGGCGCACGCTTTGCCCGGCGGGCGGCACGGGCTGCAGGGGCAGGTCGGGCGCGCCCTGCTCCACCCGTTCGACCGGCATCTGCGTGCCGTCCGCCAGGTGGAAGGCTGCCCGGGGGTGGGCGGAGTATTCGATCAGGATTTCATCCGCGGACAGCTCCGGGATCAGGTTGTTGCGCGTCTCCATCCAGCGCTGGTTGGGGTAGATCAGGCGCGGGGTGGCCGAGATGACCTGGCCGAGGTCGAGCTGGATTTGCTTGAGCAGGCCGTCGCCGTCCAGGTCAGGCTCGAAAGCCTGGCCCTCGGGCAGGCGCAGGCAGGCTTTGCGGCGCGGCTGCCAGCGCAGCGGCTGCTCCTGCACCTCCCCCGCGCTGACCGCCGAGAGGATCACCAGCCCGCTGACCGGTTCCAGGCGCAGACCGCTGAGCGCTTTTTCGGGGTGCGGATTTTCCCAGGCCCACAGCCAATCGGTCCACTCGCCGTCATCCGCGCTGCTGACGCGGGTCTGCGTCCAGCCCCATTCCGGGCGCAGCTGCTCCTGCGCGCCGCGCATGGCATGCGGCTTGTGCTGGGCGACTGCGGCGAAGCAATTCTCGCCCCAGGAGCGGGTGAAGGCGCCCAGCTGGTGGCGGCGCAGGATGGCGGCGGTCTCCTGGCTGCCGTCGGCGTAGCACAGCGTGTAATCCGCAGCGTGCTCGCCCAACTGACCCGCACCGCGGGCGGGCAGGCTGAAGCCGGAGGCGTTGCGCGCCAGCGGGCGGACATCGGAGGTGTGCAGGAAGACCAGCCAGCGGGCGAGGATCGGCTCGAAATTCACCTGCACGGGCGGCTGACCCTCCTGCAGGGCGATCACCCCGCAAATTTCGAAGGGGATGCCCCAGGCGGTGCAGAAGCCGTTCAGAGCGTGGGGCGCGGCGGCGCGCATGCCGTCAGAGAGAGCAATGCCGGTCAATTCGGGCAGGCTGGCGTTGCCGGAGCCGAGGTTGAGGGGTGTGAACAGGGATGAACGGGGTCCGTCATGGAAGACTGGCATGGGGGAACTCCTGGGAGAGGGGTGGGGAGATACACCTACATTATCCGACAGATTGGTGAAAATACAAGAGTGACTGCAGAAGGAGCTGGATGATATTTGGTATGATGCAGTTATGAAGCTGATATTTCGCGCACATGCCATCAAGAGGATGTTTGAACGGAAAATCAGCGTTTTGGTGGTCAAATTCAGGTGAAACGATCATTATTACTGTTTATGAGCCAACTCCGGATCAATGGAGTTCAGATTTTGAACGGAGGAAACCGTGAAATGCGTGATTTGTAAAAAAGCAGACACCCAGCTTGGTTCTACAACGCTGACTTTGGAACGAGGCGAGTTGACGCTGGTGGTCAAGAATGTGCCAGCCCAAGTCTGCCCGAATTGCGGTGAAGCCTATGTGATTGAGTCCGTTGCGGCCCAGCTTTTAGAAAATGCAGAGCTTATGGCTGCTTCAGGCGCTTTGGTTGATGTACGCCAATACGTAGCTGCATAATGCTATTTCTGGATTTTCAAGCAATCTATAATTACCTGCTTCTGGCCGGCAGAGAATAGTAGAAAATCAGTCGTTGTTGGGTGTGTTGTTTACACTTTTCCAGGCCCAGAGTTGAGGTTGCCATAATTTTCCATCTACTTGACCGCGTAAGAGTGGGTCTAGAAACTGTTGAATGGCGGTATAGGCCTGCTCAAGTGTACAGTTGTTCAGCCCAACCTCAGTGACAAGGTTCGCAAATACGCGTACCCAATTTTCGGGTGGTGGTGTGACATGTGTAGGCAGTGGATGAGTTCGCGAATGCTCAAATGTAGCCTGAACTGCCTGGGTTAAGACCTCAGCATGAATATTGGCAATCTGCGCAATTAAGAGAATATCTATTAAATCTTTGGCGCGTGATGAATCGCCACTTTTTCGTGGTCGGGTATAGGCGTGAAGTTTTTCAGCAACCTGTTGGGACAGAGGTAAAGAGGGAACGCGAGTGGGCATCAAATCCGCAAATTCGAGATAAGGAGTAAATGTAATATGTTCTATGGGCTCGATGATTGGATCGCCAATTCCTACATCGAGATGAAAACGCTCGAAAGTGCGGCTATCTAAAAACGTCTGCACCGAGTAGCGGGTGCTGTCAAACTCGTTATTTGTGTGTTGTGATGGTTGCGCCACGCGGTAAGAAAACCAATCACCCAGCGCTAGAGCCGCTGCCTCTGTCAGGGCTGGATAAACCAACAGGTTTTGTGCAATTATGGTCAGGTCAATGTCCTTGGTCGTTCTGGCATGATCACCCAGGCGAAGTTGAAGTGCAAGACCTCCTTTGACTACCCATTGATTAGGGAGAGAAAGGACCATTCGAGCCAAAAATCGGTCAAAAGCAACCATTTTACGAAGTCGCAATAGCGGAATAGATTCTTGGGTGCTGATGGCGAGTAGACGATCCTCCAATGCACGGCGAAATGCGCTGCCAGTAAGGTACCTCATGTGAATCGCTCACCAATCAAGATTCTTTGGAGTATGACTTTCGTTCTACCCTTTCTTCTCTCAATCTGCAATTGCATTTCATTCGGGGATAGCAACCCCCGCGAGATTCCCTCGCGGACAGCCTGTCTTATCAGTTCCTCTGCCATTCCAGATGTCGTGACGTCCGCAATGGTGCGTGCAACGGTGGTAATTGGCATGCCTTCATAAGAGGTGATTTCATCCAGTTGCAATTTATTCGTATGGAGGCGGATACCAGCATGTCGCCGGGAGGTTGTTCGCGGGATGATTACATGCAATTTGCCAGGCAGCGTGTCCGACAGATCATATACCGCCAACGCGCTTTGGTGCGAAATGACAGTTCGCGGTCCAACCCTGAGCCAGGCGATAAACAGATCTTCGAACTTCGATGCCGGGAAATGCGTCAGACGGTAGACACCTTGGGCGATGCGTAGAAATTTGCCTGTTCTGGAATTAGCGGAAAGCCGTTCCCACGAAAAACCGACTTGCCGGGCTTGCCCGGCAGTGAAATAACCTGCCTGGCTTTCGGCAATTTCGTAAAGTTGATCATAATCTGGTTTCGTGTTCATGTGTGCAAAAACTTTGCTAAAAACGAAGGTTGTGCACATATTATTACATAAAGCCGATGAATTGTCCATTCTCAGCCAAAAAAAATCAGTCGTGTAGTATTCCATTGGTTAACGCTGCCGCCAGGAGGGCACAAGTGGATTACAATTATCTCTCTCTTTGATCACCCAAACACAAATTGAAATATCATAGCGTATTCCATATTACAGGAGTCATCCCATGAACACGCGAATTTCGATAGACGGGCATCGCCTGCAATGGCGGTTGAACGGCGAAATGTTGAAAGTTGAGCCCTGGGGACGGGACGCGGTGCGGGTGCGCGCCACCACGCTGCGCGCCTACCCCGACATGCCCGGTGCGCTGTTGGATGCGCCGGCCGGCACCGGCGCATCCGCGAAGATGGACGGCGAGAAGGGCGTGCTGGTCAACGGGCTGCTGCGCGCCGAGCTTTGGCCGGACGGCACGCTGCACTTCTTCAATGCGCTCAGCGGAGCGGCGCTGCTCGAAGAGCCGGAGCCGATCTTCAACCGTCCCCCGGCGCGCTGGTTCCGCTCGTGCGGCAGCGACCTCTCCAGACTGGAGGTGTGCTTCCGCGCGCAGCCGGATGAGCGCATCTTCGGCCTTGGTCAGCACCAGCACGGCCTGCTGGACAACAAGGGCACGGTGATTGACCTGGAGCAGCGCAACACCGAGGTATGCATCCCCTTCTACGTCTCCAGCCTGGGTTACAGCTTCCATCAGGCGGGCGCGAAGATCACGACCGAATCGACATCGGGGGCATACGCGAACGTGTAGCAGCTTCCTGTGGAACAACCCGGGGGTTGGGCGGGTGGAGCTGGGCCGCAACCAAACCCGCTGGGTGATGGCGGCGACGCGCGGGGTGGATTACCTGGTGACGGCGGGCGGCACGCCGGGCGGGCTGCTCGAAAAGTACGCGGATGCCACCGGGCACGCGCCCATGCTGCCGGACTTTGCGCTGGGCTTCTGGCAGAGCAAGCTGCGCTACCGCACCCAGGCGGAGCTGCTGGCGGTGGTGCGCGAGTACAAAGAACGCGGGCTGCCGCTGGCGATTGTGGTCTCGGATTACTTCCACTGGGAGCGCATGGGCGATTGGGCGATGTACCCGCGCGATTGGCCCGATCCGGCGGCGATGATGAAAGATCTGAAAGAGATGGGCGTTGAGTTAATGGTCTCCATCTGGCCGACGGTCAACCGCAACAGCCAGTCATTCAACGAGATGGTAGAGCGCGGGCTGCTGGCGCAGACCGAGCGCGGCATCCAGGCGCACATCCCGGTCAGCGACACCACGCCCGAGGGCGTCTCGCTGGCCACCTATTACGACGCCACCAACCCCGAGGCGCGCGCCTACGTCTGGGCGAAGGTCAAGCGCAATTACCTGGATTACGGCGTGCGCGTCTTCTGGCTGGACGCGGATGAGCCGGAGGTCTACCCGATCCACGTGGACAACCTGCGCTACCAGCTCGGCACCGGGCTGGAGGTGAGCTGCATCTACCCGATGCTGCACCAGCAGGGCTTCTACGAGGGGATGAAGGCCGCCGGAGAGGACGAGATCGTGCTGCTGTCGCGCTCGGCTTGGGCGGGCTCCCAGCGCTGGGGCGCGGCGGTCTGGTCGGGCGACATCCGCTCGCGCTTCGAGGTGCTCAAGGCGCAGATCCCCGCCGGGTTGAACATCGCCATGAGCGGCATCCCCTGGTGGACGACCGACATCGGCGGATTCATGGAGGGTGACATCCGCACGGACTATTTCAAGGAATTGGTGGTGCGCTGGTTCCAGTACGGCATCTTCTGCCCGCTGTGCCGCATCCACGGGGTGCGCCTGCCGATGAACGGGCTGGACGGCGCGCAGGCCAGCGGAGCGGGCAACGAGGTGTGGTCGTTCGGCGAGAAAGCCTACGAGATCATCCGCGGGCTGCTGTTCTTGCGCGAGAAGCTGCGCCCTTACCTGCGCACGCTCAACCAGGCCGCTCACCAGCGCGGCGCGCCGCCGATGCGCCCGCTGTATTACGATTTCCCTGCCGATCCAGCCGCGGCCAATCTATCCGACCAGTTCATGCTGGGGCCCGACCTGCTGGTGGCGCCGGTGGTGGAGCAGGCCGCAACCTCGCGCGCGGTCTACCTGCCGGCCGGCGCCGGGTGGGTGGACGCCTGGGACGGGGCGCAGTACGCCGGCGGGCAGAGCCTGCAGGCCGCCGCCCCGCTGGAGCGCATCCCGGTCTACTGGCGCAAGGGCAGCCCGTTCGCGTTTCGGTTTTAACCTACACTTTCCTGGAGGTGCGGCATGCAGGATTTTGAATATGTCTGCGCACACACGCTGGCGGAGGCGCTGGCGCTGCTCGGCAGCGGCAGGCAGCCTCAGCCCCTCTGCGGTGGGACGGACTTGCTGGTGCAGTTGCGCGAAGGGCGCAAGCAGGCCGGCCTGCTGGTGGATGTCAAGGGCGTGCCGGAGCTGCCTGAAATTTTATTCCACCCAGTCTCCGGCTTGACCCTCGGTGCAGCCGTTCCCTG
>CAZCBJ010000093.1:0-14218 GCA_964496705.1 uncultured Anaerolineaceae bacterium | reverse complement strand
CACGATCACTCAAGAAAGGGCCCTTCATCGAGCCCAAACTATTGAAAAAAATTGAAACGATGAACACGCGCGGTGAGAAAAAGGTCATCCGCACGTGGAGCCGGGCCAGCACCATCTTCCCTCAGATGGTTGGCCACACCATCGCTGTGCATGACGGCCGCCGCCACGTACCGATCTACATCACTGAAAACATGGTTGGGCATCGCCTGGGTGAATTTGCGCCCACCCGTCACTTCCGCGGACATGTGATGGCAGAAAAATCGTCAAAGGGGAAATAAGCCATGGCGACTGATATTCGTGCTGTATTAAGTAACTGTGGGGTCTCTGCGCAGAAGGCTAGATTGGTAGTGGACCTGGTACGCGGGATGCCAGCGGTTCAGGCGCTTGACCAGCTCAAGTTTATGCCGCGTGTGGCAGCCCGCCATGTACATCGCCTGCTGACCTCGGCTGTGGCAAATGCTGAGGAGAATTTTGGTGTCAGTCGTGACGATCTGTACGTTTATCGGATCATGGCTGATGAAGCTCCCACCCGAAAATGGCGCCGCTTTGGTGCACGCGGGCGCTTCAAACCGATTTTGCGCCGCAATTCGCATATCACCGTCATTCTTCGCGAGCGCGAGCAATCATCATAGGTTAGGAAAAGAAACCAGGAGATAGTATGGGTCGCAAAGTACATCCGATAGGGTTCCGTCTCAATATCAATCAGCCCTGGGCTGGCCGCTGGTACGCTGAAGGGCGTGAATACACGGACCAGCTTCACCAGGATTTTGCCATCCGCGCGATGGTTCATAAGGAAGCGGGAAAAGCTGGCGTTTCCCAGGTGGAAGTTGAACGCTTTCCCGGTAAGGTTAAAGTCGTGGTGCACACTGCCAAGCCAGGCATTCTGATTGGTCGCAAGGGTGAAACCGTTAAGAAGATCCGCCAGAATCTTGAGACTTTAACCGGCAAGAAAATTGATCTGGAAATCAAAGAGATCAAAACTCCCGATACAGATGCCTATCTGATCGCATTGAACATCGCCGGTCAAATTGAGCGCCGGGTGAGCTACCGCCGCGCGATGAAGCGGGCGATGCAACAGGCCATGCGCCAGGGCGCTCAGGGCATCAAGATCGCGGTTGGGGGCCGATTGAGTGGCGCTGAAATGGCGCGTAATGTATGGGTACGCGAAGGCCGTGTTCCATTGCAGACTCTGCGCGCTAACGTTGACTTTGCTCGCGCGGAAGCATCCACCACCTTTGGCAAGATAGGCGTCAAAGTATGGGTGTATAAGGGTGAGGTGATCCCGGGTGCTGAGGAAAAGGTTGAGCCGACTGAAGGTGTGTATATCAGCGAATAAATTTCTCCGGATAGATAGATGTCCGGTGTGTGACGAAAGAGGTAACGATTATGTTGATGCCAAAGCGTGTTAAATACCGCAAGCAGCACCGTGGGCGAATGACGGGCAAGCAACTTCGGGGCGCAGATATTTCATTTGGCGATTATGGTTTGCAGGCATTGGAACCTGGTTGGGTTTCCGCGCGCCAAATTGAGGCTGCCCGCCGCGCACTGGTGCGCGTGATGAAACGCCGCGGGAAGCTGTGGATTCGAATTTTTCCGGATAAACCATACACTCAAAAACCCCCGGAAACCCGCATGGGCAAAGGCAAAGGCGGCGTGGAATACTGGGTGGCTGTGGTTAAACCAGGCAGAATTATGTTTGAGATTTCGGGTTTACCCGGTGAGATTGCTCTTGAGGCTCTTCATCAGGCTTCCTATAAGTTCTCCATCAAGACCAAAATTATTTCCAAGCAAGAGATTGAAGGAGGACTGGCATGAAAGCCAAAGAAGTGCGTCTATTAAACACTCAGGAAATCCGCAACCGACTGGCGGATTCGCGCCGTGAATTGATGAACCTGCGCTTCCAGATTGTATCCGGACAGCTCACGGATACCACCCGACTTGGGCAGATGCGCCGTCAGATTGCGTTATTTGAAACTGTATTAAAGGCTCGCGAGCTGGGCCTGGAAGAAGAAGGTGAGAAGAAATGAACAACCGTCGTCGAATAGTTGGTGTTGTAACGAGCAATAAAATGACCAAAACCGTTGTGGTGGAGATCAGCCGCACCTTCCGTCATCCATTGTATAAAAAAGTGGTTCACAGTGTCAACAAGGTTATGGCGCATGATGAGCTTGGCTGTCAGATTGGCGATGAGGTTCAGATTGTGGAAAGCGCGCCGATTTCCAGGCGTAAGCGCTGGGTGGTGCAGGCCATCTTGAAGCGTCTTGGCAAGGTAGCTGTGACTGCCGATGAAGGGGGGCAGGCATGATTCAGCAGGAATCACGTCTTAAAGTGGCTGACAACACCGGCGCGCGAGAACTTTTGGTGATCCACATCACCGGAGGCTCCACCCGTCGATATGGGCACGTGGGGGATGTGGTGGTTTGCACAGTCAAATCCGCCGCTCCACAAGGCACCGTCAAGAAGAGTGAAGTTGTCAAAGCCGTTATCGTGCGCTGTGCCAAAGAATGGCGGCGCGAAGACGGATCGACCATCCGCTTTGACGAAAATGCTGCGGTGATCCTGGATACGGATGGACAAAATCCAAAGGGAACCCGCATTTTTGGCCCTGTTGCCCGTGAATTGCGCGAAAAGGGCTTTATGAAAATCGTCTCCCTGGCCCCTGAAGTGATATAGGACAGGAATAGGAGTATAGCTGCGATGAAATCAAAAATTCGCAAAGGCGACCGGGTGGAAATTATCTCTGGTCCGGAAGAAGATAAGGGCAAGCGCGGTGAGGTGATCAGGGTCATGCCGGATGAAAGCCGTATCGTTGTGTCTGGTGTGAACATGGTGGTCAAACACCAGCGGCAGGTGCAGGCCAAAGGACGCACCGTATCGCCCGGGAAAGTGCGTTTTGAAGGCGCGATCCATATCTCGAACGTGATGCTTGTGTGCCCCAAATGCAACAAGCCGACCCGTGTGAGTGTGGTGCGAGAGGGCGAGAAAATCATGCGTATGTGCAAACACAAAGACTGCGGAGCAACGCTGGATGAATAACCAGCCTGGAGTACATCGGTATGAATAAGTTAAAAGAACGGTATCAAAACGAAATAGTGCCAGCCCTGCAGAAGGCACTTGACCTGCCCAATGTCATGCAGGTGCCCCGCATTCAGAAGGTTGTCGTCAATATCGGCATGGGCGAAGCGCTGGATAATCCAAAAGCTCTGGATGCGGCGGTGGGTGATCTGGCTCAGATCACTGGTCAAAAACCGGTGGTGACAAAAGCCAAGAAAAGCATCGCCAACTTCAAGCTCAGGGAAGGCCGCACCATCGGTGTCAAGGTTACCCTGCGCGGTGAGCGAATGTGGTCGTTTCTGGATCGCTTGATGAATGTTGTTTTGCCGCGCGTGCGCGACTTTCGCGGCGTCTCGGCTGACTCGTTTGACGGTCGCGGGAATTACACACTCGGTTTACGGGAACAGCTGATCTTCCCTGAAATCGAGTATGACAAAATTGACAAGGTTCGCGGTATGGAAATTACCGTCGTGACCACGGCAGTGTCAGATGACCAGGCAGCCATGTTACTTCAGATGCTTGGCATGCCTTTCAGGAAGGGTTAATATGGCAAAGAAATGCATGATGTACCGAGAAATGCGGCGGAAATATCCAACCCAGGTGCGTAATCGTTGTCGGGTTTGCGGCAGACCACAAGGCTACATAAGACGATTTGGTCTGTGCCGCATTTGTTTCCGTGAGTTGGCTTTAAAAGGCCAAATTCCTGGCGTGACGAAATCGTCCTGGTAAAGGCCCGAGGTGAAGATATGACCATAAATGATCCAATTGCAGATATGTTGACCCGAATCCGCAATGCGGTGGCGATGGGACAAGCCGTAGTGGCTATGCCCCACTCGAAAATCAAGTACGAAATCGCTCGCATCTTGAAAGAAGAAGGATTTGTGGAAGGTTATGAAATGGTGGAAGGTGAGCATCCGTCTCTCCGCATCCGCCTGAAGTATGTGGGTGAACGTCGCGAACGCACCCCGGTGATCAGTGGATTGGTGCGCGTAAGCCGCCCCGGCAGGCGCGTATACACCCACAAACAGGATATCCCCTGGGTGCTGTCTGGAATGGGTATTGCCATTCTTTCCACTCCGAAGGGTGTCATGACCGGACAGCGGGCTTCCCAGTTGGGAGTCGGCGGCGAAATTCTATGCAAGGTCTGGTAGGCCTGGTGAGGAGGAATGTGCAATGTCTAGAATAGGTCGCTTGCCTGTGGTGATTCCTGCCGGCGTGAATATCGCTGTCAACGGCAGTGAGGTCACCGTGAGTAATTCGAAGGTGACCATGAAGCGGGTGTTCTCTCCCGCAATTGGCATCCAGTTGGAAGAAAATCAGGTGATCGTCACACGTGCCTCGGAAGAACCCCGTATTCGTGCGCTTCACGGCACCACACGTGCCTTGATCCAGAGTATGGTCACCGGCCTGAGCACCGGATTCACCAAAGTGCTGGAAATTGATGGGGTTGGTTACCGCGCAGAGTTAAATGGTGCCAATTTGGTGCTTTACGTCGGTTATTCCCATCCAGTCGAAATCACCCCGCCCGAAGGCGTCACCTTCGATGTGGATACCAGAGCCCGCCAGGTGAAGGTCATGGGACACGATAAAGAGGTGGTCGGTCAGACCGCAGCGGACATCCGCATGGTCCGTCCCCCTGAACCTTACAAGGGAAAGGGTTTGCATTACCTGGGAGAACGGCTCAAGCGTAAAGCGGGTAAAGCTGGTAAAGCAAAGAAGAAGTAAGGAGAAATATGAGTAAATACTCTCGTTCAGAAGCCAGAATTCGCCGCCATCGCCGTGTGCGCTTGACGGTTACAGGAACCCATAACCGGCCGCGCTTGTGCGTCTTCCGAAGTTTGGCCGAAATTTATACCCAAGTCATTGACGATCAGTCAGGCACTACGCTTGTTTCTGCGTCCACGATCGACCATGGTTTGCGCGAACAAATGCAGGGGCTGACCAAGGTGGAGCAGGCCAAACTGGTTGGGAAAGCAGTTGCTGAACGCGCGATTGAAAAAGGGATCAAAACGGTTGTGTTTGATCGCGGCGGTTACCGCTATTTCGGCCGCGTTAAAGCGCTGGCAGATGCTGCCCGCCAGGCTGGTTTGGATTTCTAGTCCAGAAGGTAGAGGTTTATTAAATGGATTCGTTTGATTACCAACCAACAGAATCAGTATACGACGAGCGGGTGATTGAGATCGCGCGCGTGGCCAAAGTGGTCAAAGGCGGCCGCCGCTTTCAATTCCGGGTGACGGTTGTAGCGGGTGACAACCATGGCAAGGTTGGGTTGGGGATTGGCAAAGCCAATGCTGTGCCGGATGCCATGCGCAAAGCGACCGATCGGGCTCACAAGAATATGCGCTCGGTGGCGATCATGGGCACAACCATCCCGCATGAGGTGACCGGACGGGTTAGCGGCGCCTCGGTGTTGCTCAAGCCTGCGTCCCCTGGCACGGGCGTCATCGCCGGCGGTGGTGTGCGCGCGGTACTTGAAGCGGCTGGCGTGCACGATATCCTCACGAAATCGTTGGGAAGTGCCAACGTCTTGAACGTGGTCAAAGCCACCTTTGAAGCCCTTGCGCAATTGAAATTCCCGGAAGATGAAGCTGCCCGCCGGGGAAAGTCAGCCAAAGACCTGATGCCCTATTGGGAACGGAGGAAGAATGGCTGAGACAAAACCCGTCAAAATGCTGCGCATCACATGGATTAAAAGCGCCATCGGTTACACCGAGCGCCACAAAGCCACCATTCGCGCGTTAGGTTTTCACCGCTTGCACCAGGTGGTAGAGCTGGCTGACACCCCAGTGTTGCGCGGGATGTTGCGCAAAGTGAATCATTTGGTCAAAGTTGAAGAAATATAATCACAGGTATCAAACCATGAAATTGCATGATCTAAAACCCAATGAAGGTGCCAAAAAAGAACGCAAGCGCGTGGGACATGGCATCTCCGCCGGTCAGGGTAAAACCTGTGGCCGCGGCACAAAAGGACAGAATTCCAGATCCGGTGAGGGCGGCAATTTGTACCGCCAGGGCGGAAACCTGCCCTTTTACCGTCGTTTGCCGTTCATCCGGGGTGAAGGATTCACCCCGCCGAATCAAGTTGCCTATAACGAAGTTAACCTCGCGCAATTGGCTGCAAAATTTGAGGCTGGCGCTGAAGTAACCCCTGAAAAGATGGATGCGGCTGGTCTCTTGAGTCATCCACAAAATCCCGTAGTCGTTCTGGGAAACGGTGAACTCAGCGTGGCTTTGACCGTTAAAGCACAGCGCGTCACGAAGAATGCGCGCGCCAAGATTGAAGCAGCAGGCGGCAGCGTAGAACTGCTCTAGTAGGATAAGGAGACCTTTCCATGAAGCGGTCTGCATGGCGTTACCTCTGGAAATCGGAAGACATCCGCAAAAAGCTGTTAATCACCGTGTTGTTGTTGGTGATATACCGCTTTGCGGCAAATGTGCCGGTGCCGGGAATTGACCGGGCGGCCCTTGAGGCGCTTGCCAGTACGCAAAGCGCGGCTGGTAATCTGATTAATCTATTGGATCTACTGGCAGGGGGGACCATCTCGAATTTTTCGATCCTTGCCATGGGTGTCTACCCATACATCACCTCTCAGATTATCATCCAATTGCTGGTGCCGATTATTCCAGCGCTGGAGCGAAGGATCAAAGAAAATCCGCGCGAAGGGCAGAAATTCATGGAACGGTGGACGGTGATTCTGACCGTACCCATGGCGCTGCTCTCTGCAATCGGTCAGGTAAACATCTTCAATACATTGTTGCAAATTCCGGTGGTGCCGAATTTTGGGCTGAGCGGTGAAAATCTGTTGCCGTCGGTCACGATTTTGGTGTCCATGGTTGGTGGCACCATGTTCGGCATCTGGCTGGGGCAATTGATCTCCGAATACGGTATACCCAATCAAGGCCTATCGCTGATCATCTTTGCGGGTATTGTGTCAAGAATTCCGAGCAACCTGGTGGGGCTGTTCTCTGATCAGCAGAACGGTTGGTGGATGTTCCTGCTCATCCTGGTCATTCTGGTGCTGGTGGTATTCGCCATCGTTTTTGTTCAGCAAGGCCGCCGCAACGTGCGTGTGATCTATAAAGGTCGGCGGATCGGCAACCGCATGTCAATGCCAGTGCAATCCAATCTGCCGTTGATGATCAATATGGCTGGCATGATCCCGCTGATCTTTGCCCAATCTTTCCTGACCTTTCCAGCCATTGTAGCCAGTTACTTCGTGCAATCACAAACTGTGTGGATCAGGGAACTGGCTGTGGGCATCTCAAGGACGTTTGGAGGTGGGAATGCCTGGTATGCAATCATTTATTTTGTGACTGTGGTGCTTTTCACTTTCTTCTATACGGATGTTTTGTTCTCGCAACAGAATTACGGGGATAATCTCAAACGCCAGGGCGCTGAAATCCAGAATGTAAAACCTGGTGCACCCACGCAACGTTATCTGACCCGCGTCCAGCGGCGAATCACTTTGCCGGGCGCGTTATTCCTGGGATTGGTCGCGGTTCTGCCGTACCTTTTGGGATCGGTGCTGCCGGTGGCTGCGCGATCTGCGGGGTTGTTCCTGATTTCATCCGCGGGTTTGTTGATTGTGGTGGGTGTTGTACGGGATACGTTCAACATCATTGATGCTGAATTAAAACTCCACGGTTATGATGAACGTCTGGTGAAAGGCTAGCAGGATGGCTCTTTACATCGTTTTACTGGGACCGCCAGGCGCCGGGAAAGGCACACAAGCTCAGCTAATTGCCGAGAAATGGCAACTGGCGCATGTGTCTTCGGGTGACTTGTTCCGGGAAAACCTCAAGAACCAGACTGAACTGGGCAGGCTTGCAGCAAGTTTCATGAATCGCGGCGAGTTGGTGCCGGATGATGTGACCATTGCGATGGTCAAGGATCGGCTGAGCCGCGCGGATTGCGCAGCAGGCGCGCTTTTGGATGGCTTTCCGCGCACCCCTGCGCAAGCAGATGCGTTATCGGCATTCCTGGCTGAATGGAATGCCAAAATCAACATCGTGCCGTATATTTCAGTTCCTTCCGAGGTGTTGGTGGAACGACTGGGCGGGCGCTGGACCTGCCGCGCAGCCGGTCATGTCTATCACCAGAAATACAACCCACCAAAACAGGCCGGTGTGTGTGACGAGGATGGCTCTGAACTATACCAACGCGAAGACGACAAGGCTGAAACCGTAGCAAATCGCATTCGGGTTTACTTTGAGCAAACATCCCCGTTGATCGAATATTACCGTCAGCGCGGTTTGCTGGCGGAAATTGACGGAACCCAGAGTATCGACGCGGTCTCCAGTGCGTTGGCCAATGCCATTCAGGAGAAGGTGTAAAGCGCATGGCCTGGGACCGCCAGATCACGATCAAGAGCGCGCAAGAATTGCAGAAAATGCGCATCGCAGGGCGAATCAATGCAGAAGCCCTGGCTGCCGCATACGCTGTGATTCGACCTGGCGCGACAACGGCGGACCTGAATGCAGCGGCTGAAGAGGTTCTGACCAAGTACGGGGTTTTGTCGCCCTTCAAGCATTATCCTGGCCCTTATCCCTATCCCGCTTCAACGTGCGTGAGCGTAAATGATGAGCTGGTGCATGGCATTCCCAACGCGAAGCGGCGTCTGATCGAGGGCGACATTGTCTCGGTGGATTGCGGGGTTGTCTATGAGGGATACGTCGGCGACTCAGCTTTCACAGCCGGGGTTGGCGAGGTCTCGTCACGCGTTCAAAAATTGCTGGAAGTCACCGAGCAAGCCCTGTATTTGGGAATCAACCAAATGCGGGCTGGCAACCGCGTTGGAGATATCTCTTCGACGATACAGATTTTTGCTGAGGATCAGGGTTTTCAGGTTACCCGCGAATATACCGGACATGGCGTGGGTCAACGCATGCACGAAGGTCCGCAGGTTCCCAATTATGGTTTTTCGGGTCGCGGGATGCTTTTACGCCAAGGGATGACCATCGCTTTGGAGCCAATGTTGCTGATGAACAGCCCAATGACTCGCGTCACGCCTGATGAATGGACTGTGGTTTCATTTGATGGTCTACCGACAGCTCATTATGAGCATACCGTAGCCATCACTGAAAACGGACCGTTGATTTTGACGGTTCTGGAAGATGGGAGCCCGCCGGTGAAAATTCTCGGGCCTGTACATAAGCTGCATGAACAGGTATAATAAAAACTTTGCGGAGATTGTCAGCAATCATTTTGAGGAGTTTTGAATGAAAGTATCACCATCTATACGGAAACGTTGCGCCAAATGCAAGATCGTTAAGCGGCGCGGTATTTTGTACGTCATTTGCACCAATCCTGAACACAAACAGCGACAGGGATAAGAGAATATGGCAAGAATCGAAGGTGTTGATCTTCCGCGAAATAAGCGGATCGAAGTAGCGCTCCATTACATTTACGGAATTGGCCCCACCCGTTCGGACGAAATCCTTTCGGCTACGCGGGTTAATCCGGATACGCGCGTCAAGGATTTGACTGAAAGCGAAGTCAACCTGCTGCGCGAGTACATCGGGAAAAATTTTAAGGTTGAAGGTGATTTGCGCCGCGAAGTTCAGATGAACATCAAGCGGTTGATCGAGATCGGTTGCTACCGGGGTCTGCGTCATCGTCGCAGCCTTCCCGTTCGCGGTCAGAATACGCGCACCAATTCGCGCACGCGCAAAGGTCCCAAAAAGACCGTTGCGGGGCGCGGTCGCCGACGAGGCGGCAAGAAATAATCGCTGCGCTGTCATCTGCTTTGGTCGGGTTGGGACCTTCCCTCCCAGCGGCAGCCTGATCAGTGGAAGATGAGTGCTAAGCGGAAGCCTGAAAAAGATTTAAACGAGAGGTAATAGCGAGGAATTATGGCTCAAAATGTTCGTGCGACGCGGCGCAGTGCCTCCACGCGCAAAGCAAAGCGTACTTTATCAACAGCACAAGTGCATGTGTATGCTTCTTTCAATAACACCATCGTGACCATCACTGACATGCAGGGCAATTCACTGTGCTGGGGGAGTGCTGGGTCGGCTGGTTTCAAGGGCAGTCGGAAGAGCACGCCTTTTGCGGCTCGTCTGGCTGCTGAGCAAGCGATTAAAGCCGCTCAGCAGATGGGTGTTCAGGAAGTGGATCTGATCATCAAAGGTCCCGGCCCCGGTCGTGAATCTGCGATTCGCGCTGTGCAGGCAACTGGCATCAAAGTGCGCTCGATTTCCGATGTGACTCCGGTGCCGCATAACGGCTGCCGGCCGCCCAAGAAACGTCGCGTCTAAACAGAAAGAGGGAAGATAGTTATGGCAAGATATATTGGTCCGGCCTGTAAATTGTGTCGGAGAGAAGGTGAAAAATTGTTTTTGAAAGGCGAGCGCTGCTACACGCCGAAGTGCGCCTTTGAGCACAAGGGATTCATCCCCGGTGAGCACGGCCGCACGCGTCAGGGTCGCGGCGAGCGTGAATCAGATTATGCGCGCCAGCTTCGCGCCAAGCAGAAGGCTCGCCGGGTGTACGGTATCCTGGAACGCCAATTCCGCCGTTACTTCGCGGTGTCTATGCGGCGGCGCGGTATGACCGGTCTAAATCTACTGCAAATTTTGGAACTTCGCCTTGACAACGTGGTCTATCGCATGGGTCTGGCGGAAAATCGCGGCCAGGCACGCCAGATGGTTTCACATGGCCATTTTATGGTCAACGGCATCCGCAGCGACATCCCTTCCATGATCCTCAAACCGGGGGACGTGGTCACCATCCGCGAGAAGTCCCGGAAGACCACTTTGTTCCACGAGCTGCCTGAGATCGCCGAGAAGCGCAATTGCGCGATGTGGATCGACCGCGATGTCAAATCGTTGTCGGGGCGTGTTTTACGCATGCCCGAGCGCGCAGAAATAGACGGTAATCTCAACGAGCAGTTGATCGTTGAGTATTACTCACGGTAACCTTTCTTAGTCCGATGCGCGGTTTCACAGGGTGCATCGGGGAAGAGGACAACGTGTCAACATTAGGAAACATGGTAACACCCAAAGTAGATCGGGAAGCTGAAGCTCGCAACTACGGAAAGTTTATGATTTCTCCGCTTGAGCCTGGCTATGGCGTCACCCTGGGGAATGCGCTGCGTCGTGTTCTGCTGTCTTCTTTGGAAGGCGCAGCAGTGACATCCATGCGCATCCAGGATGTATTGCATGAGTTCAGCGATATTCCGGGCGTTCGCGAAGATGTGATCCAGGTCAGCCTTCAGATTAAACAGGTCCGCATGATTTTGCATGATGTTGAATCAGCAAATCTGCACTTGGATGTACGCGGCGGTGGGACGGTCACAGCGGCGGATATTCAATGCCCGCCAGAGGTTGAAATCGTCAATCCTGAGCTGGAGTTGTTTAACGTCGACAACCCCAAAGCGCGCCTGGAGATCGAATTTGTCGTTGAGCGCGGCCGGGGTTATTCTCCGGCAAACGAGCGAACGGGCAGGTTACCCATCGGTGAAATGCCCGTGGATGCCATTTTTAGTCCGGTCAAACGGGTGAACTGGACGGTCGCTTCTGCCCGGGTAGGGCAGAGCACCAATTACGACCGCCTGATCATGGAAATATGGACGGACGGCACCATTACCCCCGAAAATGCATTGGGCAGGGCTTCTACCATTTTGATCGAACACTTGCGCTTTGTCGCCGGTATCAGTGAAGAAATCCTCAGCCTGAGCGTTGAAAAGGAAGTTTCCAGCAGCCGCTTAACCAGCGAGGCTGCAGAAACGCCCATCGAGAACCTGGACCTTTCGGTGCGTGTGTTCAATTCACTGAAACGCACAGGAATCACAACGGTGGGTGATGTGCTTGAGCTGCTGGATAAGGGTGAAGAAGCGGTGATGTCCATCCGCAATTTTGGTGAAAAGAGCCTGGATGAACTGCGCCTGAGGATGGTTGAAAAGGGCTTTTTGCAAGACGAAAACATAACGGAGTAAATGGGAGATGCGACATCAAGTATCAGGATATAAATTAGGTCGCTCCAAAGACCAGCGTCAGGGGCTGCGACGGACGATGATCCGTCAGTTGTTCACCCATGAGCGCATCAAAACCACCCGCGCCAAGGCGATGTCCATCCGCAGTGAGGCCGAGCGGTTGATCACGCTGGCTCGCAACAGCAGCAAAGGCACAGAGATTGAGAAGGTGAACGCGCGGCGCCTGGTTGCCGCAAAATTGGGCAACGACGCAGCAATTGTCAAAAAGTTGTTCGATGATATTGCCCCCCGCTATGCCAATCGCAAAGGCGGTTACACTAGACTGTTCCAACTCGGTCCGCGTCTGGGTGATGCGGCAGAAATGGTTTTGTTGGAGCTGGTCGAGGAATAATCCACCGGAAAGTGTCCGGTTGGAATGGCACGTTACAAAATTACGCTTGCTTACGACGGAACAGACTTTCAAGGCTTCCAGAAGCAGGGAAAGGCGCGCACCGTCCAGGGTGTTTTCGAGGCAGCCCTAAAGAAACTGGGCTGGCGAGGGACGTCCATCCTGGCTTCCGGGCGCACCGACACGGGTGTGCACGCAGCCGGGCAGGTGGTGACCTTTGATTTGGAATGGGCGCATAGTTCAGTTGACCTTTCCAAAGCATTGAACGCCAATTTGCCTGTGGATACGGCTGTACGGGCGGTGGAGATGGTGCCGGATGATTTTCATCCGCGCTATGCTGCCCGGGCGAGGACTTACCGCTACACCTTCTTCTGTTCACCATACCGCGACCCGTTGCGTGAGCGGTATGCGTGGCGGGTGTGGCCTGCGGTAGATGCCCAAACGATGCTCCCGGCGGCTGATGAATTTCCCGGCGAGGCAGATTTCTCCGCATTCGGGGCTCCGCCCAAACCCGGCGGACACACCGTGCGCCGGATCCACCAGGTGGCCTGGTTGCCGGAGCCAGACGGTTGGAAGGTTGAAATCACCGGCAATGCCTTTCTGTACCACATGGTGCGCCGGATGGTTCACAGTCTGGTGCTGGTGGGGCAAGCCCGCCTGAGCCAGGAGGAGCTGCGACAGTCTGTTCAAGAAGCCCGGCCGCTTTCCCCGGGAATGGCTGAGCCATCCGGGCTGGTGTTATGGCGAGTTTGGTACGACGAGAGACAAGTGTAGGAAAAAGAAATCATAGATAGAGAATTTGCTGTAAGTGGAGAAGTGACTGTGGAGAAAACTTACGTCCCGAAAGGGAAAATTGAACCCCAATGGTTGCTGGTGGATGCCAACGATCAGGGATTGGGCCGCCTGGCGACTCAGATAGCCCATTTTCTGCTTGGAAAACATAAACCAGAATTCACCCCCGGCGTTGAGCTGGGCGATATGGTCGTGGTGGTAAATGCCAGCCGTCTTCGCCTGACCAATGAGCGCTTGGATACCAAGTTTTATTATCGCCATTCGAACTATCCGGGTGGACTGAAGACGGTATCTCTACGCACTCAGATGCGCGTTCATCCTGACCGGGTGATCCGCGCCGCTGTGTGGGGCATGCTGCCGCACAACAAGCTGGGACGCCGCCTGATCAAACGTTTGAAGATATACAGTGGGAATGAGCATCCACATCAAGCTCAGAACCCAAAGTCTGTTGAATAAAGGAGTCAGACAACATGCCTGTTCAATATTTTGAAGGTATTGGCCGACGCAAGGAAAGCACTGCTCGTGTGCGCGTGATGAACGGCAGCGGGACTTTCCTTGTTAACGACCGGCCCTTGGAAGAATATTTCCCACGTTTGGGAGATGCTGCCAACATTTTGATCCCGTTTCAGGCTGTTGGTCATGACCGCGCCACTTACGATGTAACGGTGCATGTCAACGGCGGTGGCGTTTCTGGTCAGACGATTGCTGTGCAATTGGGGTTGGCTCGCGCGCTGGTCAAGATGAACGGCGAATTTGTGCCCATGCTGCGCAAGGAAAACCTTCTCACCCGCGATCCGCGCATTAAAGAACGCAAGAAGCCGGGCCTCAAACGCGCTCGCAAGGCTCCGACCTACACCAAACGCTGATCGATCCAGTTTCTAGTTGAAAAGGCCAGGATTTCTATGATGGATGGTATTCCATGATAGAAATCAGAGGCCTTTTTATTTAAGCGTAATTACCACGGAGGGTAGATGAAAGGCATTACTCTACTGGGGCTCGGCCCAGGGAATCCTGAGCAGCTAACCTTGCAGGCATGGAATTGGCTTCAGCG